>JBBKWS010000211.1:0-7220 GCA_037969075.1 Bdellovibrionales bacterium | reverse complement strand
GTATTATCACTGGCCATACTTACATGGTTGTTGCCAGCTACACCACTTGATCCCTGGAATCTTTTGAGTCCTAAAAAGATAGCCTCAATGATTCTGGCCCTGACGGTGATTCAAGTTTTTGGTGCATTCATGGTAGATTACCTCGGGACACGGACCGGAGCCATTCTTACAGGTTTTTTTGGAGGCCTTGTATCAAGTACTATTACCACAGCATCATTAGCAAAACGAAGTAAGGCCAATAACAATAAGAATCCTTCTGGTGAAATGCTAACTTTTTTGGCGGCAACTGGCGCGATGTTATTTGAGGGTTTGGCGCTTGTAATAACAGGAACAACTAGTGTGCACATCACTACTGTAGTGATATTTATTGGACCGATACTGGCTACAATTATAATGATCTTTTTTCAGTACAGAAAACTCGAAGACAGATATGATCAAGCGGATACATCAAAATTTAAGATATTACCAATTTTAAAACTCTCTCTTTTTATCATTGCCATTCTTGCTGTGTCTAAAATCAGCCAAAACTTTTTTGGCAAAAATGGACTTCTTGTTCTTACTTCCCTTATCTCTTTATTTGAAATTCATGGGTCGATCATAGCAAATGTTCAACTACATGAAGCTGGATCTGTGAGTGTAAAATTTCTTTGTAGCCTGTTGGCCGTTTCGGTTGTGGCGTCTTACATTTCAAAGCTCTTTTTGATTTTCACCCTAGGAAGCCCTTTACTAAAATCCTTCGCCACCAAAAGTACTCTTCTGCTATTTGGCTCCCTTGCTGTTAGCTGGCTGATCGCATTTAACTTGGCCTGATTTTCGCTTAATAAAAGGAATATGTTACACATTATTTTTACTTACTTTTTTTAGCCTCTTGTATCAATTGAGTTAAATCCTTAAGCTGAACGTTAGACTCTAACGGATGCCGTAGTGTTTTTTTTGCAACGATCTTATATTTATTAGATCTTCCTGTTTTTTCTCTCTTTATAAAGCCGGCCTCTTCAAGATCTTGCACAATGCCCAAGACAGACCTTTCAGTGATTCCAACTTTTAGCGCTACTTCCCTAAGCACAATGTTTTCATTTGTAGCTAATAAGAAATAGATGTGTCCGTGATTACTAAAAAAAGTCCACCCCGTATCATTTTGCATCAAGCCAACCTCCAAATAGTTGTTAATAGTAGCGTATTTACATGAAATCATATACATGAAAAATAATACATGAAATATATTGCGCATATTGCCAGAGATTGCTACCATGGTACTTATAAGAGGAGATGTAATGGAGTCATATGTTTTACTTGCAATAGCCATTTACCCTATAGTTATCAATAGCTTAGGAGCTGTATTTCCTCGTCTTAAGCTTAGCTCGCTGCTTTTTTTAGGGCCCCTAGCCATCTTTTTACTTACCCTATCGACAATATCGTATGGTGCCCCCATCGAGTTACATCTCTGGAGTTTCTCTACGTACCTATCCATAGGATTAAAGCTTGATGCCCTTTCAGGATTTATTGGAACTACAGTTTTAACAATTGGTATGGTTGTTATGCGATATTCCGTTAGACACTTAGAGGATGATTCTAAAAAAGATATTTTTTTTAAAAACTTAGCCTACACACTGAGTTGCGTACTTACTATGTTAATGTCTTCTAACTTAGTTCTCTTTTTTGCTTCCTGGGTTGGTGTCTCCTATTTCCTTCATCTACTCCTAACTCATTTTTCTAATCGAACTGGTGCACAAAGGGCCGCAAATCATAAGTTTTGGGTGAGTCGACTTGGGGACATGTTTATGATTGTCTCTGGAGCACTTCTGTTTTGGATTTTTAATAGCTTAGACTTTGATACTATTTTCCTACAAATTCAAAATAAAGACTTCGTTGTTCAAAACAACCTATCCCTACAACTTGCCTGCCTTTTTCTGGTATTAGGTGCATTAACAAAGTCGGCTCAGTTTCCATTTCACTATTGGCTCCCCAACACAATGGAAACACCAGCCCCAGTTTCTGCCATTATGCACGCAGGAATTATCAATGGTGGAGGCTACCTAGTTATAAGAATGAGTCCCCTGCTTTCAACAGCTCCGCTATCACTTTCAGTACTAACATTGATTGGCGGCTTTACGGCCTTTTATGGTTCAATCATTATGCTGACTCAGTCTAATGTAAAAAAGAGCCTGGCCTATTCGACCATTTCGCAGATGGGTTTCATGATGCTACAATGTGGGCTAGGCGCATTCTCTATTGCTGTTGTGCATATCATTGGGCATGCCTTTTATAAAGCCTATGCATTTTTAAGCTCGGGAACAACCACAGACTATGGAAGACTCAATCGTTATTTTCCTACACAAGAAGAAAATCAAAATATATGGACACCCTTTATTACGGCTGCAATATCTATACTTTTAGTTTTTGGAGTTCAGGTGGGCTTGGGTTATAGCTTCATTGATAAACCAGGAATTTCAATTTTACTGGTTGTCTTATCCCTTGCTGTGGCTCAAATTTTTCTTGGCTCAAGACACAAACTACAGGCGACACTTACAATCTCTTCCATCGTAGGCTCATATCTCTTTCTTTCTTCTGGAATGAACTACTTACTGACCGACATAGCTCCAGATCAAAGTTTGAGCTTTGACCTAGTTAATCTAATCACCTTCCTAATCTCTATTGGATTCTTTGTAGCTCTCTATCTAATACAAAACAATCTAGAAGGAATTTCTCGAACCAGATTGGGAAAACGTTTGTACGTAAGCGCCTTGAGTAGCGGCTTAAAGTGATCAAATTCACCAGACTATATAAAGGAAAAACCATGCAAGATAAATCCACAGTCGTTGATACTAAAAATGAAAAGCAGGTAAAAAATCAAAATCCTGAAATGGTCTTAGAGTGTTTTAAGCAAGCAGCAAAAATGCTAAGTCCTTTGTGGGATACTAGAGATTACGTTGCGGTAAATCCTTTTTTTGGATTTAAAGAAAAACCGTTTTTAAATGCTATTAAGTACATAAAAGAATCCTCGGGCTTAGAAATGTTACCTAGCAACGAGTTTTTTCTGAAAAAGTTTACTTCTGGAGAAATCACAGATTACGACCTAGAACTTGCGATTAAGCTATATGACAAAGAAGTTAAACAAAGTACAACACCTCGATTTGAATCTAAGCAACTAATTGATTGTATCAAAAAGCCTAAACCTAAACCATCAGCTTTGCACATCCGATGTCTGAGCGATCTCTATGACATTCAAAACTCTGCCTGCATGACAGAAACAATTACCAATGAAGTATCTAAATGGGCCTCAGCCTATTTTGACGAAGGACAAGCAGCATGGAAAATACCTAACCGTGAGTTTCGATTCTATCATTGCTGGAAGTCGCTTTGCCAATACGATGCTTCTACTAAAAACATCACACCTTCATTTGTGAAACTTGTTACTTCACTTCCTCATGATCCCATAGATGCACTAAACTATCTTACTAATAAATTATTTAGCCGGGTCCGCCTAAATCAATCCGAAACCACTGATTACTTCTATAGACTCATATTTACCACTATGGGTTGGTCTTCTTATATACAAAAATTTGAGTTCGAGGCTACGCGATCGGGAGATGATTCGAATCTTACTAAAATTGGTGGCCTTATTGATATATTTGTAATCCGCTTGGCTTATGATATAAGCCTTCTTAAAGACTCCATCGATTTAAACCTACTTAAGCGTACATCTAGCACAGCAAAGGAATCTAGTAACATTGAGTATAAATACATATGGCTACTGGCTACCGAAGCTGCCTATAGAAGACAGGTTACCGCATCTTTAAGTCACGCAGCTTTCAATGAAGAGGTAACCAGCACCCCTTTAGCACAAGCTGTTTTTTGTATTGATGTCCGTAGCGAGGTAATAAGAAGACACATTGAACTTCAATCTAATAGTATTCAGACCATTGGCTTTGCAGGTTTTTTTGGAATGCTTACCTCCATAAAGGGCCTTGGGCATCAAGCATCAGATCAACAGTGCCCGGTATTACTAGAGCCAGCCTTAGAAATAGCAGAGACATCTAATCAATCTAAAAATGCTCTCGAAAAAGCAAGGCAAGTATTTGTCGATAAAAAACATTTAGTACGTAAAATACAGTCATCTACAAACTCATGCTTCTCATTTGTAGAAACACTTGGATTCACCTACATCTATAAACTTATACAATCTAGCTTTGGTAGTAAAAAACCTAACATAGATGTAAGCGTAATGGGATTATCTACTAAAGAGCTTCAATCTCTTCACCTTGATCTGTCTACCATCGATCTAGAGACTAAAGCTTCAATGGCATACGGTGCCCTTAAAAATATGGGTTTAATTAAAAACTTTTCTAGATATGTATTTTTCTTTGGGCACGGCAGTGAATCTTCTAATAATCCCTACGCTTCAGCACTAGATTGTGGCGCCTGCGCTGGGCATAGTGGGCATGGCAATTCAAAGCTACTGGCATCAATTTTAAATGAAACAGATGTTAGAAATCAAATTAGAAATAAGGGAATTGATATACCAGAAAACACTCTATTTTTATCTGGTTGGCACAATACCACAAAGGATCAACTTCTTTTTGATAAAATAAATGGACAAGATGAAGCACAAAAAATAGATCTTAAAAAGATTTCTGCATATTTCAATACAGCTTCAATGTGTTGCCGAAAAGAAAGATCTACAAAGTTACCATTTGCAAAAAGCCTTGAGGATCCGTCTTTAGTTCGCGAGTTTAACAACAAATCAAATGACTGGTCAGAAATTAGACCCGAATGGGGCTTAGCCAAAAACGCCTCATTTTTTGTTGCTCGCAGAAAACTGACTAGAGCAATAGACTTAGGGGGACGCGCTTTTCTTCATGATTACGATGCCTCTGAAGATCAAGATCTTTCTAAGTTAGAACTGATAATGACGGCACCAATGATTGTTACTAACTGGATAAATATGCAGTACTATGCCAGTACAATTGAGCCAAATAAATTTGGCGCAGGAAACAAAGTTTTAAATAATGTTGTAGGCACAATCGGATGTATTCAAGGCAATGCAAGTGACCTACTTGGTGGGCTAACAGAGCAGTCTGTAAGATATGGTGGGCAATACTACCATGAGCCCATACGACTTCAGGTTTATATCGAAGCTACTACCTCTTCAATCGATGCCATTATTAAAAAGCACCAGCTCGTTAAAGATTTAGTAGAAAACAATTGGTTAAAATTAATTGCAATAGATCCTCATACAAAAGAGACCAGCTTGTACCATGATCGTGCGTGGCTTGATACTAAAGAGGAAATATGGAACTAGAGAATAAATTTTTTTATAAAAAATGGTAATAAATAAAAGTCATCCCTATTTTGGTATTAGTATTGCGTTCACAACCATGCACAAAAAGGAATATATTTTATCTCCTTTGTTTGAAAAAAAATTTGCAGCAAAACTTGTGGTACCTGCCGATATTAATACTGATCTGCTTGGTACATTTACGGGTGAAATTAAGAGGGAACATGATATTAAGGCTGTCTTACGTAAAAAGGCAAAACTAGGAATAAACAAAACTGGCTTACAGTTTGGTATCGCTAGCGAGGGCAGTTTTGGGCCGCATCCACGAATTCCTTTTATAGAATGCAATCAAGAGACACTTATTTTTGTCGATACAAAAAAACAGATCGAAATTTTTTCTCACTATATAAGCATGGACAATAAAGCCGAATACGCTGAAGTTAGTACAATTGATGAGATCAAACTGTTTTTTCAAAGATTTGATTTTGGTGATCAGGGAGTCATCGTTAAACCTAGTTATGAATCAAACGAATCTGTGTTTAAAGGCCTTACAACAAAAGATGAAGTTTTTGATGCTATTAAGATGATCCAATCACGACACCAGACAGAGAAAGTTTGGATAGAAACCGATAACCGCGCACATATGAATCCCAAAAGACGATTAGTAATTGCTCGGGCAGCAGAAGTATTGATTGAAAAATTAATATCTATTTGCCCTGACTGTGCATCGCCGGGTTTTGAAATGACGGATGTGACAAGAGGCTTAGCCTGTGGTGACTGTGGAATAAAGTCTGATAAACCTCTAAATGAGATTTGGAGTTGTCCAAATAAAAAATGTGAATACCAAGAAATCAAAGACCGCGCCGATGGACTTAAAGAGCTTGATCCCGCCGAATGCGACTTCTGCAATCCATAAACTGCTCCCTTATCGTGGATATAAATCTGTAGAGTTTTTAATACCGACTGCTTTAATCCCGGACATTTCTGATTCTTAAACCCTATTATGTTAAATGAAAATTATGATAGTGCATATAGATCTCTAAATGACGCCGCAAACTCTCTCGGCTCTTTGTTGTACACCATGTGCGCCTAACTAATCGATTTACATTTGCCCTAACCATGGCACAAGTGTGATTTAATGAAAACAGGGGATCATAACCTCCGGCCTTCAATTCTCCTTGCCCTACGACACAACCCCTTCTTCCCTTATATTGCTTATATCTTACTTGTTGAAAGTGCTTTTTAACCAGCTTGATATACCTAGGACACTCATCTGATTCTATTAATTTTAAGCTCTTATTTCTTAATATAGCTAGTACTTCATCCAAGCACCTTGTTCTCTCATCCCTCCTACGGCCATATTTTTTAACAGATCTCTTTGAAAGAAGACCTTTCGAGGGCATCTCGCATACATCAATCCCTAATATCTTTCTGCTTCCTCTCTCTACTATAATTGGAATAGATACTGGCTTTAATTTGGTGTGCTCAAAACTTTCCATTTCATCAAACTGAACCTCTGCAATATCTAGGCTCCTAATATAATCTCTATTTTCAATGGCACATAGATTAGATAAAAATACTATCTTCCTAGCTACAGTCTTTAGGTTAATCCGTAAAGTTCGGGCAATTCTTCTTTGCGAACTACAACTGACATACATTTTATATATGATTGGATTTAAACGGCGCTTCTTTTGCTTATAATTTATAGAGCGGCTTGCACTCGAAAAACCGCGCCTGCAGCTTTGGCATTGATATCTTTGAATATATTTAGAGTCCGATTTTCTGAAATAGAGACCTCGTTTTACGGACGCTTTTATCTGTGGGCAGGAATTATTTGGGCATTCTATGTTCATGCAGTGTAGTAATTCAAAAAATAGACCAATTTTAATTACTTAACAAGGTATCAAACTGTGATTATATCCACTATAAGGGAGCAGTTTAT
>JBBKWS010000210.1:0-3499 GCA_037969075.1 Bdellovibrionales bacterium | reverse complement strand
TAAGAAAATTTAAGTTGTTATAAACCTAAGAGGTTACGTAGCATGTACCTACACCCAAAGTGGAGGTTAGAAACATGCAGATCCTCAAATTAAAAGGAGTAAAAGTTATGTCTTTTACAAATGCAAAAAACAAAGTTTCTAGCCTTAACCCGATAAACTTACTGGGTAAGACCTCTACTGTGAGTAGACAGCGCGACCAATTGGCTCCTTCTTTTCAAGACGATTTAGAGCCACTTTTACGTTTAAAAAAGAATGTAAAAGATCTTGAGCACCTTAATTCACACATGAATTTTATGATGCGTGAACTTCAGGGTCTAATTAAAAAATAATTGCTATATGAAAAACCTAATCTTAGTATTTGTAGTTTTAACTGCACCAGTCCTGCTGCATGCGCAGCTCTCAGAATTTAGCGTGGATAGCGCTAGTGAACTTCTGCAGATGCAGTGTCGTCAAACAATGCCTGATAGTCGTCAAATAGAGTCAGAGATCCGTCAGTCAATCGTTAAAGAGTTAAAAGATTCCGTTCCTGAAGATCGCATAATTATGGGTGTTGAATTTAAACAGCAAAAACCTGAGGTTTTATACGCTTTTGAGTTACTAGTAAGCCCCAAAGTTATACTAGCAGATCAAGTTAAATTAATGTTACGGGACCCAAACACATCTAATGAAGATAGGGAGACGTGGCAAAACCTTTTGCCTAATTTAGATTTTATTCAGCATGAAATTTTAAAAACTTCTGATGGAAGTCTTCTTCCCTTTAAGTCTAGTAAGGCTTCCTATGATTTTAAAGACAAGGTTCCTGCTGGTTGTCATGATGTTATCTGTGCTACTAAAGCTATCTTCGGTGTAGATCGAGCTATGAAGATGTTATTACTGTATGTAAATTATAATATTCTTGCTTCAGAGTATGCTGGACATCAAACTTTAGGAACAGAATATATATCTGCTTGGACAGATAAAGAGTTAAACTCACTGGTGACAACCTTTCTGCAAGTTCCTGAAAACATGGACTTAGATTTTGAAGGAGATGGGCTTTCGCATATAGATCGAAAGCTAGATGTGAGTTTAAATACGGGCTATTTAATTGCAAATGCCACTATGATGTTTGGCAATAATTGGAGTAAAGAACCTGATTTTATGAAAGAGTATATAGCGTTTCATGAGTTAGCACACCGTCTAGCCGAACTTAAAGAGGTGAATGGTGGCTTACCTCTACTTGATAAGTGGAGCAAGGTAACAGGTTGGGCTGTGAACGCACCCATTAATTTGGTTAGTATATATGCAAAGGATTCTGTTAAGGAAGACTTAGCCGAGTCTATTTCTGCTTATAGATATGTACCTAAAAAACTACTTAAAATATCACCGGCACGTTATTCTTTTATTAAAGAACATATTTTTGATGGCAAAGAGTTTTTAACTGCTAGCGATTGCGAAAAATGGAAATGGAATGGTGCTGATAATCCAGCAGGTGCGAGTTCGGTAACTAGGTCTGCACAATAACAAGCAAGGCGTAATACTTCTCGAGTAGAGACTGCATATTTACGGATAGGCAAATCAAATATGAAACCTCTGCTTAAAAGAATTATTCCAGTTTACTTCTTTTTTGTATGCTTATATATATTTTGTTGGGTGATTATAACAACATTCACATTAATCTATAAGAACTAATGCTATTCAGTTTTTTATTTAATCGGCTTAAAATATGAAAAAAATTGAAAAGGTTCTAGCCTACATACTGCGGAAATCTAAAAATAGCTTTGAGGTTTTAGTATTTGAACACGTTGACTACCCGGAAGCTGGCATCCAAGTACCAGCTGGTACAGTTCTTCTTAATGAATCATTAAACGATGCTGTATTGAGAGAGGTTCGAGAGGAAACAGGAATACAAGGGGCTGAGATCCAAAAACATCTTGGATGTTTTGAGTATTTCAGAGAAGATCGACAAGAAATGCATATGCGAAATGTTTACCAGCTTACAACAAATCAAGAGCTCCCTACAAATTGGATACATCATGTTATAAGTCATGATGAAGATAATAAGCTTAAGTTCAAGTGTTACTGGATGACAATATCAAGCGCTCAAAATGCTCTAGCTGCTGAGCAGGGTGCGTATATCCACTTAGTTAAATAAAGCTGGCTGATTAGATGAATTAATTTCAAAAGCTATAAAATCAAATGACTGGCTAGGCTTAGCTGCTTAAATGGACTTCTTAAGGGAGTTCGTTGTGAATCATTTTTTGTTTATTCTAGGTTTCATTAGTCTGACGGCTGTTACTAATTTCTCGCAAGCTGATTCGAGTGTCGATTTAAACAATAAAAATATTTCTTCTAAATATGAAAACTCAATGAATACTAGTGATGCACAAAAGGTTTGGCCTGCAAAATATTCTGTTGAGCTTAAGAAGTATAAAATTATTTTTGTTCCAGGGTTTTTGTCAAACGTGATCATAGGGCTGGGTTCTCATAGTTTAGCAAGGTTTGCAAAACTAGGAGAATATTATGATGAACAAATGAAGTGGCTTAGCTCAATCGGCGTCGAAAGTGAGCGTGTTGAGTATTTTTATGAAGGTACGCCTGGCGAAAACGCTCCATATGTACTTTCAGCGGTAATGAGATCAAGTAAACCAGTGATCTTGGTTGCCCACAGTAAGGGTGGGCTTGATGCGATCCAAGCCCTTATGGCTATGGATGATACTGTGTTAAAAAAAATAAGAGGATTTTTAGCAATTCAAGTTCCATTTTATGGCTCTCCAGTTGCTGACTCCTTTACTGAAATAAAGACAAAACAATATTTTGCAAAGTGGACTCTACCGAAACTCAACATTTCATTTGCAGCCCTAGAAAGTCTTAAGACCCGTAGTGATGCCACTGATAATTTAGAGGCAGAAGCTCTGTTTTTGAATTCATTAGGGAAAAAAATTCCATTTATCTCATTTGCCAGCTACAAATCAAAAAAAATTGATTTTACAAACCCATGGCAATTAACCACGGGGCAGGACACCATTATGTTTTATAGTAGAACAATTATGGAGAGAGATAACGGATTAAAAAATGACGGACTTGTGCCGGTGAAAAGCGCGATTTTACCTGGCTCGAACTACATTGTGGCTGAGAATGTCGATCACGCCGTTCCAGTTATGTATTGCCAAATCCTTAGATTCGATCGGATTAAATTTCTAAAAACCACTTTGCGTTTGTTACTAGATCAGAAAAATAAATTGTAAAATATCAATTAAATCATTTCTGTGTTTAGAGATAGAATCTTGATTTAACACACTGTGGCCCGAAAAAGGAAGCAGGTACCTAGAGCTTCTTCATCACGATACGAAGTACGCCATCGTTGTAATCACGGTTTAAGTCTTTGGTATCGACCTGCGCGTTTAGTGGGATGGTTTGGTGGTAGGCTTGCGCCGTTGAGGATTCGATCTTGCCATTTGGATCATCGATCTTTTCTTTAAATTCTCTTTGTCCTGATACAACAATAGACTTTGCTTGCACC
>JBBKWS010000209.1:0-13248 GCA_037969075.1 Bdellovibrionales bacterium | reverse complement strand
GTCGTATCTTCATGATGATGGCCTTCGGCCTCATCTACCGTAACTATTTCATCATTATGCAACTGAGTGTTGCGACCTGGTTCGCATAAGGCAGCATAGCAATTGAGTTGTGCTAACTGTAAAGAAATAATAATCAAAATAAAGAAAATATTTTTCACTTATCGTTAATTATTCATGGGCAGATTGTTTAGTTCAAGTATTTTCACTGCAAGCTTTAAAATACTTTGCGCGGGATTGAAGTGTTAGGTGATCACTTTAACCATCAGAAGACGGTGTCAGAATGATGGCTTCAAAGATTGTACTTGGATCGATGTTTAAATACCAATGCGGCGACGAGGAGGAGGATCAGGTGGCATCATCAGTTTTCTGATTGCCTCAAAGACCGCTTTAAACTGCACATCGTATTTTTGCTCCAGCTCTGTCAGCTTTTCAGCAAGTTCCTGATTAGATAATAAGATTTCACGGAGCTTTACAAAGGTTCGCATAATTTCAATATTAACCAGAACTGCGTTCTCACTTTTGAGAACACTAGATAACATAGCAACGCCTTGCTCAGTAAAAACTAGTGGTAAATATCTTCTGCCGCCATGTTGATCCGTTTTTTGTCTTGAGATGCCAATTTGGCATCTCAAGATTGCCTCTTCGTTTTCAGTAAGTTGGAACATAAAGTCCATAGGAAATCTAATTTTATTACGGTTTACAGCCTGTTTAAAATTCCTGTTTTTACTCCATAAAGTTCTGCCAAGTCAGAGTCCAGCATAACTCTAAGTCCACGAATAAAAAATATTCTTTGGGTGATTTCTTGCGGGGAAGGTTGGTCTATCACAAAATGACTCCTTGTTAGAAATCACTAAAGCAAAAAGCTTACCAGTGCTCTTCTGTAACTGCTTTTATTCTGAGAATTAAATTGATCCGAGGTTCGGCAATAATATGATAAACGGGACATTGGGAGTTCAGTGATTTTGTCTTTTTGCCCAATCTTTGAAAAGAAAATTGGTTGCGGGGACAGGATTTGAACCTGCGACCTTCGGGTTATGAGCCCGACGAGCTACCGGGCTGCTCCACCCCGCACTGGCAAATTAGTCAGTTTAGGTAGGTGAGTCAAGGTTAGTGCCAAAATATAGTTAAATCTGCCCAATGTGATTGCAAAGCGCCTAAGTTCCTAACTTTTCTACAAAAATTAGCCTTTAAGTTTAGTCTAAAATAGGCAGGCCGACATTTTTTAGGATCTGTAGAGCATTTGTAGTCTTTGATGGACCCTGCCTCAATTCAAATGAAAAGTAGAGTTCTTTTCCCTTTACCTCATCATGAAAATGATAGTTCTTAACTTTGTCGGTTAAAGTTTCTAGCTCCACTAAATCTAAATCGTGAGTAGTAACGATTCCAATGGATGGCCCTTTACTTAACGACAGTATTAAAGACTTAGCCCCAATGAATCTTTCTTTGTTGTTTGTGCCTCTAAAAATTTCATCGATTAAAAACAAACATGATTTTTGGGAGGCTTTCGAAACCACTTCTTTTAACCGTAGGGCTTCGGCATAAAAATAAGAAATTCCGTTCTCTATAGAGTCACTCACACGGATACAAGTTAAAATCTCGGCCGGCCACGTAGTAAGTGACGACGCAAACACAGGAGCTCCCATATGGGCCAAAACTTGATTCACTCCGATGGTTCTAAGAAAGGTAGATTTACCTGACATATTAGACCCAGTGATTAAAGCAAGGGACGTTAAATCAAAAGAGTTAGGCTTAGGGTTTGCTAACAGTGGGTGGTAGATGTCTTTTGCCTTCCATTCAATGGAGGTAGACATCTGCGCAAAAGTTTTAGTTTGGTATTGGTACAGAGTGCGAAGAGAAAATAGATAGTCCCAGTCTTTTAAAGTTTGAATTAATTTGGGGGCCTCAATCGATACATTTTTTTGTGCTCTTGTTAAGAGATGGGTAAAAAATGCAGTCCAAGGAAAGACGAGATTTAAAAGAACTAGTACAAGAGGGTTTGCTTGCACACTTAAAAAAGACACCCAGGTGGAAACTCTTCTAAGGCTTGTAAAGCTTTTTGCCTCTATCCAATTGGTCTTTAATAAATGTTGCAGATGTTTTTTTAAAGAAAATAGTAAGGCCTCTAGTTCAATCGCTTTAGAGTAAGCCGAATAGAAGCTAGAAAATGAAACAAAGTAACTTAAGAGATAAACAAATAAACCAATATTTTTATAGGGAGTAAATAGTGACGCTAAAAATAAAGCGTAGCCTACGTACACACTGATAAAACTTGCTGGCAGTATACCAACTTGGTTTTTAGTCCACTTTAACAAAGGCTCTAACAGTAAGGTCCCAGCAGTTTTAATTTTAACAAAATGCCTTTTGTCTTTTAAGTATTGCTTTTTTAACGCAATAATTCTTGCGGGGGTATTTTGATAAGTACTTGATCCATTTAAAATATTTTCGATCAAGAACAAATCACCTTCAGCGGTAATGGTTTCATTGATTTGAGAGTATAAACTTTTTTCACCAATTAGATCTAAATCTCTACTTAAGGGGGAGTCTTTGAAGGCTTCGACATAGGGAGTTGTTGTTAGCAACTTGTAAGTACCTGATAGTCTCGCAGTTTGTCTTTTTTCAAACTCTTGTAAATGCTCTAAAGCAAGTAGGTGAGTTTTTGTCTTTTTGAAACGTATTAGTAAATACAAGAATACGACCATAAAAAATAGAGTGGTAGGGACATATAAATTGGTTAGTTTTGCAAAGTAAAAAAATACGACAAGGGCTAAGAATAGCAAAAAGCTAAAGAGCCTATAGGTTTGCAAACGATTGACGACACTCTGTAATACATTAATTTTTTGGCGTAGGCGTTTTATCATTATCTTTGTCGATCCGTGCTTTCAAATATTTTGTCAGCTGACGCCGCAATAAAGCCTTGATACAAATCGCCCTTGGCGTCTGGATAGCGCCTAGCAAATTCATAGTAACAAGCTGGTATTTCAAATTTTCCATCATTAAACGCAACAGAAATTGTTTTAGCAAGTGTAGAAGATTGTTCGAGCAGCTCAGCTGGAGTGCCTTTAATCTTTCCACCACTTGTATTTAGATTAAATCCTTGCGACTCAATAAACGTATCTAAGTCTTCTAAAGTTTTAAAAGAGCTTAGTCTGTTTACATCTACCGTAAAATGGTTAGCTCTAAATCCAAATGCAGCAAGCCAACCAGCATATTCGCTCTCGTCAGCTAATTTTAAGTAATCAGCATGATTCATATTCCAAAGTCTACCTGCTACTGAAAAATTAAAGTTATCTATATCACTATCTTTAATTTGAGATAAAATATTTTCGGTTTGTTTTTGTAAAAACGGAGAGAATTCTTTCCACTTCAATTCACTGATAAATATTTTTGGAAGCTCTTTGTTTTCGTGCTCAAAATGTTTAGCGAATAATTTTTTTTGTACAAACTCGTATTCACCCATGGCTTTGTAGCCAGCTTTGATAAAGGGCTTTGCGAAACTATCTAAGCCAGTCTTACCTTCGTAGGTTCTAAAGGCGATGTGGTCGTTAAATACAGTGTCACCTCGCTCTACAAATAAATTATGAATTTTAAGAGCCGAAGGGTTTAGGCCGGTGTAATCAATCCAAAGTTTATCTAATAACGTGCGTAATTCCTGCATACATACCTCGTTAAAAAAGTATCTCGCTTAGTATTTTTGTTTACAAGGTTTCTTTTCTTGACCCTTTGTGCGATTTGTTAGATTTAGAGTGGATATGAAGCGTAAAAACTGTCCAGCTTGTCAAAAACGACTGCCTATTTTTTTATTTAGCGCTAATCGGCGAATTACGGCTGATAAAGAGGGTGTGACTTTTACTTGCCCGTCCTGTCAATCAACACTTAGAGCGCATAGTAACGATGCACATCAAAGAAACTTTATATTAATTTTTTTGGTCCCACTTTTAATAAGCCCCGCGGTTATCTATATGCACAGTTTTGTTCCATCAAAATTTAGAATATTTTATTATTTAGCCATCTATACTTTTTTGATCACACATTTAGTTCTATCTGGACAACATAAAATGGACATCACTGTAGAGCCTAAGGCGTAGTCAGCTTATCTTTATCTAAATACCTAGTTGCTAAATGATGCCCTAAATAAATCAGTGGAGTGAGGGCGATGGCGATCCCCAGTTTATAGCTATAGTTAGTAAAAGATAGTGTTACATAATTTGCTGTGGTGATTTTTCCTGGTAACCAAAAAGCAATTCCAGCAACCACAAAAGTGTCAATCAATTGAGAGATGGCGGTAGAGCCTGTGGCTCTTAACCAAAGTTTTTTATTTCCTGTCCTGTTTTTAAAAAACCAAAAAATAGCCACATCTAAAAGCTGAGAGACTAAAAAAGCCGTAATACTGCCAACAATGATCCAATTGGATTGACCAAATACAGTGTAAAATGACTGGTCATCCACAGGGGAGAAGTCTACCGCCGGAATATGTAGGGCCATAAATAATAGTAAAAATGTAAATGCAATCAAGCCGACGGTTGAATAGGTTAAAAACTTAACGCCGTCTTTGCCGTAATGTTCATTGATTAAATCGGTAGTTAAAAATACGATGGGCCAAGGCAGTATTCCCATGCTCATTACAAATGGGCCGATGGCAAATAATTTTCCGCCAATGAGCTCGGCGACGATGGCATTGGTCACAAATATGCCACCTAAGAGTAAAAAGACTTTATCTCTTCTGGTTAATTGTTGGATTTTTTCTTTCATTCATACTTCCTGTAAAAAGTATGTGAGCTTATAGACTTTGTGGCAATACCCATGCAAAAAACTTGTGCTACTCAGCGGTAGTTTGCTTTGATCTAAATTGGCGAGAGTGTATGGATCGGCAAAAATGATGTTTTTGTAGGCTTCATTGATCTTACGCAAGAGCTAGGGAAAAGAGGTAAGTACTTGCTAAAGTTGAGATAATCCTTAATATTTAAGAGATGTTAGACGAAAAACTAAAACAAATACAAGAGCAAGCTGAGGCCGACTTTAAATCGGCAAAAACATCTAAAGAACTCTACGACTTAAAAGTAAAGTATCTTGGTAAACAAGGTTCTCTATCTTTAATCATGCGCGATGTGGGTAGTTTATCAAAAGAAGAGCGGCCCGAGTTCGGTAAAAGAGTAAATGTAATAAAGGCTCATTTAGAAGAACTTTATACCGCGGCAGAATCTGACTTAGGGATAAAAGAACTAACTAACCAGATTGAATCTGAGCGGGTAGATATGACCCTGCCAGGTCCTCAAGTAAGTGTGGGTACTAAGCATCCGATTCAAATGGTGATTGATCAAATGGTATCGATTTTTTCTAAAATTGGTTTCAGTGTTCGTACAGGTCCCATGATTGAATTAGATAAATACAATTTTGAAGCCCTCAATATCCCTAAAGATCACCCAGCCAGAGATATGCAAGATACGTTTTATATTGATAGCACCTATGTACTTCGTACCCAAACTAGCCCTATACAAATCCATTCTCTAGAAAAAGAAAGTCTGCCTTTGCGCGTTTTAGGACCCGGGGCTGTATTTAGGGTAGATGCCGATGCAACCCACTCTCCGATGTTTCATCAAATGGAAGGTATGCTGGTAGATAAAAAAGTCTCTATGGCTGATTTAAAAGGAGTACTATCTTTTTTTAATAAAGAATTTTTTGGCTCTCAAGTACAAACTAGATTTCGTCCTAGCTTCTTTCCGTTTACTGAGCCCTCGGCCGAAGTGGATTGTACGTGCCCAGGCTGCAGCGGAAAAGGCTGTAGACTTTGCTCTAATACTGGTTGGATCGAAGTCGGTGGCTGCGGACTTGTACACCCAAATGTGTTTGAACAAGCAGGCGTTTCTTCTAAAGACTGGCAAGGCTATGCTTTTGGTTTCGGAATAGAAAGACTAGCAATGGGTAAGTACGGCATAAATGATATTCGTCAATTTTCAGATAATGACACAAGGTTTTTGGAGCAATTTCGATGAAAGTTTCCCTAAAATGGATCAATGAGTTTGTTGATGTAAAAGAATTTTTTCAAAAGCCACAAGACTTAGCTACTATTTTAACTAGTGCGGGTCTTGAAGTAGAGGGCGTAGAAAATCAGGCCAAGCAATTTCAACAAGTTGTAGTGGGTGCCATCATTGAAAAAAAACAACACCCTGATGCTGACAAGCTAAGTGTTTGCCAAGTCTCAACCGGTGACGGTGTAGTTCACCAGATTGTTTGTGGAGCAAAAAATCACAAAGAAGGGGATAAGGTAATTGTCGCCTTACCGGGAGCTAGCCTTCCAAACGGTATGAATATCACAGTTACGAAGCTAAGAGGCGTAGATTCAAGCGGCATGCTGTGCTCAGAAAAAGAATTGGGTCTATCCAACGAATCAAAGGGTCTGTTGATTCTACCAGAGGACGCAAAGGCTGGTATGGATTTTTCAAAATACTACAGCTTAGATGATGTATTTTTTGAGTTAAAAGTAACTCCCAACCGTGCGGATTGCTTGAGTCACTATGGTTTAGCCAGAGAGATCTCGTGCATTATCGAAAAACCTCTGCTGACGCCATCTGAAACGCCAAAATTAAGTAAAGAATCAACTAAGAAAAAAATTAAGCTAAGTCTTACTAACGGTGATTTGTGTCCGCGTTTTACGGGTCGTTATGTGGCGGGTGTTAAAGTCGGAGATAGTCCGGGCTGGCTAAAGCAAAGATTAGAATCATTGGGATTTAATTCTATTAATAATATCGTCGATGTAACCAATTATGTAATGTTAGAAACAGGTCAACCACTTCACGCTTACGATGTTGATAATCTTGAAGGTAAAGAAATTCGTGTAGCTACTTCAGAAAAAAATGAGTCCTTTACTAGTTTAGATGGCACTGAATACAAGTTAGATGGAAGTGAACTTATGATTTACGATGCCAAAAAACCAGTTGGAATGGCAGGCATTGTGGGCGGTAAAAATTCAGGAGTGAGTGAGTCTACAAAGGATATATTTATTGAATGTGCGTATTTTGTGCCACAAACAGTTCGTAAATCTTCTAGACGTCATGGCATTGAAACTGACTCGGGTTACCGTTTTTCTAGAGGGGTCGATCCCACTGCAAACTTAAGGGTTCTAGACCGAGTTACTGAGCTCGTGTTAAAAGTGGCAGGCGGCGAGGCTTACAGTGATGTTCATGATATTTATCCAACACCTATAGATAAGTCTGTTATATCTTTGGATAGTGATTTTGTGAGTCAAAAGGTAGGGATGCCAGTAGATGAACAAAAGCTCTCGAGCTGGCTTACTAGATTAAACTGTAAAGTGGATATTAATGGTAAGAAGTTTAGCGTTGTTCCGCCTAGTTTTCGAGTTGATTTAAATATCGCAGAAGATTTAGTTGAAGAGTACGCAAGACTTGAAGGCTACGATAAAATACCAACTAACCCACCAAATGTAAGTGGAGAGCCTAGTCCACATGTTAAATCCTATGAATTGCATTACTCTATTCGCGAAAAACTTAGTTTATATGGGGTATCTGAAGCTCTAAACTATGCATTTGTAAATGATAGTAGACAAAAAAAGTTTGTCGGCGAAGAAAAGCTTTTAGACGAGGCTGGCTTACCAACAACAGTTGAGCCAGTAAAAATATTAAACCCATTAAGTGAAGATTATAATGTATTAAGATCCTCAACTGCATACTCGCTGTTTAACAACCTATGTTTAAATTACCGTAGAGGTAACCTGACAGGGAAACTTTTTGAGCTTGGACAAGTTTTCAAAAAAGGCACGCAGGGTTATGTGCAATCACAAAGGCTAGCTCTAGTGTATTGGGGACGCGATGAAAACTTATGGAAATCATCAAACCATCTTAATGTGTTTTCGTTAAAGGCACATGTAGAAAACTTATTTTTACAGATGGGACTCGTTGATTGGGAATGGAAGCAGCTAAGTCGAGGACCCTCTTTTTTACATCCAGGTCAAACTGCTGCATTAGTTGTGCAAGGTAAGTTATTTGGAGTTATAGGAAGTCTTCACCCTAAAATCAAAAGTGATGAAAAAATTCGTTGCGACGTGGCTTTTGCAGAGTTTGATATTGAGTCTTTGAGTCAATTGTTTGTAAGGCAAATCAAAGCGGTACCATTGGTAGCTTACCCTGCAGTCGAAAGGGATTTGGCCTTTATCTGTGATAAAACGTTAGCTGCAGGTGAGATAGAGAGATACATTTTGACTCAGTTTTCTGAGAATATTGTACACATTAAGATATTTGACGCCTTTGAGGGCGGCAATTTAAGTGAAGAGAAGAAGTCGTTAGGATTTCGGTTTTTAGTCCAAGATAAAAACAAGACGATGAGCGAAGAGCAGTTGCTTGATTTACAGTCAAAAATTATTGAATCCGTAAAAGCCAAGTTCGGCGCTGAAGTGCGTTAAGCAGCTGAATTTATAAAAAACTTGAAAGTTTCCAGGTAGTTGGTAGCCTTTCAGTATAGAAGTAAAGGATAAAGTATGAGCGGCCAAAATCAAAGCAAATCAACAATGACAAAAGCTGACATCGTTGAAAATGTATATGAGAAAATTGGTTTTTCTAAAAAAGAAGCTTCTGAATATGTAGAGTTAGTTTTTAATTCTTTGAAAGCGGTTTTAGAAAAGGGTGAAAAAGTAAAAATCTCAGGTTTTGGCAACTTTATAGTTCGCGAAAAAAAATCGCGCATTGGTCGTAACCCTCAGACGGGCGATCAAATTACAATTTCTGCAAGAAGAGTATTAACATTTCGTCCTAGCCAAGTTTTAAAAGCGATTTTAAATGGCGAGGATCTTACTGGAATCGTAGAGGATGACGACTAGATGGAGTTTTTACCAGAGGGCGAAAATCCCCCTATTGTAAATGCAGTAGATGAAAAGGCCGCCGCAGTGGATATGCCATTATCTTTGGTAGATGCAAACTATCTTGAAAAACTATCAAAAATTCCGGATAAAATGGCCTTTAAAATTGGCGAAGTTGCAGACATCTTAGGTGTTAAGCAATATGTATTAAGATACTGGGAAACTGAGTTTGAAGAACTGAGTCCTAAAAAATCTGGTAATAACCAAAGAATGTATACTAGAAAAAATGTTGAAACGGCTTTAATGATTCAAAAGCTTTTGCACCGGGATCGTTTTTCGATCGAGGGTGCTAGAAAAGTTCTTAGTAACACTAAGAACGAAGTAAAAAGAATCAACGAGTACAAAGCTATTAGTCATGATCTAGTACAGGTTCAAAAAGACTTAAAGCGTCTAATGAGTGATATTCAAATTTTAAAGCAATTATTTAATTAAATTAGCATTCATTTTAAGAAAAGGAGTTCTTATGAAAAAGCTTATATTGGTTTCTATCGTTCTATGTTCTACAAGTGCATTTGCTGCCGACTCAGGCTGTGGTTTAGGTTCGGTGATTATATCTAAAAATGCAAAAGTGCAGCAGCTTCTCTCTATGACGACGAATTCATTTTTTCTTACGCAACCGCTAGGAATTACTTTTGGAACGTCTAATTGTTCTTCCTCAGCTATAGTTAAAAATGATGAAGAGCTTAGGATCTATGTAAAATCTAACCAAAAAGAACTTTTGCAAGAAATGGCTAAGGGTGAGGGCGAAAGATTAGAGGCGCTTGCTATGCTTTATGGTTGCACTGGTGAGAAGGCAAAATTGTTCTCTGCTTCTACCCAAACTAATTACGCTATGATTGTGACAAGCCAAGAAATTACAGCAGAAGAGATTCTGACTAATATTTATAAGGCAGTGCCACCATCAACGTGCGTAACTTCGACAAATACAGCTTCGCTATAAAATATTGCCAACAAGCTAGCATCTAGTAGTATTTCTGCATGCTAGCTTTTTTATTTTTTAGTGTTTATCTTCAGGCATCTGATTTTTCTACAGTTGCTACATCCAGAGAGTGGCAAACTCTTTTGCATATCGAAAACAAGCGATCTTTAATTACCTCCAAATCCTTTTTTTTATCAGACACAAAGTCCGCTGAAGATGAGCTTGAGGCCACTTATAAAGCGATCCTTGCGCCATATTCAGGAGATGGGAGAAAAGACCCGCAATGCAGATTTCCAGCAAGAAGTGATTTTATATTTAAGACATTTGGTATTGATAAAAAACTAAGAAGACCTTGCGCCTACTGGAAAGAGTGGCAAGAATTTTTAGCTATCGATCAAGTGAGTCTTGTCTTTGCATCTAGTTACATGTCATCAGCCTCATCACTTTTTGGGCATACTTTTTTAAAGTTAAGATCGAAGAAATCAAAAGGCCAAGATCTTCTAGATTACAGTTTAGATGCAGCCGCTATGACTGGTGCTGATACAGGTCTTGTATTTTCTATGAAAGGTATTTTTGGTTTTTATCCAGCTAGATTTTCACTTCTACCGTATCATATGAAAGTTAAAGAGTATGTGCATATTGAAGGAAGGGATTTGTGGGAATTTCCACTAGATTTAACTAAAGAGCAAAAGATTAAGCTCTTGCACCATATTATTGAAATTGAAGAACAAGATTTTCCTTACTACTACTTTGATTATAATTGTTCTTATTTAGTGCTGTCTTTAATTCAAGTTTTGTTTCCCGAAAAAGATTTGGTGGGTGGTTTTTGGTTTTCCACCATTCCATTTGATACACTTAAGTCATTGCAAAAAAATAGTGTGATAGATGGTTTTAAATTTAGACCATCGAATCTAAGAGTGATTGAGGCTAAATGGCTAAGTCTTACAAGAGATGAGAAAAGGCAGGTGTTATCTGATAAAAATGCAGAGTCTGCAAAAGTTTTAGAAGTAAAAATGGACCTCACTTACTTGAAATCTAATCAGGGTGTGGACCTCGAGAATGAATTATATCAACTGCAGTTGCAAAGAGCTAAGCTTGGACCCCAAAAAACATTCTTAGCTATTGATAAGCCAAAGAAATCTATTTTATCAGAGTGGCCCACTACGTTTATCGGCCTGACAGCATCCAACAACACCGCGGGTTTGCATTTACTACCTGCCATGAAGGATCAACTTACGCCGTCAGAATACATGTCTACTACAAGTATTTCACTGTTAGAAACAAAGATAGATTATAAAGAAGACGAACTTACTTTACGAAAATTGACTTTATTAGAGATGAAGTCGTACCCGCTATATACTGAGTTATTTAAAAATGCGTCTTATGAACTATCGCTATCTTATAAGGATGATATTGATAGAACGGCGTATACTAACTTTAGCTATGCGCTAGGTTACAGTTTTTTATTATTAAAAAATTTGCAGTGGCAAGTATTAGGAAGCGCTAGTAGTCGTTACCAATCTAGATCGGCTAGCCTAGGTTTAGGTTATGTCAATCAGTTGGTGCTAGATACGAACAAATGGAGTGCTGTACTTAGACAAGATTCTGTTTATTACTCTAGCATTAGAGATGATAAAAGATATCAGTTCTCTGTTGGCCGCAAGCTGTTTAAAGAGAAGCAGCTTAGGTTTAATTATATAAAGACTGAGGCTTACACATCTTTATCTGAACTAGAGTTCATCATATACTTCTAGTCTGTTTATATACGCGTGAGTATTGATAGCCGTAATATGTAAATGCGCATCTCTGCTTGCTAAGAATTATGCAGAGGTGTAAGATATATACGGAGATTAGCTATGGCAAAAATTCTGCAAGTATCCACCGTAAAACCCAAATACAAATACCATACTGCAGAAATCATTGAGACAGCTGACCACTTGTGGCTCTCTCACAAAGATCCTAAAGATAGAAAAATGGCACTAAAGATTTTTCATGGAGCTGAAATAGATACTAGGTATTCTGTAGTACCTCTTGAAGAGGCGTTTACTAAAACTACGTTTGAAGCTAAAAATAATATTTATATTAAAGAGTGTATTCAACTTGGAGTTGAGGTCTTAAAAAAAGCTCTTGATGAAGCTAATTTAAAGGCGACCGATATAGATGTTATAATCACTACAAGTTGTACAGGTTTCATGATCCCATCTATGGATGCTCATATCGTTAATCAATTAAAAATGCGACAAGATATACACAGGCTTCCGGTTACAGAGATGGGTTGTGCGGGCGGAACGTCAGCATTAATCTATGCCAATCAATATGTAAAAGCTAATCCAGGTATCAAAGTGGCTATTGTATCGGTTGAGGCCCCAAGTCTTACTTTTCAACATGATGATATGTCCATGGAAAATTTAGTTTCCACAGCTATTTTTGCTGATGGTGCCGCTTGTGTAATTTTAGGTGATAAAAGTGCAGAACTAAAACCAGAAATTGTGGATACATCGATGTATCACTTTCCTGAAACGGCTAATTTGATGGGGTACCACTTACAAAATACTGGTCTAAAAATCATTTTAGATAGGGATATCCCGGATACCATTGATTCTCACTTTAAACATATTTTTTATCCATTTTTGGATAAAAACAAATTAAGGCCTGAAGATATACACCACTACATGTTTCATCCAGGCGGAAAGAAAATCATTACTAGTGTGGATAAGTTTATATCTCAATTTGGTAAAGACATTAGTATTTCTAAAAATATCTTAAAAGAGCATGGCAATATGTCTAGCGCCACAATTTTGCATATTTTAGAAAAGTTTATGCTACAAAAAAATAACAAGGATGATTTAGGCTATATGTTAGCATTTGGGCCTGGCTTTATGGCGCAGAGTCTTTTGGTTCGCTGGCAATAGCAAGATTAATTAATGAAGATTAAAAAGTATCTAGATAATTTCATAAAATAAAGTTAACTTTAGTATTATGAGGTTATTTCAATTACTATTTTTTGTTTCTATTTTTACAGGCTGCACGTCTTTATTTTATCAGCCAACCAAAGATAGCTACTACGATGTAGATACCACAAAAATTCAGAGAGATGAAATTACTCTTGTCACAAAAGATACTAAGAAATTAGATGGTTGGTATTTTCCGCAAAAAAAAGACTCTAAAGGCCTAGTGTTGTTCTTTCATGGTAATGCGCAAAATATTACGAGTCACTTTGTAACTCTATTTTGGTTTACGCAAGCAGGTTATGATTATGCCCTATTTGATTACCGTGGTTACGGCAAATCTACGGGCAATGTAAATAATGATAAAGCCATGATTGATATCGAAGCCATGATGGATTGGGGTTTGAAGGTAAGCAAAGAAAAAAACATACCCTTGATTGTTTATGGCCAAAGCTTAGGTGCAAACCTATCTTTAAAATACTTAAGTTTGCATCCAGAGGTCTTGCCTGATTTTT
>JBBKWS010000208.1:0-3062 GCA_037969075.1 Bdellovibrionales bacterium | reverse complement strand
TTATATTACTATTGACTACATTTCTATATGCGCAAAAAACCGAAGCGGTTGTTAATAAGCACTTGCAAGAAACCTATCAAAAACAAGATTATATGCGTAAACGAGCTGAGATCATGGGTGAGACTATGGAGTTAGAGCCCGCTATTGAAGATAGATCAGAAGAAGAGGGCACATACGGAGTTATACGTGATGCTCCAGAAGAAGCTTTCCCAGACTTTTCAAGTCCTTCAAAAGTCTATAAGCCGAATCCGCTGGACAGCAGCAGAGAAAGTGTTCACCGCAAGAAACAGTTAAATCGATACAATCAAAATTTGCAGCGAGAGTATACAAAGCAATACATTCGAAATGCAGAGCAGGACGATGTAAAAGTTTACATAAATGATGATAAAATTATAGATAAGTACCAAGAAATGAAGCCAACTAGACCAAAGCAGCGCAACGGAAACGGGCAGAATTAAGCGGTGCAATGCAATTCTAAAATTTAAGTAACTTGACCGATACACTCACATCTTAGAACATGGGTATTAATTGTAAATAGGGAGTCATACACATGAGATACTTAGTTCTAGCACTTGTAGGTTTAACCGTTCTTTCTTCATGCGGGCCAAAAGCGTTTGTGCGCGGTGAATATGAAGATGCCAATGAAACAAATATTATGACAGACAAATGGTCTGAGAGTGATATGCAAAGAGTTGTGGATAAACTTGTTAAGGACATGGTCGATACAGAAGTTATTCGCCGAGCCAAGTTAATGCCAATCATTATGGTGACAAAATTAGAGAATAAGACCAGTGAGCACATAGACACTCAAAGCATTATGGATATGGTAAAAGTTGAAATCATGTCTTCTAAGAAAGCTAAGTTCATCGATAAAGAAGCGCGTGATGATATTGCAGATGAATATAATTACCAAGGCTCGGGTATGGTTTCTAAGGAAACTTTAAAAGGTCCTGGTGGACAAACGGGTGCTGATTTAATTTTAAACGGAAGACTTGATTCTATCACTCAACAAGTTGGAAAAGATAAAACAGTTTATTACAAAGTTACATTTATCCTTACTAATCTACGTACTGGTGTAATGGAATGGTCAGGACAAGATCAAATCCGCAAACGATTTGTAAAACAACGCGTAGGTTTTTGATCTAAGACGTGAGGCCGTATTATTTTCTAGTTTTATTCTTATTAGGCTGTGCAACTTATCAATCTAAGTTAACACGGCCTTTAATTTATCTGCAAAATGGACATGCTGATCAAGCAGCCGCCATGTTAAAAGAAGATGCATTTAAAGAATCTGATGATCAGCTAGTGTATCTGTTAGATTATGGCTTAGCCGAGCAGGCAGCTGGCGCATACAAAGAAAGTAATAAAGCATTTTTGCAAGCAGCTGACGTAGCGGAGCTTAAGGATTATCATAGTATTAGTCGTATTGCAGGGTCTCTTGTTTTGAGCGAGGGAATGGTTCAGTACAAGGGGGACGAATACGAAAAATTATTAATTCACGTATATGCTGCCCTCAATTTTTTGATGTTAAAGCAGTACGATGAAGCAAGAGTAGAGGTTCGTCGTATTCACGAGCGCGTGGATAAACTAAAGATGGATGGAGAAAAGTTTTTTGAGGAGAACCCATTTGCCTTTTACATCTCTGCATTGATTTGGGAGCAAACAGGCAATTCAGATAGTGCATACATTGATTATAAAAACACATTTAAATATGCGCCCCACTTTGCACAGGTAAGAGAAGATCTTCTGCGTATGAGTTACATTAAGGGCAGACAGGATGACTACGCCAAGTACAAACAACAATTTAGTGATGTAAAGATTAAAGAAAAAGAATGGAAAGATAAAAGTCAGGGCGAGCTAGTTGTGATTTATCAGCAAGGTCGGGGGCCCAAAAAGCAACCGCACCCGAGCTCCAACAACTTGCCTAAGCTGTACCCGACTTACAGCTCTGGTGTTCAGGCAAGAGTGTTTATCAATGATAAATTAAAGGATGAAACATCTATTCTTTTGGATCTACAAGATTTAGCGATCTCTACTTTAGATAGACAGTACGCAGCCTTGATTGCAAAGCGCGTAGCAGGAGTTGCTGTAAAGGCGGTGATTGCTAGTCAGGTAGATAGACATGCCGAGGGTTTGGGACAGTTAGCATGGATTGCCATGAATATGGCCGATCAAGCTGACCTAAGGCAATGGGTTACTTTGCCACAAACATTTCAGGTGGCTAGGATTACTCTTCCACCGGGAAAGTATAAAATGAAGATTGCGGCGATTAATGTGGGTGATAGTGAGACGGGTGAAATGATTGAGCAAGAAATTCAAATATCTGCTCGCCGTAAAACATTTTATAACTGGCGATCATTCAAATAAAAAACCCGTAAATTTCTTTACGGGTTTCATCAATCTCAAATTATTTTTTAAGACTTAGATACTAAACGTTTTGTTGTTTGAGTTGGGTAACTCAGGAGTAACATCGTCATTATCTAATAGGCTATTTGCATTTGCCGCTGGATTTTGTGCGTTGTTCAGGCGGTTATCTAAGTTAGACTTAATATCATCGTAAGATGCAGAAGATTTTGAATTTGTAGTTTCAACTATCGCCGGAGCATCTGAAATAGTGGTTTTATGAGAAGCTGGAAAAGCTCCTAATTTAGCCAAATAAGCAGAAATACTACCATCTTGATTTTGGATGATTTCGCGAAGCGTGTACAAAGGTGCGTACGAACCAGACTTTTTTTCCGCTTCAAAAATGATCTGAGTCAAAGTTGCAGCAGTTATATCGCGCTTAGTCTTATTATCTACAACCATCACTTCTTCAGTAGAGCGAATCATTTTAGCAATATCATCTAATGTCACATAGCAAGATTGTTGTGTGTCATATAGTTTACGATTTTGATAACGTTTAATAATCTTCACTTTATTAGTCTTAGTTGCCAAACCAGGTGGGCTTGATAGGTTTGTTTGTGTTTCCAAGGTACCTCCCCATCTTAGGGTTTTAAATACTCTCTATTGCTTTTCGAGCCGAAAATAGGCTGTAACGCCACATCTTGTCAAGACGTTATGGC
>JBBKWS010000207.1:0-14891 GCA_037969075.1 Bdellovibrionales bacterium | reverse complement strand
CTTCTAGCTTGCTCTTAACTAGCTTTTCAAGGCTTACGTTTTGAAGATTAGCTACAAAAAGATTGTTTGATTGGTTTCCTAAAATTGTACTCATCTATACCTTCTCTTTTTGATATGTGGGTTACTGATTGTTGAATTGGCTATTTGATATACAGAAGCTGTCATAAGATCAAGCTTGTTTGTAAAAAAAATATTTTTTCTGCAGCACCCAATCACATGTGTCAGTTTATAAGAAAACAGTTGATTTCCTTTAAAACACTAGGCGCTAGACTTAGGTTCAACGTAAATACTATAGGACTGGCTCTTTCTTTGGTAGTTACGTAAACTTTTCATATGTCACAACTACTCAAAAAATTTAAAAATGATATATTTGGCGTACTCTGGTTAGCACTGGCAGTCTTTATAGGCCTATCTCTAATAAGCTTTCACCCAGAAGACCCTTCATTTAATAGTATAGGCGCAGATTTTCAAAAAGTTCATAATTTTTGTGGGTACTTCGGTAGTTTCTTGGCAGATATTTTATTTCAAAGCGTCGGGGTTTGCTCTTGGCTACTAGTCCTAGCGTTGGGCCACAAGTCATTTACGATATTTAGTGGCAAGATTCGCGAAAAACCCATGGTTGAGCATGTGATATCCGTTTTGTTTGTTTTGTCTTATGCCTCCCTCATTGCACTATATACAGAAAACAGTAAAATTTATCAGGGCCAGATTTACTGGAGCGGTGTCCTAGGGAATATAATATCTCAATCTCTCATTAGAGTTTTTAATTCAACTGGTGTTGCCGTGATCTTGTGGGCCTCTACTGTGGTATTTACACTTCTGCAGTTTCAAAAACCACTTAGCTTTTTTTACAAACACCCACAGAAGGCCTATATGGCACTATATGGTCGTACGCGAGACAAACTTATTGTTTGGTGGAAAGCACGTCGCTTAATGCAAATAGTTGGTCAAAAGAGACAAGCGGCCGAGGTAGCACAAAACATTCGTAGTAAAGATGTGGCTATAAGTGAGAATAAAACCTTATTTATTGAAAACATGGACGCTAGTGAAGAAATAATTGAAACAGAAAATTACTTACCACCAAGTGCACAGGATATGCAGCCACTTAAAAAGCGCAAAGTGATAATGAAGAGGAAGATATCAAGAAATGTGGAAAACTGGGAATTACCTAATATAAAGATGTTAGAAGACCCCCCAGATACTGCGATTAAGGTAGATCCAGCTGAAATTAAGCGAAAAACGGCGTTATTAGAAGATAAATTAAAACAGTTTTCGGTAAATGGAAAAGTAGTAGGCGTTCTGCCTGGGCCTGCTGTAACCCTTTTTGAGTATAAGCCTAATGTTGACGTTAAGATTTCAAAAATTACAGATTTGGCTGATGACTTGTCGTTAGCACTTAGCTCTGAATCAGTACGTATCATCGCGCCAATTCCCGGTAGAGATGTAGTCGGAATAGAGACTTCAAATAGCAGAAGAGAAACGGTATACCTAAAAGAAATTGTGGCAGATGAAGAGTTTTGGTCAGAAGACAAGGCGTTGCCGCTAGCACTTGGAAAGCAAGCAAACGGTGAACCTCAAGTCGTTGACTTAAGAAAAATGCCACATTTGATGGTTGCCGGTAGTACAGGCTCGGGAAAATCAGTGTTTGTAGTGTCTTGTCTAACGGGACTTTTATTTAAACACTCGCCAAAAACCTTGAGATTAATTGTTGTTGATCCAAAGCAAGTGGATTTGGCTGCCTTTCATAAAGTGCCGCATCTCTTGATGCCACCAATTTGCGAAGCTAGAAAAGCAGTGGTGGCGTTAAAATGGTCTGTTAAAGAAATGGAAAAACGCTATCGCTCTATGTCGAAGTTTGGCGCTAGAAACCTAGAAGAATATAACGAAAAAATTAAGGCCTTAAGCACTGAACAGCTAGAAGAGCATCAGCAAATCAATGATGAACTTATAGAAGCAAATAAACAACACGAGACATACCACTTTCAACAATTGCCCTACATAGTTATTGTAATTGAAGAGTTTGCCGACCTGATGACGGTTGATAAAGGAAACGTGGAATCTCTTGTGGTTCGTCTAGCTCAGATGGCTAGAGCCAGCGGCATGCACCTGATCTTAGCAATGCAGTCACCAAGAAAAGATGTTGTGACGGGTTTAATTAAAACAAACATCCCGGGCCGAATTTCATTTAAGGTGGCCTCAAAAATGGATAGCCGTATTATTTTAGATGAGGGCGGAGCAGAGAGGCTATTAGCAAGAGGGGATATGTTGTATCTAGCTCCAGGAGTAGTTAAGCCGCAACGTCATCACGGGCCTTGGCTTTCAGAAAAAGAGATTAATGACATTATGAATTTTTGGGCAGCACAATCTGAACCAAACTTTGAAGCGGACGCTCTAAAAATGATGGAAGGAAGCGGCGGACTAATGAGTTTAGATCCATCCGATATGAGTGGGGACGATGTAGATCCAGAGTCAGATGATAGATATCAAGAGATTTTAACTTGGATCGCGACACAAAAAGGCGTTAGCGCCTCACTTTTACAAAGAAAATTTAGATTGGGATATCCAAGGGCAGCAAGGATGATAGAGGTATTTGAGGCAGAAGGTGTCGTTGGACCACCAAATGGAAGTAAGCCAAGAGAAGTTCTGATTCATAAAACACCAAATCCTTAGCTTGACGAGAAGCATCCGTGGCATAAAATAGGTACATGATATTTATACTTATGCTATTGGCCTTTAGCGGTACGATACAAGAAAACCACGAAGATATTATAAAAAAAGCGCAGACACTTGCCCTACAGCGAGATCGCGAGAAATCCTTACAGGTTTTACATTTTTCAATAGAAAAAGAAAATAAAAACAAGGTGGCGCTCAAAAAACTGATAGCAACCATGGATCAAATGGGGGAAATGCTTTTCACTGAAAAAGGGCAACAACTATTTGAAACAGCAGAATCCCTAGCAAGCGCTGACCCTAAGCAAGCTATAGAAATTTACAGAGAAGCGTTGAAAATTGAAGTAGGAAACGTATTGATAGAATCAAGAATAGCGAGGTTGCAAATATTAATTGGCGAATGCGATGCCGCTAGCTCACAACTAGAATCCTCTTTAATTGCTCATCCGTGGTATGAACCAAATATATTTTTATTAGCTCAATCCAAGGTTTGTAAAAATGTAAGCCTACAGCTCACAGCGAGCCAGTTGGCCGCCGCTGAAGATCCGATCATTAAAACATATGTAACCTTGGCCACGCACTACACCAGCAAAGACTACGCAAAGCTTATGAAAGAATCTGAAGCAGCGATAAAAAAGCATCCCGATTTTAGTGAAATATATTGGTTTCGTTACGAATCTCAAAAGGCCCTTGGACAAGAGGCTGCTACTGACCAAGAAAAGTATAAAGAAATATGTAATTCTCCCTCTTCGACATTGCCCCAGGTTAAAAACTTGGTATATTCCTGTAAGAATAAGGATGCCGAATGAAAATCGTATTAATTAGTCTTGCAGCAGTTTTTCTGTTTATTTCTTGCGGAATAAAGGGTGACCCGGTTCCACCGACAAAACCTTTTGATTGGGGCAATGATATGCATAAGAAGAAAAAGGCCACTGATGGTGAAAATTAATTTTTTTAAATATCAGGGCGCCGGCAATGACTTTATTATCATCGACAACATATCTTCAGAAATAAAAATTGAGTCTGCAACAGAGCTTAGTAAAAAAATTTGCGACAGACACTATGGTGTTGGTGCTGACGGGCTGGTGATTTTAAAAAAAGACGCCGACATACTAGCGTGGGATTTTTTTAATACGGATGGGTCTTTTGCGGCTATGTGCGGAAATGCAGCTAGGTGCGTGGCAAAACATCTCTATAAACAGCACCATTTAACGAGCGCTCTGCTTGAAACTGGTGCTGGCCATATTAAAGTAAGTAAAGACGGAGACTTATTTGCAGTTGAAATGCCAGACTATAAAGATCTACAAACGATAGACGAAAACGTTATTTTTGTAAATACAGGAGTGCCTCATTTTGTGGTCAGGTTACACAGAGATGAGGATGTTTTTTCATACATTAAAGAATACCGCTGGCATAAAGTTGCGGGTGAATTTGGTGCGAATGTTAGTTTTTATTATTTAGATTCGTCCGGTCATTATAAGGCAAAAACTTTTGAGCGAGGCGTGGAAGGTTTTACTTTGGCTTGTGGCACAGGGGCTGTGGCTTGTGGTATATCTATTCATCAGCAAATAAAACAGAATACTATTAAAATTGCCATGCCAGGTGGCGATCTTGTTGTGAAGATCGAGGGCAAAAAAATACTTTTAGTCGGTGGCGCCGAAACTATTTGTCGAGGAGAATATTATGTATAAACCAAGTGGAATAATCACAGCGTTGATAACCCCGTTTAAAAATCAAAAAGTGGATTTTAGTTCACTAAAAACTCTAGTGACCTCACAGCTCTCGGGCGGCGTTCAGGGTTTTGTTGTAAATGGAACTACCGCAGAAAGCCCTACCCTTGAATCTAGTGAGGTTGAAGAAATATTCATGGCAATAAAAAAACAGGTGCCTAAAGGATTTCCGCTAATATTAGGAACGGGGTCAAACTCTACGCAAAAAACTATTAAGGACACACTAAAAGCTAAGACGCTAGGGGCAGACGCAGCTCTTGTGGTGGTTCCATATTATAACAAGCCAACGCAAGAAGGTTTGTTGCAACACTTTACCGCTGTTGCCGATGCGGGCGGGCTACCAATAATATTGTACAACGTACCATCAAGAACAGTCACATCGATGACAGCCGCTACTTGCGAAGCATTAAGTAAAAATAAAAATATAGTTGGCATTAAAGAAGCGAGCGGAGACATGAAGCTCGCTGAGGATATTTTTGGTAAGGTATCTTCTGATTTTTCACTTTTAAGCGGAGATGATGGAACATTCTTACAACAGGCAATGCTTGGTGGTGTGGGATGTATTTCGGTGTTATCACATGTCATACCAAAACAGACAGTTGATCTTTTGCGTAAAGCTATAGACAAGGATGCTGGGGCAACGAAAGATTTTGGTAGGTACGAAGGCTTAACTAACTTATTATTTAAAGAACCAAACCCTGCACCGGTGAAATACATTTTAAAAAAAATGGGAATTATAGAGTCTGATGAATTAAGACTTCCTTTAGTGAAAGCCACTAGCGCGTTAACAAAAGAAATTGATCATGAACTTGAAAGGTTAGAGCTAGTATGAGGTTTTATTTAATCGGTAGCACAGGCAGAATGGGAAAAGAAATACTAGATATTGCCAAGACATTTGGAGATGTGTGTGTAAAGGGTTTTTCTAGTAAAGACGAAATAGTATTAGATAGCAATGCCGAAGTCGTTATAGATTTTTCTTCTCCCGATACATTTTCTAAGGTGTTAAAGCAGTGTCTTGCATCTAAAATAGCACTTGTGTCAGGCACAACAGGTTTAAGCGCGGACCAACACAGGGATTTAAAAGAGGCAAGTAAGGTGATCCCAGTTTTGTGGGCCGCCAATACAAGCCTGGGCATACAGGTAGTAAAGAATATGCTTGCTAGTCTTAAAGAAATAAAAGATTGGGATTTTCATATATCTGAAAGCCATCATATCCACAAAAAAGATGCCCCTTCAGGAACAGCCCTTGTTCTTAAAAAAGATTTAGAGGAGGAGCTTGGAAAAAACATAGCTGATTGCACGGCTATACGCGGTGGCGGGATTTATGGCGAACACACAATTCATATAATGGGCCCCTCAGAAACAATAACTATACAGCACACAGCTCTATCGAGACGACTCTTTGGAGAGGGCGCAGTTAACGCAGCAAAGTTTTTAACTAAGAAGGGCGTAGGGTTATATACTATGTCTGATGTGTTAAAGGGTTAAGGTGGAACGAGGAGTACTGCTTGCTGTCGTACACAACGGCGCAAAAAATTTAAATCAGTTACAGGCGATACAAAAAGAGATTGCTAAGGTGGCGACCATTCAAAGGTCGTCTTCGATATATGAAGTTAAAAGTGATTTCACAGAAAGTCATCAGCACACTGAGGCGGTGACTTTTATGGGGCAAAGTCTTTGTTACGCTGCTTATGTTTTGTATGTCGGTGATCCAAAAGACTTGCATGCAGCCGTTAAGCGAATCGAGCGGCAAGAAAATATAAAATTAGAAAAAGAATTTGTTCAGCTTGAGCTACTTTGTCACGAAGAAGAGACCTTAATGCTACCCACCCTGACTTTGCCACATCCCGAATTGCATCAAAAGGCAGAGTTTTTAGTGCCAGCGACTGAGATTTTACCCGGCTATGAGCACCCTATTCTCGAGAAGACCCTGCTACAAATAGAGTCTTTGGATAAATATAGGGGTAAAGTTCACTTTTATGCGCAGAGCAAAAACCTCGCGGATTTTACAAGCTAAGTGAATCGGGGTATCTTCCAGCCAAACAGGAGCTAGTTATGAAGTTTTTCATAGATTCCGCAGAAATAGAAGAAATCAAAAAAGCACATCAACGAGGTTGGGTGGATGGTGTAACAACAAATCCAACGCTTATCGCGAAGAGTGGTAGGGACTTTATGGAGGTAATTAAAGAAATTTCTTCCATGGTCAAGGGTCCGGTTAGCGCTGAGGTCATCAGTTTAGAAGCAGATGGCATGTATAAAGAAGGTTTAGAGTTAGCTAAGATTGCAGAAAATGTTGTGATTAAGGTTCCTATGACAGAAGAGGGCTTGGTTGCTACCCGTAGATTTTCGGCTGATGGTATAAAAACAAACGTCACACTTGTTTTCTCTCCAATCCAAGCGCTTTTAGTTGCTAAGGCTGGCGCGACATTTTGTTCTCCTTTTGTAGGAAGACTAGATGACATTGGGAATAACGGGATGGATTTGATTGCGCAAATTGTAGAGATCTATCGTAACTACAACTTCAAGACAGAGGTCTTGGTGGCCAGTGTTAGAAATCCTACACATATATTAGAAGCGGCCTTGATGGGCGCCCACGTCAGCACAATACCTTATAAAGTGATGCAGCAGCTTTGTAATCACCCACTTACCGACAAAGGTATTGAGCAGTTTTTAAAAGACTGGGAATCTACTAAAAAATGAGTATCCTTAGATACTCATTTGGATACCTAATATTAGCTCTAACCATTGTCGCTTGTGCTACGGGGTCAAGGTTAGAGGATCTTGACTATCCAATTAACTTTATTCACGATGCGATAAAGCAAAATCTCCCTGCTCCCATATCATCTGTGAGCGAGAACGGCAGAAACTATTCAACAAAAGCCTATGCGGTTCCTTTGTATTATCGAAAGAAAGTGCAAATACCAAAAGGCCCTCCGTCAGAAAGGGCCTACGCGCGTATAAGTATAAACGAAATAACTAAGCCATATACACTGAATGTAAGAGTAGATATAGAAGAACTAATTAGCGGTCCAAGAGAAAAGCCGCGCTATGTGATATGTTGTCGAAATCCAGAGATGGAAAAAGACATTGCTGACAAGATCAAAGGCTACCTAGTCAAACGTTATAAAAAAACGAACATGATTGACGACTTTCGAGCTTTTTAAATACAATAAAGTGGATAGTAATTGAATACTCAACTTCGAACGGAATCGATAGATTGAACAACACGAAGCTGCCACTGCTACTATATGTTTTAACTATACTATTTTGTGTGCCCACACAAAATTTTGATTTCTATTATTTTCAAGATCCCATAACAATCAGTTTTGAAAAAACATCACTAGCTCTAGCAGCCCTAAGAGATACGCAGGTTGATGAAGAGCAAGAAACACTTTCATTCAACACGCTATCGTCAGAAAGCCTAAGTATTCCAAAAACTCAGATCGCCACGTTGATTCCGCGCGGGCCAAGAACCGTTACCTTTGAGGAAGGTGTCACAGTAAGTAAGAGCGAGATTTTACTAGTAAAAAGACAGTTTCGTAAAAGTGAAATTTTGGGAAAAATGGCAGCAAATCTTAATCCACAACAAATCAATCGATTGCTTCAAGCAAGTGACGTAGATCAAATTGTATTCGAAGATTGGTCGCAACCAAGTATTGAGCAAGAAGTTAAAAAATATATATGGGAAGAAGACGCATATGAGGTGTCAGAGGGTAATGAAAAAATCAGTGAGAGTAAGCCGTTTAATTCATTATCGCTAGAGCTAGAAAATAAAGAACAACCAATAATAATAGTAAACAGCGGCAGAATTGTTAAACCACCTACATCGACATATGTACCAGCTAATCTAATAGCAAGTAATGATTATACGAACCCACCATCAGCCACAAATGATCAAAATGGATTAGATATAATAGTGAAACCGGAATCTACAGGAAAATCGTTATTTGATTCTGGGCTTAAAGCGCAAGTATTAAAAGGTACATTTGAATTTACTGGCGGAATGGGGTTTTTGTTCGGTCAACAGGATCTGCAAATCGTTCATGAAATTGATGGCGTAATCTATGATAAAGGATTTATAAATTGGTCAAGCGCTACATTTGAGATCCCAATAAGCAATTTGGTTGGTGAGATTCGGGCTATAGTAATTAATAGAGATGGATTTATTGTAGGTGAGGGAGAAATTCCGTTAGACGGGCTACCAAGCGACTCCTATGAGTTATCAGGGTTTCATATACCACTTACTCCAAAGTATAACGGCCTAAATATTCAAACGATATCAGCGTACTCATTTGATGACTACATAGAAAAGGCACCAAATATAAGAATAAGTGACCCAATGGATGCCGCGATTTATGCGACAGACTTTGAGGGTAAAATCGAGAATAATTTAATAAAAAATGGCTCGCAAATGAATTTGCAGTTTAAAGGATCTGGCAATTGGACGACAAGTAAGTACATAGAGGCTGGTGAAAAATCATTTGTCCCAATGTTTGAAGATACTATGGTTAATGCCTTCCTAGAAACGATTAAAGAGCAAGGCTACAACAAAGGTTTGGTTGGAGACCATGGAATCGTGTGGGGTAAAATTAAAAACTTTAAAGATGCCAGTGGTGTTCAAGTGAAGATCACAGATCAAGAAGCATTTGGTCCGGCCTATTTAAATCATGCATATCTGCCCCAAAAAGATTTATACGCTACTAGCAAGAATGGATATTTTATTTTTGCAGGAATCAAACCAGGGTTACACAGCCTATCCTTCGAGTACCAAGGCAAAAAAATACAACGCACTATAGAAGTTTTTAGACAAAACATTACATATATTGATGTAGAAATTAACAGTCTTGTTGAACAGAAAATCACATTCTTTGATGGCGACAACGCGCCAAAAACAAATTTAGAAATATATATACCAGGCTTGGCGGCAGTTTCGGCTCCATCAAATCCCATGAAAATTAAAACTGTAAAAGCAGCTGCATACAACCTTCTTGAGTTTAAAGAAAAGGACTCAGGCATAGTGTATAGAGCGAATATACCTACTTCGGAAAAAAGGGTAAAGCTAAAATACCTTGGAGCGGATAGTATTTCTAAAATATTAAACTTAAAATTAGTTGCAAATGCAATCATCGGGTTTATTGAGCCGACAAAGTTTTCGGGGCTATTTCTAAATAAGAACGAGCTAACGGTAGATCAAATGACATACTTTGATCACGACGCAACAATAATACCCACGCGGCAACTAACTGAGCGCTGGCAGGAAATAGCAGGGTTTGTTATATATAATGTTGCCGAAGGTACGCAGAGTGTGCAGGTTTTTGATGAAAAGGGCATAGTTACACAATTTGAAGTGCTGACTGCTAGAAAGACAATAAATATATTACCTAGTTGGAATTAGATTTTATTGAATCAAGTGGCTTAAGAGATCCAATGAGCATTTCGTCGAAATCACTAAAAACAACATCCTGATATCTCTCTGCAAATAACGAAGCTAAAAAACAAGCGTAGAAATTTTGTGAAGCAAAGCCAAATCGCTTACTATTGTACTTTTCTAAAATTTTACCTAAGTCAGATGATTTAGCTTTTTTTACCGCAAGCTTAATTCCGCCTGGACCATGGTTATAGGCGGTAACTGAAAGTGGCCATTCTTTTAATATAGAATGTTTTTCTTTTAAAAGTTTGGCGGCAACCCGTGTTGATGACATCACGTCAGAGCGCCCGTCTTTCTTGCTATTTAAGATACCAAAGTGTTTTGCGATATAAGGCATGATTTGCCAAATTCCAGATGCACCCACCTTAGAGTATGCATCAACATTAAAACTGCTTTCAACTAGAGGAATTCTTGTTAGCTCAGGAGGTAATCCGTATGATGCGAATATTTTTTCCATCTTAGGTAAATATTCTGTTGATCTAGCGATGCCAGATTGAAAGTGGTTTTTTTGCCCTGTTTGTGAACGCAATCTTCTCGCCGCACCAATAAGGCTAGCGCGAGGATTTCTAAGTGAAGAATACATTTTATAGATATTAGCTTCATCAGAGCTAAGTTTTTTAAAAGATTTTTTCTTTGAAAGAGATATGAGCGTTTTTGATAATTGTTTTCGCGTATTAGCGATCAATTTTTCGGACTCATGAAACTTTGTCCATTTATGTTTATTGGGTTGGTTTAATGTCAGGCTTATGTCCACAACCTTATATACAATCCACGGACTATCCGAATCATGAAACACGATATTGTTTGAGTCATATTTGGTATAGATATCAAACCAAAAACTAACGCGGTTGTATAAGTTATCTGGAATTTGAAAATCATTAGTTACGCGGCTACCAACATCGTTTAAAATCTCTCTCTTAGAAAGTAAGAAGCTTGTTTTTGATAAACTTAGACCTTCTTGTAAAACGGGCCTGCTATCTATAAAAACTAAGCTTCTTAAACCTATGTTTTTAGCCGAGGGCTTGATTAGGTTTATTTCATATAAACTGGTATCAATAGCGCTATCCAGGAGTAGTGACCTAGGCTCTGTGTGGACCGTAAATACGTCCTCGATTTCACTAGGAACATCTAATGAGTGGGATACGTTTATAATAACAAATAGGAAGCTAAGTAACATACTTAGATATAAAGCAAGGATCGTACCGGCTAAAATGAAGGTGTTGGCTTTAAGCTAAGGCATGTTTGAAATGATTAAAAAACTGTACAACAAGTTTACGGTTGATAAAGAAAAGCCGATCACTAGTGACCGGCCTAAGAAGTATCAATATGTTGTAATTCTAATCTCCTAATTCTGCAGGATCAAAGTTGATAGAGATTGAATCGCCCTCAGCTGGAATTGCGCTACCATAAAACTTCACGCTATTGGACACTGATATATAGTCCCAACCATTTGTAGAGTTTTTAGATATCACTGAACCGTTTACAGTAACTCGGATTGTAGGTACCAATGGTATTCTACTTAAATAGAACTGAGTAGAAAGCTCACTGATTTGTTGCTGAATTAAGTTTAAACTAGTTGAAAAATTATTATCGCAAATACTACCCTGAACACCATCTGTTTGAGTTACCATATCTTTTACTCGGGTACCGATCATTGCAGCTGCGTGCGTGCCAGGAGCTGTTTTACAAGCGTTGTCTAATACAGCTATAGTAGATACGTTATATCTTGCTATTTCGGCCGTAGAGTTAGTTTTAACTCGCAGATACTCTTTGTAATTGCTGATCTGATGCGAGGCCATATCAGGGTGTGACCAAGCTGGATTGAATGCATTATTATTACAACCACCGCTAGCATTTGGCTGCAGGCAAGTAGTTGTTTGATTAGAATAATCATCTTCATCAGTTACAATAATCACTGCCATATAGGCATCAGATCTAGGAAAACCATATCCACTATTAAATGAATGCTCTAACGCTGCCTGGATACTTTGAAGGGGTCTTTCATCGCCATTCCCTGTAGTACCCGCACTAATATTTTGTGCAAATGCATTAGCTATATTAGGTGTATCAGGGTCTAAAATAGCACTTCCAGATGCACTTCTGAATCTTGCACGGTTCTGTGAAGAGCCTGCAGCGTAAAAACCAGCTTCCCATGCGGAACTAGTTATTACAGCAATTCTAAAGTCATATCCTTTAGTGATAAAGTCATTAATGAATGCGCTGAAGTTATTACTTAAGTTAGTTTGATACGGTGCCATTGATCCCGAGTCATCGATAACAAATAGAATATCTAACTTGTTATTAAAGCTACCTGTTGTTTGTTGAAAGGTATCAGAATCTGGTAATAATGAAAACGACGCTTCGTCATCCGAGCAGGATATCATAAACAGTGTTGAAATCACGAGAACGTACAGCTTACGTAACAACATATTCCCTCCAGTAAAAGCCAGTCAACTGATTGGCTATTTAGGTCGGAGAGAGTACATACAGATTAGACCTAATATATATTAACTTTCGTCTAGATTAACATGATATCAGAACAAACAATAAGATTTATTAACATTTCGCTCAATATGAGACAGTAATTTAAATTTTCTCATTATGAGTTGAGACTTGTATCAAAGCGAGTTGAATCAAAAAAAATCTGCGTAACTGCGTGAATATCGTTTATAATCAGCGTTAAGACTACTGTTGAAAGGACCGATGGTAGTTTTGATTAAGATTTGGAGGCAGCCCAAAATGCAGAAGACCTATGCTATTTCAAAAAATAGTAAAGAGATTGGTCCATTTACCGTGGAACAGATCTTGTTGGCATTTGCCAGCGGCGAAATAGCTATTACTGACTATATATATATAGATAGTGATAAGGACTGGCTTCCGCTAATAGAATTCAAGCCAGTTATTGATCAGTTAAAATCAAAAAAACCAACGGCAGCTCCCAAGGTTGAAGAGTCGTCACAGTTAAATGTGAATACAAGTAGCACAGACTCGGAAGAGTGGTTTTTATTAAGGGAAGATAAGAAGCTTGGTCCATTTACATATCTTGGAATGATCAAAATGCTACAAGAAAGACAGGCCTATGAGTTCGATTTTGTATGGAATGACAAAATGGCAAAATGGACACGTATTGCTGAGCTTAGAGAATTTTCACCAGAAAAAATGGTGGCGATGATAAAAGAAAATAAAGAAGCTTTTTTAAAAAGAGAGCATCGGCGTGTTAATTATAAAAGTGATATTATGGTAAGTGATTCGGCTGAGCTCTTCAGCGGCACTTACTTACAATTAAGTGAGGGCGGCGCAAGAGTTAAAATAGCCTATTCAATGCTAGCCCCTGGCGACAAAGTAGTAATTCATCACAAGGGTAATGACGACCTACCGGCCTTTAATGCTGCCTGTGAAATTGTAAATAAATCATATTCGCAAACAATTAGAAATAAAAAACAAGAGGTGGAATATATAGTTAAATTTATGCATCTTAATGACACTGCAAAAAAAAGCATCTGTGATTTAACAAAAAAGATTTCGTAATTAAATTTCTGCTCAACTTCAGCATGTACACTCGAGCAAGCAACTAGATGGATTAAACATGTTTTGGAGTTGTGTCTATTAGACACTCCCAAGCTTAAAAATTAATGGCACGTTAAAAGGAGTCGTCGATGAAGGATATTATACAATTACTCTCCCATGGGGTAGAGTTCGGCATGATTGGGATAGCGCTATTTTCAATAGTGATTATAGTCAATCGCGTTCAGGCACTATATTTTAAGGCAAGGTTAGATACACAAACGTTTCTTGAGAAGATCAAGGGCTATGTGCTTGTTGATAAAATAGATGAGGCAGTTAGTTTTGCTGCAAGTCACAGTGAAGCACCATTTGGAAGAGTCGCTAAGGCAGTTCTAGAGCGTGCAGATCGAGATGACGAAGCTATGCATCAAGCACTTGATATATCACTATCAGAAGTAATACCCTCATTAACAAAAAAATTAGGGTATTTATCCATGACAGCCAACGTATCTATGTTGCTAGGTTTATTTGGTACCATCACAGGTCTGATTATGTCGTTTCAAGCTTTATCGTTTGCAGATCCTTCGCAAAAACAAACACTGCTAGCACAAGGTATTTCAATATCGATGAACCATACTGCTTACGGTCTATGTATGGCGATACCAATAATCGTAATTTATTCGATTCTGCACGCAAGACAGTCGGCGGTTATCGAATCACTCACTGGTTCTAGTGCAAAGTTACTAGATATGCTTTCGGCTAGAAACTATAGAGGTTTTGAGTCAGCCGGAGTTTATAGTGGTAAGTCTAAAAAAGAACCACCAGCAACGGGCAACAAAGCTTCTTAGAATAGTTTTAATGGTAACGGGGTAAAATATGGGACGTAGACGTTTAGCACTAAAACAGAGAATCGAAGATTCGACATTTGATCTAAATTTAGCACCAATGCTAGATATAATGGTTTCTTTGATTCCAATGATGTTGTTATCAATTGCATTTGCAAAACTGGTAGTTCTCGACGCACCAGTTCCACAGCCAGTTGCTAATGCCATCGAAAACGATAAAAAAGAAAGATCCGTTATATTGAAACTACATTTATATAATAACAAAACGGCCAAACTAGATATTATTGATAAGGGTGGTAAGCTCAGCAGCATTAGTTTTGCAACCAAAGAGGGTGTTTACGATTTAAATACTATTCATCAGAAATTAGTTGATGTTAAAAAATCAAATGCACAGGTGTTTTCGGTAGAAATTTACCCAGAAGAGGGTGTTGTATATCAAGACATCGTACAAGTGATGGATGAAGCTAGGGCAGCTAAACAAGAAGAAGATGAATTTCAATTCATTGATAAAGAAAGCAATCAAGCGGTGAAAACTAGAGCGATGTTTCCAAATATAACATTTGGCAATGTGATTGAGGGATAAATGAGATCTGTATTGAAAAAATATAGAATGCGTGAAGCACATACTGAATTAAACTTAACAGCAATGGTTGATATGTTCACAATCATTCTAGTGTTTCTAGTGATGTCCACCTCGACAAGTAACGTACAGGT
>JBBKWS010000206.1:0-2565 GCA_037969075.1 Bdellovibrionales bacterium | reverse complement strand
TCTTATGATAAAGAGACCGTTGCATTTTTTGAAGCGACAACCGGAGAAGTTTTTTACTTTTTATCAGCATCTGATGATGACAAGAAAGATTTATTAGATTCACTGAGGCCAGCAGAGTTAGTGCTTTCAGAAGAAATAAAAAAAATATATTTATCCAGTAAAAAGCAAGTAGGCGGTCCCTTTGTTAGTAGTTATGAGCCAAGTGGTGATGATGTAAATTCAATTGTAAAGATAGTGGGTGAGGTTCCAGCTGCTGTGATCAGACTCTTGTCTTACGCAGTATCTATGCAAGGGGCAGACGCAATTGTTGCTATCACAAAAGTCGAAAAGCGCCATTTGCAAAAATACCTTCAGATGCGCGCGAACACTGTAAAGCATCTAGAGGTGCTTGAAACTTACGCCGGAGAAAAACAGGGCTCGCTTCTTCATGCCATTGATCGTACGAAAACTTCAACCGGAGCTAGAAAACTTAGGCAATGGTTATTGTTTCCACTATTAGATTTGCAAAGCATCGAGAACAGGCAACAGCAGATCACCTTTTGGATAGAAAATTTTAATCCATCCACAAAGAGTCCTGGTGTAAAAGTAATTAGAGATCATTTATCCAATATAGGTGACATCGAAAGACGACTTGGAAAGATCTGTCATCCTAATGCTAATCCCAGGGACATTTTATCTTTATCTCAATCTTTAGAAGAAGGTTTGATCTTAGCTGCCAAGACAAAGTTTTATAATTACAGTGAAAGTGGCATCAGAGCTGCGGATCAAATAGTCTCCTTAGTATCTTCGGCGTTTATGGATGAGGTGCCACTACACTTTAATAAAGAATACTTTATTAAAAAAGGCTTTCAATCAGGTCTTGATGAATGGATTGATTTAACTACTAACGGTGAAGATAAAATCTTACAAATGGAAGAAGCTGAGCGCGCGGCCACAGGGATTGCGTCTTTAAAAATTAGATACAACCAGGTTTTTGGCTATTATATAGAGGTCACAAATACCCATAAGGATAAAATACCTAAAAATTACATCCGTAAGCAAACGCTAACAAATGCTGAACGTTACACTACAGATGCTTTACAGGAGCTTGAAACAAAGATTCTCTCGGCTAGAGCTAAAAGGTTTGAATTAGAAAATGCAGTATTTAAAGACGTAAAAGAAAAAGTATTAAGAAGTGCCGCTCATCTTATAGATGTAGCTGGGCAGTGGGCTGAAATGGATGTGTATACATCTCTGGCTTACCTTGCGACTGAAAGAAAATATGTTAGACCATCACTAGCAGATAATAAAAAAATAAAAGTGACGGGCTTAAGACACCCTGTGATTGAGCAAATGTTAAAAGAAGTTTTTGTGCCCAATGATATAGAGATGTCTTCAGGCGAGGTCTTTTTATTAACCGGTCCAAATATGGCAGGTAAAAGTACTATCATGCGGCAAGTTGCCACTTGTCAGATCTTAGCTCAGATGGGTGCGTATGTTCCTGCTACGATGGCAGAGCTCCCAATTATTGACCGAATATTCACAAGAATTGGGGCGTCAGATTCCTTGGCTGAAGGGCTGTCTACTTTTATGGTAGAAATGGTAGAGACAGCTGAAATTTTTAATTCAATAACTCCAAAATCACTAGTGATCATGGATGAAATTGGGCGAGGTACTAGTACATTTGATGGTATGAGTTTAGCGCAGGCAATATTAGAAGAAATGTTACATAAGAATTCGTCTTATGGACTCTTTGCCACTCATTATCATGAGCTTACTCGTATTGCTCAGACAAATGTGCGCTTAAAGAATGCCCATATGTCTATTTCTGATAATGGGGGAGACTTAAAATTTTTATATAAACTAAAAGAAGGAGCTGCAAATAAGTCCTACGGAATACATGTAGCAAAACTAGCAGGACTTCCCAAAAGTATTACTGAAAGAGCAAAATCGATTTTAGAATCTCTTGAAAAAGAAGGGCGAAGTATTACACAGCACAAGCAGATGGATTTATTTTCTCAAGACGTTGAGGCAGTAAGTCCAGCTTGGATGAATGAGTTAAAAGCAGTTGAAGTCGAAGGTATGACCCCGATTCAGGCTTTAAATTACTTAGTAAGTCTAAAGGATTTAGCTAATAACGACGCGCTTTAATATTTAAAAAATACAGTGCTAAGTGGCTGTATTTTTTGAAAATATTTTAAATATTAACCGAACAAAAATGATTAGTGTCTTACATCAAAACCACATAAAAATCTAAAAAATCATTCTATTGACCAGCCCCGACAATCATCGGTCTAGTTTTTTTTTGAATTAAGACATAAGGCCTTGCGAATACCTTTAATCTTTGTAAGACTTTTATATAGGGGAAGTAAAATTCCATTTAAAAAAACAAAAAAACCATTTAACAGGGGGAGCACGGATGCTCAGAGATATCCTCACACAAAAAGGTCTATCTAATAGAGAGGCCGAAGTAGCAGAGTTAGTAGTGAAGGGTCTGTCCAACAAGGAAGTTGCAAACCAATTGTTTGTTACAGAAAAGACGGTAAAATTTCACCTTACAAACATCTATAAAAAGATGAGTGTAAA
>JBBKWS010000205.1:0-4341 GCA_037969075.1 Bdellovibrionales bacterium | reverse complement strand
CCTATCGTCTAGTGGCCTAGGATGCTACCCTTTCACGGTAGAGACACGGGTTCAAATCCCGTTGGGGACGCCACCTGATATTAAAAAACCAAGCCTATTGAGCTTGGTTTTTTACGTTTTGGCTTCAAATTTATTAGAATCATGAATTTAAATTTGATGTTGATTGAGACTCTTCCGAAGAAGAGCCCCAACTCTTTTATTCTACCGATTCTGGATTACGCATAATTATGATGGCGGCCATTACTTTTGCTAAGTAATCTTTATTACCCTCATAGCCATTACGAATAAGTTTCCAGGCATCATGGGATTGTGTCTTTAGGATTCCTTTACTTACAATTTTTTCCCCTGCATTGTAGGCAATTAATGACAGATCCCATTTTTTAAATCGTACTCTATTTGCTAATAATAACCTTAGGGCAGCATCCGTTGATTTTTCGATGTCTAGTCTCTCATCAACTTGATCCCAAACCTGCAGGCCATATCCCCAAGCAGTCGTTTGAATGATTTGCCACAAACCAGCCGCCCTTGCGATATCCTTAGGAACCAAGTTTACATAGCCTGATTCGATAATGGGTACTGCAAGAAGTTCTAAGGGCATATTATACTTCTGTAAATAACTGCGGATCACTTCTTTATGAGCTTCCATTTGACCTAGTGCTTTTCGCATAAACTCACGTCCCTCTGGGGTCCCGATATATCTGTTGAGTTGCTTTAGCACTAAGTCATTAACAACTACTGGAAAATCGCTTTCACTTTGCGACTTTGCTACCATCGCTTTCGCTTGTGACATACTGACTCTACGATCTTGCACTAAGCCTTTTGAAGCAAAGGCTGTAGCCGTCATTACTGATGCAATAAGAAGTCCGACCGAAACACTGATCGACCGTCCTAGTTTGTTTGATGTTTTTGTTAACATTTTTTCTATTCTCCTTTTGAGTAAATTGCCTTCGGTCATAAATGTGAGTCCTGTCGCGCAAACAGGAACATATTTCTGATCGATTGCGGTTTTCGCCACCCCAATGAGGAGGCGTGCATAAGCCTGAGACTCGACTTTGTTTTGGTCGACCAGCGTCTCATCGCAGGCAAATTCTTGTAATTCTGAAATCCAGCGGTTCCACAAATGAACAGCTGGGTTAATAATGCAAATAAGTCGCAGTCCCCACATCGCATAGACCCACTTCGTATCGTGGTGACGATGATGTTGCAATTCATGAGCAATTGCCATTTGATATTCTTTGCGTCTATCCAGCAAAGAAGATGGAACAATGACATTGGCTTGCCCAGGTAGCCAAAATGAAAACGGGACTTGAATAGAATCATTTATATAAATTCGAACACAACCAATTTTTCGAACCAAAAAAGAATGTTTTTTAATTCCAAAAAGTGTGGCTAGATCTTTAAAAATAAAAATACCACCTAATAAAAGTAGAACAGTTCCTAAAATAAACCAAACAATCACAACCTGATCAGCTTGCACAGTAGACATACCAGCAGAACTTGGAAGACTTAAATACCCACCTACATTGGTAGCCGTATACTCTTCTCCAAAACTGTTAATTGATTGCGCAGACCAAACTTTTGCCGCTGGCGAGAAAATTTCGCTTTTAGGAAGAAGCGGATGAATCAAAGTCAGCCCAAAAACAGACAGCATCACTGCATAATGCAGCTTAAGTTCGTATGCAGCTCCGATTTTCATTTTTATTTTTTTTAAGATCAAAGAAAACAAACCAAGCCCTAAAAATCCGATCAGGATCAAAAGATTCGCACTCATATAAGTTGAAAGAGTCTGAGCTAAACTCATTTTTTACTCCCCGCTTGATCGATTAAATTTTTTAGCTCTTTCAAATCGCTTTCATCCAGTTGACCAGAATCTAAAAGCTGACGAACTAAAGCAACAGGAGTTCCATCAAACACCCGATCTACAACATGTTTTACAGTTTTTGCTTCATAGTCTGATTTTTTGATTTGTGGAACATAGATATGACCACGACCTTCTTTGCGAGCTTTTAAAATATTTTTTTGTTCCAAGATCCTAAGAATGGTCGAAACAGAAGTGTATGCAAGATCCCTTTCTTTAGGAAGACTTTCGATCACGTCCGCAACCGAACCCTCTTTTAACTTCCAAAGGATTGTCATTAACTCCAGCTCGGTTTCAGTCATTAGCTTTGTATCAGATTCTTTGCTCTTAGTTTTTTTCATTCTAACTCCAATACACAAAAGACTAACTAAGAGTTTAGTTGCTATCAACTAAAAACTTAGTTATAAGGTGCGTAAGAATAAATCAATAATAGTTTCAGTATGTTAGAATATTTATTAACTAGACTTCAGAACATTGCATCGAACTGAACTAACTCATCCGATAGCAAACTTCAAAATAACAGCCAATCCTTTCCGGCTTAATAAAAGTAGAGTACAATACGTTTAATTTTCAAAAAGGACAGTATTATGTCATCAAAATTATTCACGCCTCTAAAAATTAAATCCATCGAAATTAAAAACCGTATTTGGGTTTCTCCCATGTGCCAGTATTCAAGTGTTGATGGTCACCCTACCGATTGGCATTTTGTACACTTAGGCAGTCGCGCCGTCGGTGGAGCCGGTCTTGTAATGGTTGAGGCCACTGCCGTTTCCCCTGAAGGAAGAATCTCTCCCGATGATAGTGGAATTTGGTCGGATGCACACATCCCTGGTTTTAAACGAATCACTGATTTTATGCACGAACAAGGTTCAGTCAGTGCGATCCAAATTGCCCATGCTGGAAGAAAGGCATCTACCTCTGCTCCGTGGAAGGGACACGATCTAGTTAGTCCCACTGATGGCGGCTGGCAAAGTCTTGGACCAAGTGCGATCCCGTTTAATAGTGATGACCCACCCCCTAAAGAAATGACGGACGTTGATTTAAAAAAAGTAATGGCTGATTTTATCAGTGCGACCGAGAGAAGTTTAAAAGCAGGCTTTCAAGTTTTAGAAGTGCATATGGCGCATGGTTATTTACTCCATGAGTTTTTATCGCCTATTTCAAATCAAAGAAAAGATAACTACGGCGAAAGTTTAGAAAATCGCATGCGTTTTCCTTTAGAGGTAGCAAAAGCCGTTCGAGAAAAGTGGCCAAAGGATTTACCACTTTTTGCAAGAATTTCTGCCACTGATTGGAGTGAGGATTCTAATTCTTGGAACCTTAATGATTCGGTTACATTTACTAAAAAACTAAAAGAACTTGGTTATGATCTTATCGATTGCTCAAGTGGTGGATCGATCCCTAATCCAAAAATAAAATTGGAGCCTGGCTACCAAGTCCCATTTTCGGATAGAGTTCGTAAAGACAGCAAGATATTAACCGCAGCGGTTGGTTTAATCACTGAAGCCAAGCACGCAGAATCAATTCTTTTAGAAGAAAAAGCAGATGCCATATTTATGGCCCGCGAATTTTTGCGTGATCCTTACTGGCCCATGCATGCGGCAAAAGAATTAGATGTAAAAATTAAAAAACCAAATCAATACGGCAGGTCTTAGCTAGCTATAAATTTTAGATAAAATGTCTCAATTTGAGACGTAAAAAAACCTGTCTTACCTTGAGATAAATTGGTGCCTGGCCGATACATAATGTATACTGATCATCAGCGCAAAATTTATCTTTTGGGGTTATTTATCAAAGCTTTCTTTAAAAAAATAGTATTTATATTTTCTTTATTTTCCATAGCAGTACTTAATCAAAATTGCAGCGGTGGCTTTGAGTCTATTAAAAATATAGCCTCTGAAAATGAAGCTGGAACTAAACCTATTTGCCAATTACCCTGGGGCGGAAACTTAGGAGCTGGCGAATTTATCCCCGCCTTTCAAGTGCCATCTGTCCCCGTTGGCGGAACTTGCATTTCTGAAATTCGCGAATGTGTAAACAGAAGCCTTTCTGGTAGCTTTCAATATCAAGCTTGTGCAGAAGCGCCGGCATCTTCTTGCACCCTACCTTGGGGTGGTGTGATTGCTAACGGGCAAAATGTTCGTGCCTATGCAAGTGCTAGTGTACCAGCAGGACAAACATGCACGGAAGAAAACCGCATTTGCAATAATGGAAATTTAAGTGGTAGCTATAGATTTTCAACATGTGTCGTTGAAACCGCTCCTCCTTCAGGAAGTGGTCTGATCATTGATCTATCCTATGTTAATACCTCATCTAGTAAATATACTAGATTTAAAAACTATGTAGATGGTAAAGTAAATGGCGCAAACCCATACGGCTTTGCTGCAATCGATGCTGCTTACATGGCTGATCTAAACGGTGGATCACAGTACTGCGCCCTTGCCGTACAACTTGTTGAAGAGCAAGTGAGTGACGCTGAGTCT
>JBBKWS010000204.1:0-19767 GCA_037969075.1 Bdellovibrionales bacterium | reverse complement strand
TGCAAACTATGTCCGCCAGACTCGGTCGGCCACGGTATAAGGACCTTGAAGCTGTCATCTTCAACTCGTTTGCTGCACGCAACTACTAAAAATAAAGGCACTAAAATTAGGTATATTTTCATCATCGTCTTCCGGCGTTATTATTACTATTATCATTAAAGCTACTGCAAGCAAAAGACCATTTTACTTGCCAAATCACTTTTTTTTTGTAAGAAAAATCAAGTACTTACGAGGCCACTTAAGAACCCCACACGCAAGGTGACACAAATTGGTAGACACTCAATCAAATTTTAAGGCAGAGCTCAATCCTCAGCAGTTTGAGGCTGTCGACACACTTGAAGGCCCTCTGCTCATTTTGGCTGGAGCAGGCTCAGGCAAAACTCGAGTTTTGACCTATCGATTCGCTAATCTTGTTTTACAGGGCGTAACCGCACCCGAAAACATATTGGCTGTTACATTTACAAATAAAGCGGCACGTGAAATGGAAGATCGTGTATTTAAAATACTAAACCGTTTTGATGTTAAAGTAGTCACCCAATTATGGATCAGTACATTTCACTCTATTTGCGTAAGAATCTTAAGAGATACGATCGAACAGATTGGGTATTCAAAATCTTTTACCATCTACGACCCTAGTGATGTTACTTCACAGATAAAAAAAACACTACACGGCTTAAAAATAGACGAAAAGATATATCCCGCTAAAATTTTTGCTAAAAAAATATCCTGGGCAAAAACATATGGCTATACACCCGAGATTATTGCCAATGAACACCCACAGTTTTTAGACAAGCGCACCTTAGCAGTGTACGCCTCCTATGAAGAAGATATGAAGCGTGCAAATGCTCTAGATTTTGATGATTTACTTTTAAAAACAAAAGAAGTATTTACATCCAATCCTGAAGTACTACAGCGGTACCAACAAAAATTTCAGTACATCATGGTAGATGAGTATCAAGACACAAATAATGTACAATACAATATTATTAAGATGTTAGGGCAAGGGCATAATAACCTGTGTGTGGTTGGCGATGAAGATCAGTCAATTTACAGTTGGCGCGGAGCTGATATTCAAAACATCCTTAGCTTTGAAAAAGATTTTAAAGGCGCAAAAACAGTAAAGCTCGAAGAAAACTACCGCTCTACAAAAAATATAGTAACGGCAGCCAGCCATTTAATTCAAAATAATACGCAAAGAAAAGATAAGGTTTTATTTACCAGTAATGCTGCTGGTGATCCCATTGTAGTTCGCGAAGAGCTGGATGAATACGCTGAAGCAAAGTTTGTAGTAAACTCTATCGATACAATATTACGAGAAAACAAATCAAAACCTAAAGACATTGCTATCTTTTATAGAACCAATGCGCAATCTCGGGTTTTAGAAGATCAATTGCGCGCAAAAGCCATGCCTTACAAAATTGTTGGCGGCTTACGCTTTTATGAAAGAATGGAAATTAAAGATGCCATATCGTACCTGCGCTTAAGCACCAACTTAAATGACGATGCAGCTTTTAGAAGAATAATTAATGTCCCAGGACGTGGTATTGGAAAGACTACCATGGACAAAGTCATGGTGATCTCGAACGAAAATAAGCTTTCGATGTTTGATGCCGCTAAAATTGCTTGTACCACTGGAGTTTTAAATAAATCCACCAGTGCTAAAATACTAAATTTTTTACGATTGGTAGAAGAGCTTGCTCGCAAAAAGAACAAACTAAGTATCTCTGAATTTTATTTAGAGGTTCTAGATAAATCCGGCTATGAATTAAAATTAAAGCAAGATGACAGCTTAGAGGCTAAAGCGCGTCTTGAAAACTTAGAAGAACTTTTGAACGCCATCAAGCAATTTGAAAAAGAACGCGGGCAAGAAGCAATACTAGAAAACTTTTTAGAAGAAATGGCACTAGTGTCAGACCAAGATCAGATCAAGGGTGATGAAGACTGTGTCCATCTAATGACTCTGCATATATCAAAGGGATTAGAGTTTCCCTACGTGTTTATTGTGGGGCTAGAAGAGGGTGTGTTTCCTTCTCATCAAAAGATTGAAAGTGACGACGAAACTGATCTTGAAGAAGAAAGAAGATTAGCATACGTGGGAATGACTAGAGCAGAAAAACAGCTTTGCTTACTATACGCAAAAAAACGAACGGTGTGGGGAAACACGCAATACAACTCCCCTTCTAGGTTCATTGAAGAAATACCAGATGAATTTAAATTACATAGCACTGCCATTAAACAACCGACATCACAGTTTCAAACGCAGTACCAAAAACCATACCAGCGTAATGATTACGATGAGTTCGATCAAACCACTACGTATTATGATGAAATTAGTCATCAAACTGACAATGGGTTTTCGAAGGGTATGAAGGTCAGACACCCTTCATTTGGAGTGGGCACTGTTAATGAAGTACAAGGCCACGGGGAAGATGCCCGAGTCTCGATATTATTTACTGGGAACTTCTTGAAAACTTTTATCGCTAAGTTTGCTAGGCTCGAGAGGGTTTAACTTTGCCCCCTTAAGTGCATCCCACTCTGCTTTGTATTCAGTAGCATCGATGGGTTTTAGGATTTCGTGAGCTAATGGGCTGATGTAATCTGCACTGACTCCATCCCAACCAACAAAGGATCTAACGTTCTTATCTTTATAAACTTCAAAATTAGGTACATATGTTGTCTTGCCACCACCACCAGGTATATCTAAAGATAAATTAGGCATAGCAAGACCTGACAAATTACCCCAAAGTTCTTTTTGAATTTGTAGTGAGTCTTCTACTGATGTTCGTAAATGGTCCGTACCCTCTGAAGGATCACACTGAAACATATAATATGGTTTTACTCGCAAATACAAAAGCCTACGTGATAAAGCTTGTACGATAGAGGCATCATTATTGACTCCATTTAATAGAACCATCTGGTTAAAACATGGCATACCATTATCAACAAGTAGCGCAATCGCTTCACTCGCCTCTTTTGTTATTTCTTTGGGATGATTGAAATGTAGCATAAAATATATTGGGCCATGTTTTTTTAACTCTGCCACCAACTCTTCACTAATTCGCATAGGACAAACTACTGGCATCCTTGTACCGATACGAATGATTTCAACATGATCAATAGCTCGCAAATCTTTAACCACCTGAAGTAAGCGCTGGTCCGACAATGTTAATGGATCACCACCAGATAAAATCACTTCACGGACCCCAGTGTGATTTTTTATGTAGTCTAAACCAGATTGATACTCATCAGCTCTTGGAAAAACCTGTTCTTTACCTGTAAAGTGTTTTCTTGTGCAATAACGGCAATACACTGAACAATAATCTGTTACCAAAAACAAAAGTCGATCAGGATATCTATGGATGATTCGTGGGCTAGGGTTATTATTTCTTTCTCCTAACGGATCCAGCATCTGCTGATACGTAACTTGTAACTCTTTATTTTGTGGCATTAAAATCTTACGAATAGGATCGTTAGAATTATTTGTACATAATGATGCATAATAAGGGGTTACTTGGATTTGAAAGTTTTTATTTTCAAATGCTTCTGCCTCCCCCTTTTGTAAAGAATAGACCTTTTGAAACTGCTCTTTTGTTTTTAAAGAGTTTCTAACCTGCCAGGTCCATGACTTCCAGTCTGTGACACCAGTATCACTAAATGAAGAATGAATAGAAGCCGGCTCAAACCTAAGTTTCATAGAGATATACTTGTCATGTGAGCTAGCTAACAGTCAAAGCCTAAGAAGTATTACCTGTGATTTTTTCACTAAACAAAAAAGCCCGAGTTGATTACTCGGACTTTAATGCAATTTTCAATTAAATAACACGGTGTGACCCGAAAAAGGAACCGGGTACCTTTAAGATAAACCAATAGAGAACAGCATCTCGCGATATTTAGGTAGCGGCCATAATTCATCAGCTACTAGCAACTCTGATTTATCACTAGCGGCCCTAACAGCTTCCATTGCTGGTATAATTTCTGAAGAAATATATTTCATCTTATCTTCTTCGCCTAAACCTGCAATTTTTTCGATCTTGAACTCTAGAGTCTTAGTACTCTCTAATAGGGCCTCAAAAGTATTCTCAAGTGTAGTAACACGAGAGCTATATTGTGTTTTAAGTCCCTTCGACTGGATACCAACCTGCATCTCATACAATGCAGACAGTTGTTTCTCTACCACTGGTATAATTTGATTAGTTACCATCTCAAATAAGCTATAAGCTTCAATTTCAAGAGTTTTATTGTAACGCTCCACCATGATATGGAAACGACTTTCTATCTCTTCTTTACTTAAGACTTTTTGCTCTACCAAAAATGAAGTAACTGAATCATCTTTTAAAACGGGAAGAGCCTCAGCTGTATTACTTAAAATAGGAAGACCACGTTTTTTAGCCTCAACCTTCCACTCATCAGAATAACCATTACCATCAAATCTAACGTCTTTAGATTCAACTACTAGCTGACGAACAAGTTCCATTACCGCCTCATCCCTGCTATCTTTTTGTTTTAACAAAACCTTCAGACGATCAGCTGCGTCTTTAAATTCTTGAGCGACAGCCGCATTTAAAAACGAAGCTGGCACAGATACGTTAGCGGAAGAACCCACAGCTCTGAACTCAAACTTATTTCCAGTAAAAGCAAATGGAGATGTTCTATTGCGATCAGTATTGTCTCTTGCTACCTCAGGAAGTCTTGCAACTCCTAAATCGATGATTGCCGCAGGAGTTGCCTCTTCTACTTTTCCAGCTTCAATATCATTTAAGATTTTACTAAGAGTTTGCCCTAAGAAGACAGAGATAATAGCCGGTGGAGCCTCATTCGCACCCAAGCGATGATCATTACCAGGAGTGGCAATACTAGCTCGAAGAGCTGCTGCATGCTTGTGTACCGCTTTTAAAATAACTGATAATACCATTAAAAATCTAATGTTTTGGTGCGGTGTCGTGCCTGGCTCTAAGAGGTTTTCCCCTTTGTCGTTAGACATACTCCAGTTGTTATGCTTACCACTTCCATTGATGCCAGCAAATGGCTTCTCATGTAAGAGGCAAACTAGGCCATGTTTTAAGGCCACACGTTTTAGTACTTCCATTGATATAGTATTGTGGTCGGATGCAATATTAGCATCTTCAAAAATTGGAGCTAATTCGAACTGACTTGGCGCAACCTCATTGTGTCTGGTCTTAACCGGAATTCCTAATTTGTATAGTTCTGTTTCAACATCTTGCATGTAAGCTTTTACACGTCCTGGGATAGATCCAAAGTAATGATCCTCTAGCTGCTGTCCTCTTGTTGATGCTGCTCCTAATAAGGACCTACCGCTCATGATAATATCTGGTCGTAAAGCCACAAAGTTTTTATCAATCAAAAAATATTCTTGCTCACACCCAAGAGTAGCAGAGATTTTTTTTACATCCACATCGCCAATTAATTTTAAAAATTCGCAGGCCTGCGTGGATAACGACTCTACTGATCTAAGAAGTGGCGTCTTGTTATCAAGAGCTTGGCCGTGATACCCAAAAAATACCGATGGTATACATAAGGTCCTAGTATTTTCTTCTTCTATAATAAAAATTGGAGAAGAAGGATCCCATGCCGTATAACCTCTGGCTTCAAATGTAGATCTCATGCCGCCAGATGGAAAGCTAGAAGCATCAGGCTCACCTTGAATCAATTGCGAACCACTGAAATGCTCAATTACCTTTAATTCAGAGTGATTGCTATATTGTATAGTTATAAATGAATCATGTTTTTCTGCCGTCAATCCAGTCATTGGTTGAAACCAGTGACAAAAGTGAGTTGCTCCCTGTGTTACTGCCCACTCTTTTATACTGGTGGCAATCGCATCTGCAGAGTCGCGGTTTAATTTTTTACCCTGCTCTAAAGTTTTAATTAAATTTTGGTAACTTTCTTTTGGCAATTTTTCACGCATTTTTGCTAAATCAAAAGTGAGTGACCCAAAGTATTGAGAAATCGGACCAGGTTTCTCGACAATAATTTTTTCTCGTTTAAGTGAAGATGTAAGGGCTTGTTGACGGGGACTAATGCCCGAATTAGATGAACTCATATTTCTCCTTTTCTTCTTTTAGAATCAAATGCTCTAAAAAAAGTAGTTTTGTGGACCTTTTAAAACCACCATGGCTATAAAAAGTAACCTCCAATAGTCTAACTTATACTAATTAAAATACCAATGAGAATCTGGTTTGAAACAGACTAGTTTCTATATAAAAATGTAATGTCTGTATCGTCTTTAATTTACAGGGTTGACCCCTGTATTTGCCACCTGTTTTTTTATACGCTAGTAGTTTCTGATACTTAGGGGGCCATGTGCTATTATTTCTATTTTCATTACAATTTAGCTTTAGTTTGGTATCCCCTTTCCCGTCTCAAGTCGAAGGCCTAAACATACCCAACTCCCACATTGTTGAAGGTGCCACCTCTGGAGCCCTTGTACGGGGAATGCGTCCTCGAACTGAGCAAGATTTTGATGAATTATTACAAATCGGAATCACTGACGTCTTAATATTTAAAAACAGTACCTTGGCAGACTTATCTACAGAAGAAGAAATTACGGCTTTAACAAATAAAGGAATCAAAAAAAATCACATTACTGTGATCCCTTTTCAATGGAAAGATATCACGAGCTTTGAAACTGCCTGCCTACAAACCATTGAGGCGTTACAAATAATGAAGACTATTTCAGAGTCAAAATCTAAAAACCTGTTTTTTCATTGTACCGTTGGAGAAGACCGCACTGGTTATCTTGCAGCCCTATATAAAATATTATTTCAAAAAATGAGTTTTAGTAGAGCTTGGAATGATGAGATGTGTGAAAATGGTTATGCCGATGGAAACCCGAGAAAACCTAAATTCGTGGTAGAAGAAATTCATAAGAATATAAGCCCTGTATTTCAAAAGATGCTACATAAAATTAGATATGGTTATATCAGCGCAAACAATTTAGATAAGAGCGAATGTTCATTTGACCCAGAAAGAAGTAGTACTTATAGACCAATTAAAAAATTTAATAAGTGCAAACCATCTAAAAAGTTTGATCCTAGCATTCAGTAATTTATTTTTTGAAGGTCTTGGTCCAATTGTCTTCTTTAAAACCAACCATACCAAAATCATCACCTAAAACAAATGGGCGCTTGATTAGCTTACCATTGCCAGAAAGTAGCTTTATAGAAACCTCTTCACTCATGCCTGCTTTTAGTTTGTCAGCTATCTTTAGCTCTCTATATTGAACACCTGAAGTATTAAATAGATTTTTAATACTCCCCTCATTTTTTTTAAGAAAACCAAGCATTTTCTTTAAATCGCCAATTGTGGGTGGTTTATCCACAATTGGAATCGCCTTGTAGTTGATCTTATTTACATCTAAAAATCTAAGAGCTTTTTTACAAGTACTACAATTTTTGTATTCAAATACCTTCAAACTCATGAGTTATTTTTTTTACCATGAGTCAGCATGATCTTTTCGATTTGAGAAAGATCATCTTCAGTGATTTCCCAAACTTGTTTTTTACCTACATAACTTAAAATTTCGTTAAAAAGTTCCTCTGATAAAAATGGTTTTACTTTGCCTGATCGGTACTCTTTTTCTTTTTCTCCGTAAAGGCCCAAGAAAGTTTCATCACGAAACCAGCTTTGCTTATTTTGTTTTTGAATGGCAGCTAGTGACTCATCACTTGGTTCACGCTGTAAGAATTCAAAAAACAAACCCGATGGTTTACTTCCTGGATAAAACCACTCCCCTGAAAATGCCTGGATCAAATTCTCTTCATCATCTTTTAGAATTGGAGTTACAAACTGCACTCCTCTATCCAAGGCATGCTTATGAAATGCCAATAAGTCTGGTGTACGAAGCGCTATGTGTTGCCAATGTGCTACATTTTCGTGACCATCTAGCATATCACGCACATGTGAGGGCTGATCAGCCGGCTCAGACGGTTGAACTACAGCTATGATTGTGTTCAGCGGATCCTTGCTATTAGTTTCCCACTGCCCGATACGTGTAGCGTAAGTCATAGAAACTTCACCATTCGCATTTTTTCGTCTTTTTTCATATAAAATATCATCTGGAGTGGAGCCAAAAATAATTCTAAATATCGAATAGGATACGCTATACAGTTTAGGGTGTAATAGCAGAGTCATGTGATCCACAGTAAAATTCATAAAGTTTGGTTTTTGAGCCATCTTTGATCCTCCGAATTTATTTGTCTGTAAACTACCCTACCCCTAGAAGACGAAGCAAGTCTTAGTGCTTAGTGACTGCCAGCACCACAAGCAGGGTGATCCCTACAATGATTCTATATATACCAAAAGCGGTAAACCCATGTTTATTCAGGAATTGAATGAATGATTTGATGGCTAAAGTGGCAGCTATAAATGCAACAAAAGTCCCTACAATAAGCATTCCTATGTTATCCATGGTAATAACATCCCTGGCCTTATATAGCTTCACAAAACAGGCGCCAGTTAAGGTCGGAACTCCTAAAAAAAATGAAAACTCCGCCGCTGCTTTTCGATTTAATCCCTCAAACAGGCCGCCGACTATCGAGGCCGCACTTCTGGAAACTCCAGGAATAAAGGCTAAACATTGATAAAACCCAATTTTAAATGCCGACATATTTTTGACTTCACTGACATCTTTTCCTTCATGCAATTTCGTATAGCGCTCAAATAAAATAAGAAATATTCCCCCAAGAATGAGAGAGTACGCAACCACCTCTACGCTACCTAAAATCGCATCAATTTTATCCACTACCAACAAGCCAATAACAGCTGCTGGCAAAAAAGCGATAAATAATTTTTTATAAAAAGACCAGGAAGTTAAAAAGTATCTCCAATATAATACGAGTACTGATAAGATCGCTCCAAACTGTACGATGACGGTGTAAGCTTTGGTAAAAGGGTCCTCATTGATCCCCATCAAAGATGATGTGATAATCAAGTGCCCCGTAGAAGATACTGGTAAAAACTCAGTGATTCCCTCTACAACAGCTAAAACAATAGCTTGAAACATATTCATACAGCAAGCCTTCCACAATCGATCTAAAAAGCATAGGAAAATTTCAGTAAATACTTTGAGCCTTACTAATTATTGCATATTATCTTTGCTTCAATTAAAAAGGTAGCATGGTACTTAACCAACCAAATATCTGGAAAAAATTAGAAAATATTAACCAAGCGGTTGAAGGTTCTTTATCAAGCTATGCAAGAGAAGATATCCCTCTTATCCCTGCACGTGATCTTGAGATTTTAATTCCAGGGCAACTAAGTCCAAAAAAAGGCTTATCCTCTAAAGAAGGACAAGCTCGTCTACTGCACGACCTTGCAAGCATTGAATTACAAGCAATGGAGCTGGGGTTACGTACACTCAATGAATTTCCTGATGCACCCGTAGGTTTCCGTGAGGAACTCGCTGCCATCACACTATCAGAAGCTAGTCATTTAAAATTATGCTTACAAGGTATGGACAAACTAGGATTCAAGTGGGGTGACTGGGCTGCCCACACGATGCTTTGGTCAGCGACAGCAGCAAGTGATAGTTTGTTAGATAGAATCTTAATAGTTCACAGATACTTAGAGGGAAGCGGCTTGGATGCCGGTGACACACTTTTAAAACGATTGGGCGGAGTTTTAGATAGCCCACTAGAATCTATATCTAAAACAATTTTAACAGAAGAAGTTGGACATGTGGAGTTTGGCTCTAGGTGGTATCGAATTATTTGTAAAGATGAAAAAATAGATTCACAACAAGACTTTGCAGATCGAATGGGAAAATTGCGCTGGCGCATGCCAAAGCGAATCGAAAAGATTAGTCGTCACTTACGAATACAAGCTGGATTTACTGACTTTGAATTAGACTATTTAGAAAATCTTAGAAACGAGATATGTAAACACCAAAACAACTCTTAGTTGTTTTTATCTTCTACGAATATAGAACCCATCTTTTTCTGATACGCTATGAGGGCAAACAGCTACATAGCCCTCTTTATCCTGCCTTACGACAAAGTCGCAAATAGAGGTGCCGTTTAAGTTAGAATCCTTAGCCTGCTGACTTACTGTAAAATCCACCATTAAAGATCTAAGCGCTGGGTTTACAGCAAATGTAACCACGAGAGATCTTGAGACTTTTGGTACACCAAGTGTATCTGCGGCAGCATCCATTAAATCAAAGTAGCAAGCTTCCTCATCGCACTCTGCGGACATGATCTTAAGTACATCGTTGCTATCATTATCAAAACTTACGTAAGTCTCTTGTTCAGCAACTGAGCTAGAATCCGCACAGTTTTGAAAGCCAATGATCATTACAACTAAAACAGTAGGTACTATAAGTTTCATATATTTGCTCATAATCTCTTATCGGGACATTTCTAATCTGACTTAATAACAATGGGGCAAGTCTTTGCTGATTATTAAGATTTCTTAACAATTCTATGATGTTATATTGATCAAACCCACCCTAATCTTTGCTATGCTTAAAACTAGAAAAGGAGGTTACTTATGGACACTGATAACGTTTATACAGTCTTATTATGGTGGTCAATGGCTCTAGCTGCAGGGTTTGCTGTACTTTATGTATCAGCAGTTTTTTGGAGTATTTTTCAAGATAAGAAAAAATCAAGCCAATTGAGCTTAAAACAAAAACGCTCATCCAAAAAGAATGAGCGTAGTCAGAATTTTAGTTTTAGAGGATCTAGGGTTACTACTATTAAAAGTAGATTACCTACGATACGACTATGACCTAGGGTCCCATGTACCGTCACCGTTGATACAATCTAGTATGGTTTTCTTAACTGTTTCAGTCTTGTATTCATCGCACTCAAAGCTATCGTAGCTACCGGTTCCACGCACGCAGCTTGTATAATCAAACGTTAACTGTACTTGATATCTGTCTAAAACCTTTGTTTTAATAGAGGCGTTAGAAGATATGGCCTCGGCCGCAGCATTTGCATCGCCGATGAAGCATATATTATTATGATAAAAACTCGCTGTATTTACAGAGCTTAGAATATGGCCAACAGATAAGTTTTCATCTAAAGTGTAATACTGTTTCCACGGCTTGAACTGCAACATATACGCTGTAGCAACAGGCTTTGAGCAACTAACGCTACCAACATGATACGCACTTTCAAAATACCCATTTTCTGGCGTACCTTTAAGAATATGGTTAGGCTGGCCATTTACAAATCCATCTAACTTGCCATTTCTAACAGTTAATTTTAAATCGGTTTTATGAAAATCAGTTTGATTAGTAAAATCTTTCGAAATAAAAAGTTTTTTAGTAAATGAGTACGGATCACCAATTTTAGGATCAGCTGTTACGTCGCAATTATAGATTTCTATTGCATGAGCTGAAAAACCGATAGCAAGAACTATGATAGTTAATAGCATTTTCATCTAATACTCCCTTTAGAATGTTAAAAACAGGACATGGATAACACCCCCTACTTATAATTACTAATGCTGAGGGCAACCTCTAACCAAGTCCTATAAAAACTCACTGTATTTGTGAAAATAGAGTATGTAAGAATGACAAATTGATCTTTAAAATAAAAAAGCCCATCTAGAAGAGAGATGAGCGCTCATTAAATTAAATATAGAAAGTAATGACTTATGACCTTGGGTCACCTGTGCCATCACCATTACAGTTGATCACCTTAGATTTAACACGTAAAACTTCATACTCTGCACATTCGTAATCATCGTATGACCCTGAACCAGCACCTGGAACACATCTGTTGTATTCGAAGTTTACTTCAATCTGATATGCATCAATAACTTTAGTTAATATACGTCTTGAAGAAATCGCTGCTGCGGCTGCATCTGAATCACCTATAAAACAGATATGCTTCATATAAAGGTTTATCGCAGTTACTGAATTATGAATGTGCCCATCTGATAAATCTTTATCTAAAGTGTAGTATTGCTTCCAAGGCTTAAACTGTAGCATGTAAGACGTAGTAACCGACTTTGAGCAACTAACACTACCAACATGATAAGCGCTCTCAAACGATCCACTCTCTGGTGTACCTCTAAGAATAAAGTTAGTTTGACCATTCACTAAACCACTTAACTTACCATTTCTTACAGTCAGTTTTAAATCTGTTTCGCCAAAATCAATTACATTAGTAAAATCCTTCGAGATAAACATTTTTTTTGTAAAAGAATATGGGTCTCGAACCTTAGCATCAGCAGTTACATCACAATTATAAACTTCAATAGCGTGTGCTGAAAAGCTGGCAGCAAGAATAATAACCGTTAATAGCATCTTCACTAAAACTCCCTTTGGAATGTTAAAAATCAAATAAGTGATAACATTCCTTATTTGAAATTACTAACGGCCGGGGTCCCGTCTAACAGAGTCCTATAAAAACTCGCTGAATTTGTGAGTATAAGGTATGTAAAAATGACATGCTCGTAGACTAATGTAAGCTAAGTATAGCTCTACTACAATTTATCCCACTTACGCCGACAGGCTTTAGTACTCTAGATTTTGAGCCTCCAAGCTTGAATCGCTAAGACGGAGGCTCGTAGTTACAAAAACTATTTACCAGCTTTTTTGGCTTTTTCTTTTTTCTTATCTTGTTTTTCTTTGGTAGTTAACTTTGGTTTACCCTTAGTATCTTTTTTTTGTTTATCGCCTTTAGCCATAAAATCTCCTTTAAATGTTGGTAGAGTAATTGTACGTGGTAATAAACTCAGACGTCTAGATTAATCTTTTGCCCCGACTTGCAAACCTAAAAATGCAGTCTAAAGAATCTAATTCTATTAAAGTTTAGACCACTTACCACCCATAGAGCCACAACTGGTTTTAGTATCTTTTAATGACTGCACATCTCGCTTATAATAGTAAAAGTTTATCTTTTGACCTGCAAACCCTTTACATTGCGCTTGAGCCTTTTCAGGACATTTACTCATATAAGTAATTTTAGCCGGCGGAGCTCCCATGGCCGCTGCCCCCTGGGAAAATGATTTACACATTTCTTTAAAACTTTTGGCATCTAACCCTTCATTTAACGCACAATCCTTAATATCAAATTTTTGGCGCATCATCTCAAACTTTCCTTCTAACAAACAAGCTTTATCATTTTGAGCAAAGGCAAAACTGGAAATGCACACAACAACTATGACCACTAAAAAAGGTTTCATTTTTGGTTCCTTAATTTAAATTAAAACTGATCAGCCAGATAACTAATTAAAACCTATAAACACTTTATTGGTCAAAACTTTAGTGGTTTAACTCATCAAGTTCTATATCTAAATCTATTGAACAAATTTTTAAGGAGCACTTGAAGCGTAAATAAAAAAAGCCACCCGAAGGTAGCTTTTAATATTTTTGGTGCCCAACGAGGGACTTGAACCCCCATGCTTGCGCGCTAGATCCTAAGTCTAGTGTGTCTACCAATTCCACCAGTTGGGCATGTAGTGGACGTAAATTAGCAAAGCCATACGTCCAAAACAAGTAAATTATTTCTCAATTAATTTTTTATAATCCGGAGCTCGCATAAGATTCATTAGTTCTTTTTCGTGATCCATTTCAATCTTTATCAACCAGCCATCATCCATTGGAGAGTCATTGATCGGGCCCGGGCTATCACCTAAGCCTTCATTCACTTGAATGACAGTGCCAGATACTGGAGCATATAGGTCACTTACTGCCTTAACGCTCTCAACAACACCAAAGGGTTCACCGGCAGTTACTTTCTGACCAGAGTCAGGCAGTTCTACATAAACCACTTCGCCAAGACCTTCTTGGGCAAAAGCAGTAATACCTACAGTCACTATGTTCTCATCAACAGAAGCCCATTCGTGTTCTTTTGTATAATATAAATCATCTGGATAATATGCCATTTGCTCTCCTACTTTTTTATAAGTGGAGTTTTTACCACTTTCGCCTTTGCTTTTCTACCTCTAATATCAATCCAAAGCGGAGTTCCAATTTCGGTGTATTTGCTTTGAACGTAGGCAATAGCGATGCCCACCCCCATAGATGGGGACATGGTTCCACTAGTAACCTTGCCTATTTTTTCACCGTTCTCTAAAAACAGCTCATAACCATCTCTTGGAATCCCCTTGTCTTCCATCACTAGGCTAACTAACTTCTGGGAAAGACCCGCTTGCTTTACTCTTTCGATGTGGCCCTTTCCTAAAAAATCACCCTTGTCCAATTTCACAACCCAACCAAGCATTGCTTCATACGGAGAAGTCTCATCAGTGAGTTCATGTCCATAGAGCGGGTACTTTACTTCAGTACGCAAGGTATCCCTTGCCCCAAGTCCGATTGGCATTACCGATATATCACTACCTTTTTCTAAAAACTCATCCCACAAACTAGACACTTCAGAGTTAGGAATAAAAATTTCTACTCCATCTTCGCCCGTATAACCAGTTCTTGCGATAAGTACTTCGACATTTTTATATTTAGCTTTTTGAATTTCAAAACTAGCAATATCGGTAGTAGTAATTTTAAAGATTCTTTCTAAGAGTAAAAATGCCTTAGGCCCCTGCACTGCAATTTGACTCCAGCTATCACTTTCATCTTTTATATCTGCACCACGGTTATACTTTAAAAAATGCGCATAATCTTTTTCGATATTAGAGGCATTCACACAAACAAGGTATTCTTGATTTTTTTTAAGACAATACACAATGATATCATCCACAATCCCACCGTGCTCATTTGGAATCAAAGAATAATGCGCCCTTCCTTCTTCAAGCCTTGAGACCGCATTTGTAGTCATAAAATCCAATGCCTCAACCGCATCCGGTCCTCTAAAAAAAATCTCTCCCATATGTGAGACATCAAAAAGGCCCACATTATTTCTTACGTTCAAGTGTTCTTCTTTCAAACCGATGTACTGCACAGGCATTTCCCAACCAGCAAATGGTACCATGCGGCCTTTTGCCTTTAGGTGATTTTGAAATAAATGAGTGCGTTTTAATTCGGTAGACATTCTTACCTCTTCTCTTGGCTTAGTATATATGTGTTTTGTAACAAGTAAGCTATGGTTAACGGACCTACCCCACCCGGCACAGGAGTATATGCTTTTACAAAATTTTTGATTTCATCTGTTCTAACGTCACCGCAAAGTTTACCATCATCAAGTCTATGCATTCCAACATCAACCACAACAGACCTATGCGAAAAATCTTCTTTACCAAACATTTGTTTTTTACCAACAGCCACTATGACAATGTCAGCTGTCTGTGTAAATTCTCTTAAGTTTTCAGTTTTAGAGTGACAAAGAGTTACGGTTGCATTTTTTTGTTCTAATAGTTGAGCCATTGGCTTTCCTACAATCGTAGATCTACCAATAACGACAACATGCTTTCCACGTACTGGAAAATCATTTTGCTCTAACAAAGAGATGATTCCTGAGGGAGTACATGGCGCAATTTTTTGATTACCGATTAAAAGCTGGCCCATTCTAAAAGTTCCAATGGCATCTGCATCTTTACTTGGGTCCACCCAATCCAATACTGTCTGTGTGTGCAAATGAACTGGCAATGGGAGCTGTACTAAAATACCATGGATCTTGGGATTCAGATTGAGGTCCTCTATTAACTTCTTTAAGTCGGTCTCTTTGATCGCAGCTGGTACATGGTATCTTTCAGAATGTATACCCACCTCACTGCATGCTTTTACCTTGTGGTTCACATAAACGTGGCTAGCGGGATTATCGCCTACAAGAACTACAGCCAAACCAGGCTTTTCTGCCAGATGATCTACCTTCTGTTTTAGCTGTGTCTTCAGTTTTTGAGAGAGTGCTTTACCGTCGAGAATCATCAAAACCAGTCTGTTAAAAGTGTAAAATCACTTTACACGTCGCTATGGTTGATTGGCAAATCCATAAAAAAATCGAATGCTTAGCACCATGAAAAGGCTTCATATTGACCCAATGCTTCATATAGCTTATATTAAGTACGAATTAACTGGGAGTTCGAATGGAAAAAGTAAAAGCAAGTCGTAAAGCAAAAGCAGCCAGCACTACTGATCAAGCTGGAGCAGCAGAGCAGTTACCATCTAGTTTTAAAAAATTTCGTCAACTTCCTGAAATGGAAGCATTTTACCGTTTTATATATGAAAATGATTTACGTAAAGAAGGCAAAGCCATCATCGATAGAGTATTGATGTCACGTAAAGCAGAGAAATTAGCGGCAAGATCATCTAAGAAAAAATCAGCGAAAGTTGTAAACTAGTTAGTTTCAAAAATTGCGTGTGTGGAAAAAGGAGAACCAAGGTTCTCCTTTTTATTTTGTAAACTTAAAATTGTCGCGCAGAACTGATGACTTCTGTTCTTTCTTTTTATTCATATTAGGAATAAAGCTAAAAATCGATTCTTCTTCAAAAACATAAACAAATGTCTCTACGATATTATTTTTATGAAAAATATCATTTCCTAAAACTTCTACTTTCACTGGATACACACCGTTTGGCTTATTAGTAACATCCCACCTAACAGAGAGCCACTGGCTTTCACCCTGCTCTAAAATGGCTTTACCCGGCTTTATCCACATTTCACTGATGGCATCATCTAAAGTATTCTCTGGTGTTTGATCGATTACGATTTTCACACGCTCAATCGTTGCGGGCTTCAATCCCATATTAGTCACGATAAAACTTAACACCTTTTGACTACCATCCAGATCATGTACCGCTACTGACTCTGGCATTACGAATAAATCTGGCTGCAGGCTACGAATGCGCCCCTCGAATTTAAGAGTCTCCCGCCGTATATCACCTCTATCTACAATCCGTTTTTGTATTTGCCTCCAGGCCTCAACGCCTGTGTCTTTTACATTTTTTAAGTGCAAGTTCCAGCCCATGGATTGTATGAACTTTAAGGCTTCCATTATACCTTCAGTTCCAGCCACTTTATAATACTTCGTATTCTTAACTTCTTTACCAGCGATTTTAAAAGAGTTTACTTTGTTTAGCATGCTTTCATGATCTAAAACGACCTTGGCATTTGAAACCGTAATACCAGGACCTGCTACAAAAAGCGAATTCATTAAAAATTTTAATAAATAGCCTTTGATTTCAAATTCGAAAATATTCCATGCATGGTTTTTTTGTGTAGACCAGTTGTGTGGAAATAAATTAAAAAAATCGACGGTGTTTAAATAGCCCTTATACATCTCTTGTGATCTATAAGATAAATTATCTATAGCAAAATCAGCACGTGTAGCATCACGGACAGCATCTACTGCCATATTTCCTAAAACGTATTCGTATTGATCCGATCCTACAGGTAGGTTAATATCTGAATATATTTTTTTATCTTCCCAAATATTTCCCCAGCGATTTTTGATAGTTGCTTGAAACCCCTCAACTAGTGTTTTGATTTCTAGATCTTCTTTAATTTTTTGATCTATCTGATGCACTTTGTGTGATGCCAAATACGGTTTTCCTGAATCAGGAATAACCATTTCATATTGCCCTAGGTACCATGCCCACTTACCTATATGAACTATCGGAGTGCCCTCAACAATATAGGGCTCTTTTAATAAGACATGTGTATGTCCACCGACAATTAAATCAATTTCAGGTGCAGCGTAGGCTATCATCTTATCCATTGCTATACCGATATGAGTAAGTGCGATAATAAGATCGCATTTTTCAGTTTCCTTTAAGTGCTTCGCATATTTGGCAGCCAACTGCACCGGAGACTCTAATTCAATTGGCTCTAAAAATGGATCAAAAACCAAACCAAATGTAGAAAGTCCAAAGATACCAACCTTTTTACCATTCACCCATTTGATGACGTATGGCTTCACGAATTGCCCCAATGGAATATCAGCAGGGAGATTTTTTGTATTTATATTAGCACTTAATATAGGAGCCCGCATTTGCGCTGCCTGAAGGCCATCATATAATTCTTTTGGACCAGCTAACCAATCATGATTTCCCAGCACTATGGCGTCAAATCCCATAGCCTCCATTAACTTGTGGTTTGCCTCACCCGAATTTAAAGTGAAAAAAATAGACCCTTCGGTCCAATCCCCGGCATCTAGAGCTAATGTATTTTCATTTTCAGATCTAAGTTGATCCATTTTAGTTTTTAATCTTGATACCCCACCAAGCCGCAAGGGTGTGGAGTCATTTAAAAAATGTGAATGAATGTCACTGGTATGAAGAATTTGAATTCTTGTCTCTGCGAATAGCAAAAAAGTACTAAGAAAAAAAATAAGCATGCTTCATTGTACGATTCTATACTAGGTTTTCCATAGTACAGGCCTTAAAGACTGCGTATTTCTAGACAAAGATCATAAAGCTAATTTTGCCTACACATTAGCAACGCTTATACATAGATGACTTCTAACTCTAATCTAACGAATATGAGTGATTTGAGAGATAAAAGATTACATTAGTATCACAAAATGTTTTAGAAAGAGAGTTTTTGGTGTATAACGATAGAGCCTTTAGATGCCCATCTTAAGGCGGGGGTTAGGAAAATGAAATATATTATAGGACTAATTTTTAGTTTTATTTGCGCTACTACTTACGCAAAACCAAAGGAAATTACCATCGGCCTAATACCTGGAAATGGTTTAGAGATGCGCTCAAAAGCTGAAGAATTAGCAAGAGTACTTCAAACTAAACTAAATGTAGGTGTTAACATTTACATTCCTAAAAAATATGAAAATCTAATTCAAGCAATGAAAGATAAAAAAGTAGACTTCGCTTTTTACACAGCAATGTCATTTGTTTATGCAGAGAAAGAGGCAAATGCAAAAGTATTACTAAAATCAGTGTGGGATAAACCCTTCTACTACTCTACTGTTGTAACAAAACCTAAAAGTAAAATTACATCCTTAAAAGATCTAAGAGGAAAACGAGTAGGCTTCGTGGATGAAAAATCTACTTCGGGATACCTTCTGCCAATTTTAGAGTTAAATAAGTTAGGAATTAATAAAGCTGACATACAAATCGTGTATACGCAAAACCACAAGAGCTCGATAGAAATGCTAGAAAAGGGCGAAGTGGACGCTATCGCTGTATTTTGTAATGATGCAAAAGGCAAGAAGGGCGCTTGGGAGACATACTTTCCTGAGAAAAAGATGAAAATGAAAACTCTTTGGGTAAGTGAAGCTCTACCAACCGATCCATTTACAGTTAGAAAAGACTTTTTTGAAGCCAATACTGACTTTACTTATGATGTGATGATGACTTTTTTAGAGCTGCCAGGCAGCATGAAAGATCACAACATCTTAAAAGAAACTATCGGCGTTACAAAAATGGTAACAGCCAATAGTTCGCAGTATGATCCGATTAGAAAGCTGATTAAGAATATTCAGTGATTATTTACTTTTAAATTCAATCTTAAGGTCATTAGCAGTAATCACAATACTGCTCCCCTTACTAAACTCACCCGAGATGATCTTTTTAGCTAGAGGGTTAAGGATGTATTGCTGGATCGCTCGCTTCAATGGCCTTGCCCCGTATACTGGGTCGTAGCCGTGATTGGCAATAAACTCTACAGCGCTATCTTCAAGGTCAATAGTAATGCCTTTTTCTAAAAGACGTTTAACAAGCTCTTGTATTTGATACTTCACAACATCTTTAAGCTGCTCTTTACCAAGGCTTAAGAAAACCACTTTCTCGTCAATCCTGTTTAAAAACTCAGGTCTGAAATATTCATTAAGAGCTGATAGCACTGCTGTTTCTTTTTGTTCATCATTTAACTTTTCATCAAGAATTGCTTGCGAGCCAACGTTAGATGTCATAATGATCACCGTGTTTTTAAAATCCACCGTGCG
>JBBKWS010000203.1:0-2577 GCA_037969075.1 Bdellovibrionales bacterium | reverse complement strand
TCTCATGACAAGCCATATTAGGACCTATAATACTCATTACCTATGCAAATCTGGAATGACTCTATTAAGGTAAATGTGGAATTAAAAAAACGCTCCGAATTACATATCTCTCGTAAACTTCTTCACGCGGCTGGCATCGGCTTTATCATCGGTGTGTATCAATTTTTAAGTCGCGAACAAGCCATATTTGCATCCGCATTTTTATGTGCGGTATTTATCCCGCTAGATTTCTTTCGTATTCGCTCTGAGAAAATCAACCATCTGTTCTTAAAATATGCTGGCCGTTATATGCGCTCTAATGAAAAAGACGGACTAACTGGCACCTCTTATCTTTTTGTAGGCCTACTGATATTAATTTCTATGTTTCCTAAATCTATTGCCACACTTGCGCTTGCAATGCTCGCCGTGGGAGATCCTCTTGCCAGCATTTTTGGTGTGCTTTACGGAAAAGATAAATTAATTGGTAACAAAAGTTTTCAAGGAACCCTTGCCGCTTTTGTTGCTTGTACTTTAGTGGCATTTATTTATTTCTTCTATATGAACTTAATGACAGAACGGCTTCTGCTAGTAAGTGTTATTGCTGGCTTAGTAGGCGCAGCATCTGAATTACTTCCGCTAGGTGATCTTGATGATAATCTAAGCTTTCCAGTATTTGCCTCCATTCTTTTACTGGCACTATTCCACCTATTTGGTGGTTTTGTTTAAAGCTGACTTGCCGCCAGTCTTATTTTTTGGCAGACTCCATGTGACTTATGAATATGAATCAAAAAATTCGCCGTAAAAAACCCTTAAGAGAACGTATGCACAATCGCATTTATGTTCTACCAAGCCTATTAACAACGGGTAACCTGTTCTTTGGTTTTATGAGTGTGATACATTCGATCCGTGGAAACTATATGTTTGCAGCCTACGCTATCGTTGCAGCTGCCATTTTTGATTTGTTAGATGGACGCGTAGCAAGACTCACTCACTCTACCAGTAAGTTTGGGGCTGAATATGATTCTCTTTGTGATTTAGTGAGCTTTGGCATGGCGCCAGGAATTTTAGTTTACCTTTGGGCCTTACATCCATACGGTCGCTTTGGTTGGATTGCCTCTTTCTTGTTTGTAGCTTGCGGAGCTCTACGCCTTGCCAGATTTAATGTGCAGTCTGAGGTCTATGGATCAAACCACTTTCAGGGTCTTCCAATTCCTATGGCTGCTGGTATAATATCAAGCGCTGTGCTTTGTTATAATAAATTGGGTTGGGAAGCCGAAAAATCTGAGTTACTACTGGGTCTCACCACCCTTTTAGCTTTGGTAATGGTTAGTAATTTTCCTTATAAAAGTTTTAAAGACCTTAATTTAAAAAAACATGGCTTTAATTACCTTGTAATTGGTACCTTCTCAATCGCAGTGATTGCCTATAACCCACAGGTTATGCTATTTGTCCTATTTGCAGGATATGCTGTACTTGGTGCACTGTTAGGGGTTTTACGTATTGGTAAGAACCGCCAAATTAGAGCCGCTGATAACAGCAACGAGTCTGAAGAACAGGATTAATCATGGCTACTAAACAATTAAAGATGGGTGTAGTTGGTGCTACCGGCATGGTGGGCACTGAGTTTTTAAAAATGCTACAAGAGAGACAAATACCAATTAGCGAGCTTCGTTTATTCGCCAGTGAAAAATCTTCTGGAAAAACGTTAAAATACCGTGATCAAAACATCGAATTGCAATCTCTGAAAGATGGCTGTTTTGAAGGGCTTGATGCTGTTTTCTTTTCTGCAGGCGGAGCCATCAGCAAGCTCTGGGCTCCAAAAGCTGTTCTTGAAGGTGCCTACGCGATTGATAACTCATCTGTATTTCGTATGGATAAAGACATTGATCTTGTAGTTCCAGAGGTAAATGGGGATCTATTAAAAAAATATAAAGGCCCTAAGTTAATTGCCAATCCAAATTGCTCAACGATCCAATTGATGTTGGCTCTATCGCCATTACAAAAAAAGTTTGGTCTACGTAGTGTAAAAGTCGCCACCTACCAATCTGTTAGTGGCGCAGGGATTGAGGCGGTTGATGAATTAAAAACTCAAACTAGTGCTTATCTACAAAATGAAGAAGTAAAACCACAAATTTTTTCTGAAAGCATTGCGTTTAATAATTTGCCTCTTATTGGTGATATGGAACCTACTGGTTACACAAATGAAGAAGAAAAAATGATTCATGAGGCGAACAAAATTTTACGCCAAGAAGATCTTCGCTTGTCGTCTTTTTGTGTGCGTACATCAACTATCAACGGTCACTCTGAAGCTGTTTGGGTTGAACTAAACAAAAAAGTTGAAAAAGAAGATTTCATCAAATGCCTAAAGTCTGCGCCAGGCGTTGTTGTGAGCGATAGTTTTACAACAAACAGAAACGCTGACGGAAAAGATCCTGTTTATATTGGTCGCATACACCGAGATTATTACGACGAGAACACGTGGTTGTTCTGGTGCGTATCAGATAATATTCGTAAAGGTGCCGCGTTAAATGGGATTCAAATCGCAGAGATGATTTTTGACATTTCACAGCACTAATGCTGCAATGAGGGCATGATTTA
>JBBKWS010000202.1:0-8970 GCA_037969075.1 Bdellovibrionales bacterium | reverse complement strand
ATGAAGCAGCCTTAGAATACATAAAAGGCCGCGAACAATTTGGTAAATCCTTAAGCTCTTTTCAAGGTGTACAATTTCAGTTAGCTGAAATGCGCATTGATTTAGAAGCAGCAAGACTTCTAGTATACAACGCAGCTAGATTAAAAGATGCTGGGAAAGACTTTGTAGAAGAAGCAGCTATTGCTAAATATTACTCTTCAAAAGCAGCCGAAAGAATTACTTCAATGGCCATCGACCTATTTGGTGGAAATGGTTTTACCAAAGAATACCCTGTAGAAAAGTTTTGGCGAGATGCAAAAGTTGGCCAAATCTATGAGGGTACCAGCAATATGCAGCTGCAAACCATTGCAAAATTAGAGCTTTCTAAATAGTAATACTTGTTTCCGCAGTTTTTTTACTGCGGAAAACTTATAAAACTAGACCAAAAACGTCTGATTTTTGCTCTCTTCGCAGAGCACAAACAAGCTATAACATATTGAAACCATTAGCCTATACATAATGTTATGGTTTCTTCACATAGTCTTAACCAAAGCTTCAATCATCTTCTATTTATCTCGCCTATTCTATTGGAGTAGCAAGTTCACGTGATGTGACTTCAGTAACAAGGAGAGAAAGAAATGTTATACTGGTCGATTATGTTTTTTGTAGTTTCAATGGTGGCAGCCTTATTTGGATTCGGAGGCATCGCTGCGGCAAGTGCTGATATAGCGCAAATACTATTTTTTATCTTTGCGGTTTTATTTGTAATCTCACTGGTTTTTACACTGGCACGAAAAGGCGACAACGTCATAAACAAGAATTTATAATTTCAATTTAATAAACAACACATTCCTTAAGGAGGAATTATGAACGAACAAACACTTAAAGGTAACTGGAAGCAATTAAAAGGTAAAGTTAGAGAAACGTGGGGTAAACTTACGGATGACGAAGTCGATACTATCGGTGGAAGCTTTGACCAACTAGTTGGTAAAGTGCAAGAAAAATATGGTTATAAATTAGACGAAGCAAAAAAGAATGTGAATGAATTTATAACAAATACGAATACCAAAATTGGTGACGCGATTGATGGTAAAAAAGATAAAGATAAACATTAAAAAAATGGGGCCATTAGGCCCTGTTTATTCACTTTTTAAAATGGAGGAAATCATGGAACAGATGACATATGGAGACAAACTACAGTTCGATGGTAAAGCAGGTAAAGTAGAGCACCTAGAGAGGATTTTGCGAGGAGAGATTTCTGCCGCAGAATCCTATGAAAATGCTATTAAATTGTTTATGAAAGATAGAATTGCTGCAGATAAACTAGAGCAAATTCGCTACGAGCACGAAGAGGCCGTAAGGTTTTGGCAAAAACACATTCAAAATGAAGGTGTCGAAGCCGAAAGATCTTCTGGCGCTTGGGGCACTGTAGTTGAAGGTTTTGTAGCGACCGCTAAATTACTAGGTGAAGACCTAACTACTAGCGCGTTACTAACTGGCGAAGAGCACGGCTTAAAAGAATACAAAGATATTCTTGAAGACGACAACATCGACCGTGATACAAAGTCTTTTGTCAGTGAAGTATTAATACCTCGTCAAAAAAGACATATTAATATTTTAAAGACCATTAAACATTGAGCTTTAGATTATTAGCAGTTTTAGACCTGATGCCAGCGGTATCAGGTCTTTTTTTATAGATTACGCCTATACTGTCCGCCTACTTCATATAGAGCTCTAGACATCTGACCAAGCGAACAAGTCTTTGATACTTTTAACAAAGCTTCAAATGTATTCTCTCCGCGTAAGGCCACTGACTTTAAATAGGCCAAGTCATTTTGAGTTTCAGAACTATTTTTAGATTGATACGCTTTTAAATTATTTAATTGTTGTAGTTTTTCTTCTGGTTCTGCCCTAGCCATATCTATTTTTGGCGGCTCATAACCTTCCACTGTTGTCTCTGGATTTAGATATGTATTTACGCCAATGATTGGGAGCTCCCCTGTATGCTTTTGGTGCTCATAAAACATAGATTCATCCTGAATTTTAGATCGCTGGTATTGAGTCTCCATCGCACCAAGAACTCCGCCTCTCTCATGCAATCTTTGAAACTCGGCAAGCACTGCCTCTTCGACCAACTCTGTTAATTCATCAATAATATAAGCCCCCTGATTTGGATTTTCGCACTTAGCCGTGCCAAACTCTTTATTGATAATCATTTGGATCGCCATGGCACGCCTTACTGACTCCTCTGTAGGAGTCGTAATGGCCTCATCGTACGCATTGGTATGAAGAGAGTTACAGTTATCTTGCAGAGCCAAGAGCGCTTGCAGAGTGGTTCTAATATCGTTAAAATCAATTTCTTGGGCATGTAGTGATCTACCAGAGGTTTGTATATGATACTTTAGTTTTTGCGACCTATCATTGGCTCCGTAAAGTTCTTTCATAGCAACAGCCCATATACGTCTTGCTACTCGCCCAATCACAGCATATTCAGGATCTAATCCATTACTAAAAAAGAAAGAAAGATTTGGAGCGATTTCATCAATATGTAGTCCACGAGATAAATAATATTCTACGTAAGTAAAACCATTAGCCAAAGTAAAAGCTAACTGCGAAATAGGGTTCGCACCAGCCTCAGCTATATGGTAGCCAGAAATACTAACCGAATAAAAGTTCTTAATTTTATTCTTAACAAAGTACTCTTGCATATCACCCATCATTTTTAATGAAAAATCTAGAGAGAATATACATGTATTTTGCGCTTGATCTTCTTTTAAGATATCAGCTTGCACTGTGCCTCTTACGTTTTGCAAAGCAAAGGTCTTACATTCTAAGCTTTCTGCATCTGTTAATTTGCGATTTAAATTTTTTTGCTTTTTTTCAATCTCTTGCTCGATGGCAGTATTAAAAAAGTAGGCTAAAATCATGGGCGCAGGTCCATTGATTGTCATACTTACTGAAGTCATCGGACTGGTTAGATCAAAGCCTGCATATAGCTTTTTCATGTCATCAAGAGTACAAATACTTACTCCTGATTCGCCGACTTTACCGTAAATATCTGGTCTTTCATCAGGATCTTCGCCGTACAATGTAACGGAATCAAATGCTGTTGATAATCGCTTTGCCGTATCATTTTTAGATAAGTAGTGAAATCTACGGTTGGTCCTCTCGGGACATCCCTCCCCCGCGAACTGCCTTTTAGGATCCTCATTGTCTCTTTTTAACGGAAACACCCCTGCTGTATATGGAAAGTATCCAGGAGCATTTTCTAAGCGCATAAATCTAAACTGATCTCCCCAGTCTGTTAACTTAGGTAAGCTTACCTTGGGGATTTGTGTACCACTTAAACTTGTAGAGAATAATTCTTGCCTGATTTCTTTATCTCTAACTTTATAAATAAATTCTTTTTGATGATATGCATTTTGTAGCCATGCATACTGCTTTATTAACTCTCTGTCTTCGGCTTTTATTTTTTTCAGTAAACTCTCTTCGAGCTCTAAAACATTCGGAGCATCTACTTTTAATGCATCAATCGCCCCAAGCTTCGATAGGACTAAGGCCTTTTCTTGTGTTTGTTTCTTATAGGCTCTTACCGATTTTACAATATCCATCAAATACGGAGCTCTATCTGGTGGGATTATCGTTTGCTTTACCGTTTCTTTGAGGTCATCTAAAAATGCTTTTGAAATAATAAACTCATTATTGTTTTCAGCCAATTTACCTGCAAGGGATAAAAACAATTGATTTACACCACCATCATTAAATTGTGATGCCTGACACAAAAACACTGGCAAATCCTTATCTACGGCAGTGAATTGCTTTCTTGATCTCTTATATTGTTTTTTAACATCATGTAAGGCGTCCTCAGAACCCCTGCGGTCTGCCTTGTTAATCACAATAAAGTCGGCATAATCAATCATATCAATTTTTTCTAGCTGTGATTGCGCTCCAAACTCTGAAGTCATTACATACATACTAAGGTCACTTACCTCAGTAATTCTAGACGCCGCTTGTCCGATACCAGAAGTTTCAGCAATTAAAAACTCAAACCCCTGTTCTTTTAAAACATTTAAAACATTTGGAAGCGCTTCGGCTACTTCACTCCCCGAGCCACGCGAAGCGAGGGATCTCATAAAAAGGCCTGGACGCGACAAGGAGTTCATACGAATACGGTCGCCTAGCAGTGCTCCACCAGTTTTCTTTTTTGTTGGATCCACACAGACTACCGCTGCTGTTTTATCGGCAAAGGCATTTTTGTATCTGTGAAGTAACTCATCAATCAAACTTGATTTTCCAGCGCCCCCTGTGCCAGTAATCCCTAGGGTAGAGACTTTTTTAGAAGAGGTTATCGGCTGCAAGTTATGTTTAAAATCCGTTTTTAATTCGACTGCTGTTATTAAAAGTCCTAAGTCACGGCACTTCATTAACCATTCATCAGTATACTTATCTTTTTTAATTTCGGCTTTTTTAGCGGCATCCAACAGACAATAATCAGATCCCTCAATCACCATCTGAATCATGCCTTCAAGACCTAATTTTCTACCGTCTTCTGGATGAAAAATCTGTGCAATACCGTAAGCTTCTAGTTCGCGTTTTTCATCAAAAACAATGACGCCGCCACCACCACCGTAAATTTTAACGTAGCTGGCACCATTGGCATCTAGTAAATCACGCATGTACTTGAAGTATTCCATATGACCGCCCTGGTACGAGCTGATGCAAATACTTTGCGCCCCTTCTTGCAGAGCTGCCGTAACAACATCTTGTACAGATCTGTTATGACCTAAGTGAATCACCTCTGCGCCAAAATCTTGTAAAATTCGGCGCATAATATTGATCGAGGCATCATGGCCATCAAAAAGGCTGGCAGCGGTGATTATACGAATAGGATTTTTGGCCTTGTAAGACATTTATTCTCCAATAAATTCAGGCTTTTGCTTATTAATAAAAGCCTTTACGCCAATTTGCATATCTTTAGATCTAAATAACTCAGAAAATAAAGTTCTCTCTAAGTGAAGACCAGGGTCAATAGATAGGTCGTAACCCTGTGTGCTTGAACCTTTGATGGCAGTCATTGCAATAGGGGCAAGACTTGCTATTTTTTCAGCTACTTTTCTTACTTCTTGCATTAGGGTTTCAGAACTACAAACTTTATTTACTAAACCAATTGATAAAGCTTCATCCGCCTTTATCTGTTTTGCAGTAAACATCATTTCTTTTGCACGGGCTAAGCCAACATATCTGGCTAGTCTTTGCGTCCCGCCAAAACCTGGCATAATGCCTAAGGTTACCTCTGGAAGGCCAAACATCGCATTTTTAGAAGCATAGATAAAATCACATGCCATTGCCAGCTCGCACCCACCACCGAGCGCATAACCATTCACAGCGGCGATGATTGGGATTTCTAAAACTTCAAACCTACGAAATAATCTTTGCCCCTTCATGGCGAAGTCTTGTGCCTTCTCTGCACTCAAAGTTTCTAATTCTTTGATATCTGCGCCTGCCACAAATGCTTTGTCACCGGCTCCTGTAATAATTAAACAGCGTAAATCTTTAGACTTCTCAATGGTATCCATACAATCATTTAACTCTTCTATAACCTGATTGTTTAATGCATTTAATGCCTGCGCACGATCAATTGTAATGGATCCAACATAACCTTGTTTTTCAAATTTGATAAATTGCATGCAACTAACTCCTAATTAATATTTATAAAATCCACGACCTGATTTTCTCCCAAGCCACCCTGCTTCTACATACTTTACTAATAGAGGGCACGGTCGATACTTTGTATCTCCTAGCCCGTCATGCAAGACCTGCATAATAGCAAGACAAGTATCCAAACCAATAAAATCTGCAAGCGTCAGTGGTCCCATTGGTTGATTGGTCCCAAGCTTCATGGCTTGATCGATTCCCTCAACTTCTGCAATTCCTTCATACAGTGCATAGCAAGCTTCATTGATCATTGGCATCAATACACGGTTAACGATAAAGCCCGGCATATCCCGGCCTTCAATAAATGTTTTTCCCATTTTTTCTGCAAGCGCACGCACCGCTGTAAACGTTTCATCCGAAGTCTGCAGCCCACGTATTCCCTCAACCAATTGCATTAAAGGGACTGGATTCATAAAGTGCATGCCGGCTACCTTCTCGGGACGACTAGTTGCTGCAGCAATCTTAGTAATGGAAATAGAGGATGTGTTTGAGCATAAAAGCGCATTTTTATTAACGATTTCATCTAATTTTTTAAAGATTTCTAATTTGATTTGTAGATTTTCAGTGGCCGCCTCAACAACCAATTCGACAGGAGCTAGATCATGCATCGAAGTTGTGGTCTTTATTTTGGATAAAATTTCTGTCTTCTGGGCCTCGGTAATGACTGCCTTTTTAATCAAGCGATCGCAAGATGAGCCAATTGTTTGAACTGCTTTATCTAGGGCAGGTTGGGTAATATCGTAAATTAAGACCTGCAAACCATTAGCCGCAGCCACTTGCGCAATACCATTTCCCATTTGCCCAGCACCCACAACACCTAACTTCTGTATTTTCATAGCAGATACTCCTTTATAAACTCGACTTTGATAGAGAGAATTCTTTATATTACAGAACCATGGACAAAGAAATCCTTTCATCCATTAAACGTAGCGACATTAGGCTATTTTGCCTAGTTTCTAGTCTTGCTGATCTGGATAATCTATTTAAAATAAACAAGTGATCTTCTTACTGATTTTTTATACACATGCAGCCTACTTTTTTAAGGAACCTACTAGTTCCTTTCCTTCAGGCTTTGCCCCTACTAAGGATCTACAGCGAAATATTTTAGATAAAAATATCGAAAGCTGGTACCGAGTAAGTCATTTAAACAAATACTTTTGGGTACATGAGGACTCTATCATTCACCAAAGAGATCTTGTGGGACAGGTTCGATTGGAAAGAGAAGAAAATTTACATACAAAGCCAGAGTCTACGACACAAATTAAAATTGCAAAAGGTACGTACACAGTTTGCGATAAAAAAGGAACATGGGTCCAAGTTTGTAATCAGGGGTGGGTACAAAGCCCTTTTATTCAATGGATAACATCTATTGAAGGCTCTTTTGTGATGACCCTAAGAAACACAAACGTGTTTAATAAAGAAGATTTACTCTACCCTCTTCAAATGGTTCCTGCGAATTTCAAAGCCCGCGTGATACAAGAAAGAAAGGACTTCTTTTTAGTAAGGGCCTTTAACCGAAATGTGTATATTAAAAAAGATGACACTTTAAATTTAAGACAGTTTACCAATGGAAACATTTATTTGCCTAAACTTTTAGTGGTCGCAAAACCTGATATTGATGACACGAAAACTGAAAACATTAAAGGCGAAATATTTGTCAATCAAATGGAAGAGAGACAACTCGAATGGATGAAGTCCAATGTAAAAGGCCACGGGCTAGTGTGGTGGAAAGAAGAGAGAGAGAAAAAGGACACGCAGTCCTCTCTATTTCACGTTAAAGATATTATTAGTAGAAAAGTCTTTGATATAGCCAAGCACCCGCAAAAAAACCTAACCGTTGTATCAGCCGGTGGCGTGTACAGATCTTTTGATGGAGAAAATTGGGAAAAGATCGATCGTTTTCAAAATCAAAACTTTGCAGTGGCTTTTTCTCCTACTGGAGAATTATTTGTGGGTGACACCAAGAGTAGTGATTTAGGACAAAAATTTGAACGCTTTGTAAGATGGGATCAAATCATTCGAGATCTACATTTGAGTAATGATGTCCATGACTTTTCGATCCAAGAGATCAGTTTTGATGCAGGCTCAATTGTGTTACATGTAAAAAAACAAACCTTAGATTTCTTTATTAGCTCGCATGATTCAGGAAAAACCTGGGGCCGTTACCAAAAGCAAGCTCCTAGCTTTATTGACAGCTTATAATCCTTCGCCAAAAACCCTAGCCTTTGCAGCCTGTGTTTGCCTTGCCTTGTACTCATTGTGTGAGGATTCTCCTGTGGTATTTAGCACATGAGTTTTATGATCAACAATTTGCACCTCATACGGGAAAAAGAATCTTAAATTTCTTTTTCCAATACGAATATTAATCATATGTCTTGCAATGAATTTAATAGCTCTGTAATCGCCTGATGAAAAGTCATTCGGCTTATGGATATATTGCCTTTCTTCTTCGCCCCAACGCTCTAAACTTTTCCATAGAAGAGCATCAATCTCTTCTTCAGTATGGGTGCGATCTTGTAAATTAAGCTTATCCATAACGTCTAAAAACACATTGAGTGGAAACAGTGTATTTTTTGATTGATCAGGCACCACATTAGGCACAGAAATCAAATGATTAGAAATTAAATATTTCAAAACTCTAAAACAATCAAACATACTGTAGGTTACAAAGCGCACGCCCATTCGATCTAAAATATTCATGGCGTATTCATTTTTCTTTGCTAGAAGTTTAATGGCTGAAGATCTCTTTGATTTGTATTTTTTTATATCAAATTCAAATAAACGAATGTTTTCACCGCTTCTTAGATCACCTAGGTAGGGCATATTATCTTGTTGGCGCTTGATGTGGCCATAAAATAAACCAAAGATCTGATCCTGTATTGTCTTAGAAAACGTTTTAAATAACCCGTTACGTAAATGGTTTAGTACATGCAACACACGTAAAAGTGCGCAGGCCCAGATCTGTGATTCTGAAGTTAAGGTAGAGCTGGCCGTTAAAATTAAATTGTAAAAATCTTCAGGGCGCTTTATTTCTAAAAACTCTTTAGGGATCTTTTCTTTTTCAACCAATAAATCATGTTCAAAAAACTGGATGGTGTTACGGTACAATCTTAGTACTTCGGCTAAGTCTTTATCGTTTTTTAAATCATAGCCGTAGGTTTTAATAAAATCCTTAGCCTCTTCTTGGCTATGGATTTGTAATCTTGGCACATCCAATATGGATAGGCCGCCAAGCGTAGTTGTAAACATCTCATCAGGAAAATGATAGCTCATGCC
>JBBKWS010000201.1:0-11403 GCA_037969075.1 Bdellovibrionales bacterium | reverse complement strand
CGTTAAAGTTTAAATTCTTATTTTTTAATAATTCGATTAGTAAACAAAAAACCGGACACTATTCTTCAGCAAATCCAATCAACCCAAGGAACAACTTGGCACTATCTTTGAAGTATAAGCATACATCTCAAGTAAGTATTAAGTTTTCCTAAATAGTATTCATCGTAAAACTCACTTAATACTTACTTGGGATAATTTTATTCGTATAGCGGATAAGTATAAATTTATTAAAAAATTTGTAAAGAACAACTAAAGTAGATAGGAGTATATCTCGATGAGTGAGCTAGAGTTTGTAAAGGCCTTAGAAAAATCAGGGTTTGTTAGGCAGCAGGCCGAAGTACAGGTTAAAGTTATGAGTGATTTTACAAAAAAATTAGCCACTAGAGATGATCTAGATCGATTCGCCACTAAGGATGATCTAACACGATTTGCTACTAAAGATGATTTAGATCGATTCGCCACTAAGGACGACCTAACACGATTTGCTACCAAGGGTGATCTAGAAAAATTGGATTTAAAGATATTTGTTTTAAGCGAAAATTTAAAGCTCTGCGCCACAAAATCTGATCTCAAATATGAAATAGAACTTGTAAATACAAGAATGGATGCAATGGCAAATACGATTATCGTTAAATTGGGTAGTCTGATGGTTGCTTTATTTGTAATGGCAGGAGCAATAGTCGCTATCTTTGGTTGAGAAGCAAATTGAGTATCATCAGCATCTTAATCAGAGGTTTTTTTAAAACCCCGTTGCCTCTACCCTAAAATAAACTCTGTCCTCTCCGCCTGCGCGCTCAGACGTACCAAAATAATAGCCTAAAACCCAAGTGATCGGAAAGCTATAGAAAATTTCAGCATTTGCCTTAAGCTCTAATCCATAGGCTGAAAACAATTCATCCTCATCTGTGGCGGTTAAAATTTGATTTTCGTTATAATAAGCACCATCTATTGCTAGTGTTTCAGCTACAATATTAGCGTAGATATTTTTTATGAAAATAGGCAGAGTGCCGCTTCCACGGTAGATATCTTTAAGCGGAAATGAATAGTTGATTTGTCCAAGATAGGCTGACCATGCTAAAAAATTACCACTAGGATAGCCTCGAATGGCAAATGTATAATTGTCATTCGTGATTTCTTGGCCACCGATCGTCAGGCTACCTAAACTTAGCGGCCTGCCATTACTGTCGGATCTTCTGGCCGCTAGGCGATAGTGTACAACATGATTATCAGGTAAAAAATAATTTAAATACTGCGCGAAGTAAGCTTCTGTAATTTTAAAATCAAAATAACCATTTTTTTTGAAATACTTACTGTAACCAAGGCTCGCGATATATCCAGTTTCAGGTAGCACTCCACCGTGAGGTACTGAGTCCGTCTGATCATAGGTTAGAAAAACTCCAGCGCCTTCTGCTTTTCTCTGGCTAGCACCATCTAGGCCCGCTTTTTCACTGCTAATAAAAGCATTAAAAAATAGATCTTCGCTAATAGGATAAATGCTAGTTGTAAGACCAAATCGTAAGCGTTGGCGCTTAATACTGTCATCAATACTCTCTAGATATTCATAGGTTTCGTAGGCATTTAGATTTAGTGAAATATCCCAATACACATTTTGATAAGCAAAGTTTTTGTCCCACTTATCATTTGCCGAGTAGTAGCCTAAAAGTATTGCGTAATTTTGCAATAAGGCGGGGTCGCTTGCGCTGGTTTGTATACTTGTATATGTACCGTTCTCATCACCCGCAATAAAGGGGAGCCAATACCTAGGGTACAGGTGGGCGGTAGAGTAATAAGCTTCTTCTTTTGGTTGTAGTAGGTCGACTTCCCACTCTGTAAAGGCGGTGGGTCCTCGAATCACACTTAACTTTGTGTTAGTTGCTTCATGGGTTTGTACAAAGTACGACCCCTTGCTGTTGATCTCACTATAAATAAGAGTATCCGCAGTTAAGGTACCGGCAGTAATGGCCGTACGAGAATTTGTTAAAGGTGTTAGTATTTTTTTAGTAAGATCAAAAGATACAAAGTTTGCTACACCACTGGCTTCATCGATCCAGCAAAGTTGATTTTTGCAAACACTCAGATCGTAGATAGGAAAGTATGATTGATATATAACCTCTATTTGGCCAGCTAACTTAAGAACTTGATGCATACCGCTCGGACGTTTAAGAACAAAATAGATATCATTGTTTAAGACTACGGGGTTTAAGATTTTTTCTTCTAATTTGGCATTAAAGAGATTCGTGACTGTATTAGTGTCAGTGTTTAATTTTTGTAAATGTAGCAAGCCATCAGATTTAACATATATAATTTCGTTAGACGTTAAGTAGATGGCATCCCTTGCTCTTTTGCCTTTTGTAATGGCTTTTGACGTATTGGAGTTAAGCGGGCGTGAGTACAAATCTAAATATTGGTACTTGCCTTGATAGGTATGAATCTTATCATACAAAATGCTTTTGCCATCAGGTGACCATGTGGCTCGCACAATTTTGTCCGCAGTCACAAGTGATGTATCTTTGGTTATAGTATCAAGCGCATTTTTTTTATCTGTAAATATGATTTTGCGTATGTCATCTTTTCCTGTTCTGCCTTTAGTAATATATAAAGCTTCTTTTCTAAAAGGATGAAAAGAAAAGTTTCTTTGAAAGTAACCACTTAGCTTTGAGGTTGTATTGTGGGTAGGAGCATTTAGTTTGGATACTTCGCTGTTAGTTTTAGCAATATAAAAATCATATGCATCTTTTAAGTTGTCGTTGTAAGTAAGGTCAGTTTTATTTATTAAGGGAGATTCAATCAACCAAGGTATTCTTTTAGAGTAATCTTGGTTTAGATCATGGATAATTTCTGTCCCGTAGGTTCTTGTTAGATACTGCCAATAAAAAGAACCTAAGAAGTAGGGGCGACTTCCGTAGGGATATAGGGGGACATCAAAAGAACTGTAACGATCAATGGTTTCCTTTTTCAAAGTGTTCTCTAGAACGTTGGCGCGAAGTAAGCCCTGATAATATGGAGAGTTAAGCCTACCAAAGCGGTTATTGCCGTCACTTTCTCTTTCTACTGCTAAGCCTTCTAAATACCAATGAGGCAAAAACATATTGGGTCTGACCCATGCACCAAAAATCCAACTAAAAAAACCTGGTACACCGTGAACGGGGTGCATGTTTAATATGTGCGTATACTCATGTTTAAGTAACATGTAGGCCCACGAGGAATGGTTCTCTATGCTATCGTTTGTATCAGGCAAGCTTGGGTAGAGGTAAATCGTGGGGTGAGGAAATACGGTGGCGGCACCATTACTGAAATCAAAGTAGTCAGTAAGTACTAAATAAGTATTGTCAGGTGCCTCTTTAAAGACAGGAATAAGCTCGGAGTAGACTTTTTCAGCAGTACTTAAGTAATACGTGGCTAGTTGACGCTGCTTCGCATTATAAATGATAGTGAAATGCTCGCTTTGCTGTTTTTGCCAACTTACTGCATGGGAACTAGTAGGTAGAGATAGAAGCAAGATGAATAAAATTTTTTTCATATTCAGGATTCAAACATGATTCTAAGTATGGCTACAACGGAAAAGTTTGACTTCAGTAGCTATGCTCTTAAAATGTGTAGGTGAGTAATTTTAATTAGGAGTCTAACGATGTTTAAAAAATCTCTTCTTGTTGGTGCATTAATATTTGGTTTAGCGGCATGTTCTTCGTCAAAAAAGAAAGGCGATGACGGATCTAGTGGTGGAATTTCTGCTGAAGATATGTCTTTCGATGCTCGCGGTAGTGACAGCGGTCAAATTCAAGGTTTGAATTCAATTAATTTTGGCTACGATCAAGCTTCACTTAGCCCAGAGTCGAAAGCTACTTTAAAAGAAAATGCAAATTGGTTAAAAGCTCGCAGCGGCACAAAACTTCAAATTGAAGGTCATTGTGATACTCGTGGTTCTACTGAGTACAACTTAGCTTTAGGTGAAAGAAGAGCTAAGGCTGTTGAGTCATACATGGCAGGTCTTGGAGTTAGCAAATCTAATTTAAGCGTAATTTCTTACGGTAAAGAGCGTTTGTTAGATGAAGGTGATTCTGAATCTGCACATACGAGAAATCGTCGTGCCAACTTTGTTCCGCTTAGTAACTAGTTTTTGTTTTCTACTTTTTGTATCGGGCTGTACGACCCCAGTGCCTTTGCTGGAATACTCGTTAGCCCGATCTGCAATTGAATCTGCAAAGAATGTAGAATCAGTGAAGTACTCTCCTTCTCATTGGCATCAGGCAAGTGAATACTACAGAACTGCGACCTTGTTATATAAAGATGGCAGATATGAAGAGGCTAAAGAAAACTTTCTTCAAGCTAAGGCTTTTGCTGAAAAGGCTGAGAATTTAACCAGGTTAAAACGCTTCAAAAGTGGGGATGTTGCGCAATGAAAAAGTTAATAATTTTTTTATGTTTAGGTTTAATGGGTTGCCCTGGCGGACTGCAAAGTCGTAATGAACTCAAGACTGCTGATGGACGCTTTCAATCATCTGAGCCAACTAGAGCTACAAGCGCCCGCACTTCCACCCCACGTGCAGCAGAACAAGCTTCTGATTATCAAAATCTCTTAGAAGAGGTTCGAAGACTTAACGGTCAGGTTGAAGAACTTCAGCATCGCATACAATTGAATGAACAAAATAGTAATCAGGGTAACTTAGCGCAAAAAGTAGATTCAATAGAAAGACGTCTGATTTCATTTAGTGAAACTCTTTTACTGTTTGAAGCGCAAATGAATCAAAAGTTAGGGGCTAATGCTAGTGCAGTTAAGGCAAGCGATAGTAAGCCTAGTAGTCATAAAGATGATCCATTTGAAAAAGCAGAGTCTTTATTTAAAAAATCAGACTGGAAAAATGCGATTCTAGAATACAATAAGTACCGTGACAACTTTCCAAAGGGTAAGAATTATTCTGAAGCTACGTATAAAATTGGCGTGTGTTTTCAAGAGCTTAACATGAAAGACGAGGCCCGTGCTTTTTACTCAGAAGTCATAGAGAAGTTCCCTAAGGCGAAATCCTCCAGAAGCGCAAAATATAGGTTGAATCAATTGAAAAAGTAGGCTTTTTTGCACTCTACTCATGAGTGCAAAAAGCTTTAATAAAGTTCTCGCTATCGAGACATCCTGCGATGATACTTCCGTTGCCATTGTTGGCGCCGATGGATGGGTATATCAAGTAACATCTCTAAGCCAAGATAAAGATCACGCCATTTTTGGTGGAATTGTTCCAGAAATCGCTAGTCGTAATCACAATACATCACTATTGCCCCTTATTGATATCTGTCTAGAGAAGGCGAACCTTAAGATAGAAGACATGGATGGCATATGTGTAACTTCAGAGCCTGGTCTATTGGGCTCACTTTTGGTTGGACTTGTTACTGCAAAAACTTTAGCTATGACATTTGATAAACCTTTTTTAGGTGTTAATCACTTAGAGGGTCACTTACTGGCCCCTTTCTTAAAAGATGATGAGTATCAACCGCCAGTTGATTTTGAATATCCTTTTTTGGCTTTGGCGGTAAGTGGCGGACATACATCGATGTATGTAGTACATGATTTAGGGAAGTACGAAATACTAGGTACTACACTTGACGATGCCGCTGGGGAAGCTTTTGATAAATTTGCAAAGCTGGCAGGCTTGTCTTATCCTGGTGGACCCAATGTAGATAAAATGGCAAAATCTGGAAACCCTAATAAGTATGAATTTCCCCGAGCGCTTTTAGGTAAAGACAATTTATCTTTTAGTTTTTCAGGTGTGAAAGCTTCGGCAGGCCGGATGCTGCAGACTATGTCGAAAGAAGAGATTGAAGATAATTTGGCAGATCTATGTGCCTCGTACCAAGAGGCTATTGTCGATGCGCTTTTGCAAAAAGTAGAATGGGCTCTTAAGATACATTTTATAAAAAAGAACAGAACACCAAGGCTCGTGATTACAGGCGGGGTGAGCGCCAACTCAAGGCTTCGAGAAAAAGCACAAGTGCTAGCAAAAGATAAGGGTGTAGCGTTAGTGGTTCCACCAATACGATATTGCACAGATAATGCTGCCATGATTGGGTATGCAGGCATACAACATTTTCAACGAGGTGAAAGAGATGATTTATCCCTTAGTGCCTCAAGTTCATCGGTAAAGTTTCAACATGTATAAATTAGCTGAGTTAAAAAAGAAATTAGAAGAATTAAAAATTTATCCAAAAAAGAATTTGGGACAAAATTTTTTAATTCACCAGCTGCCAATTGACCGTGCCGTGGCTATTTTGGATAGATATCCCAATCATAAGGTTTATGAAATCGGGCCTGGCCTGGGGGCACTCACCGAGCCCATTATAGCTATGGAGAGAGATCTTACATTGATCGAGTTGGACACCACTTTTGTTAATTACTGGAAAGATAAAAACGTTGAAGTCATTCATAGAGATGCGCTAAAAGTGGATTGGCCAAGCTTACTAGAAAAACCAAGTGTGATTATATCTAATTTGCCATATCAAATTTCTGCAAGTCTCGTCATTGATATGAGTAAGGTGTCTGGTCAATTGAAAGCTATGGTCTTAATGTTTCAAAAAGAGGTGGCTGAAAGAATTCAGTGTAAAGAGAAGGGTGAGAACTACGGACTTCTTAGTGTGGTATCGCAAGTGTTTTGGGATGTAGAGTTTGTGATTGATGCAGGCCCTAAAGACTTTTATCCTCCACCAAAAATTGCTAGTCGAATTTTACACTTCAAGAAAAAAGACATTGATATGGTAAACCCTGAGAAATTCTTGAAACTTGTAAAAGCCGCATTTGCGCAAAGAAGAAAGCTTTTAAAAAAGAATTTATCAGCCGTATTGCCCGCGGATGAGGTGGTAAATATATTTAACGAAATGGGAATTTCATTAAATGCTAGGGCTGAAGATTTGACTCCTGATAATTACTTGCAATTGCATAAGAGGTTCAAATAATGCTGTATTTATTTTTAGTAGCGATATATTCATTTTGTGATTTGCAGTCGTTGTACGGAGTTGGATCTTCATCAACCGCTCTATTAGGAGCTAATCGTAATTTACCATACGAGGCCTCAAGCTCTTTGTATAATCCTGCTATGCAAAACTTGTATGATAAATCGCAGTTCAACATTGGTTGGATCTATGCAGCGGATAGCTTTGATTCTCCTAAAGATGTAGTGATTGAAAATGAGTTTATCGGTGGTTCAAATACAAATAACACTGGTGATGTTGATACCGATGTAGATGACACCAACAGTTTGTTTTTAAGTTCGGTATTTGTGTTTGAAAAACAGGGTAAAAAAAGAAGTGTTGGAGTTCACGTAAGTATTCCTACCGAAAAGTTAGTTGGGGTTGAAACACAAAGTGCGTATTACCCACAATACGCTATGTACTTTGCAGACACACAAAGAATTACCTTAAGCACGGCTTATGCATGGTCGATGACAGATGATTTACATTTTGGACTAGGATTTCATTTTTACATGACTACAGGATCGACCGTTCAGACTACGTTACCAGCGTCCGATAATATGAACCCAAGAACTTCTACTGTTGATATAAAATTAGAGGTAAAGCCAAGTATTGCGCCAATCTTTGGAATGATATGGAATCCTAATGTGTCTTCTCATTATCTGGGATTTAATTATATTGGTGAAAGAGATGCCGAGATGGTGTTTGATGCTAATAATAATGTGAATGTGTTATCAAGTAGCCCAATTCCTGTTAATTTTGAAGGAAACTCATCTTTGTATTATGATCCTGAAGTATTTAGCTTAGGTTATTCATACAAAGGCATTAGTTGGGATTTTCATACATCAGTTGATTGGGAGAGATGGTCAAAATTTTCTGGTTCATCTGTAATGATGAAGTTTGATTCGGATACTTCATTTCAGCAATTCTTAGAATCCTCAGACTACGAGGATATACTAACTCCTAAGGCATCTTTGATTTATAAATACGGTAAGAACGAATATCTGTTTGGCGTAGGTTATCGTCCAACTCCTGTTCCTAAACCAAAGGGAAACCTAAACTATCTAGATTCTGATCGTTATATGTTAGGGTTAGGGTATGGCAGACAGTTGGACTCAACGCCGCTTTTGTCTGATAGTCCAAGTAAAGTGTATATAAATTTTCAAATGCACTCTTTAAAAGATGAGGATGTAGTTAAGACAGGTAATGATATTGGAGCACCAGGGTATTCTATTGGCGGTACTACTTACTCGGTAGGGGTGAGCTGGAATATATTACTATAAAGGGGTTATATGAAGTTAATGGCAAAAAATGTACTCTTTATTTTCACAAGCTTGTTACTATTTTCTGCCTGTGTATATGGTCCTAAAGATCCAGACCGAACGTTTGCAGAGCAGTTAAGCGGTGAAAATTATAAGTCTACCAACGTTATTATAGGTGTACCAGTGCTCGAAAGAAAATTAGTGGAGACCAAAATTTCTGGCAGAGTGTTTTGTGGCGAGGGTATTTCACAAGTTCCAGCAAATCATACGGTAATTAGACTAATATATTCAAACAAAGTGATCAGCACAACAACTACTGATAATACAGGTAACTATTCGATTTCGGCACCACTGGAGACAAAGAAAGATTATGAATTAATTGCTAGTACAGCCTGTGGAAGCTCAAAGTTTTCTGTATCAAAGAGTACGCAAGAGCAGAAGAATAAAGATTTTTATTTAAAAAAATAGGCCTATAAATCTTCGCCTGGCTTCTTGTGCATTTCATCTAATTCCAAAATTAGTTTTTGCACCTCTGGTGAATATTTTTCTAAATCATTTTTTAAATTTTTAGGATTAGATTTCGCCGCTTTTTCTAATAATATTTTCTCTCGTTTTTTTTCATCTTTACTGTCTTTATATTCTTGCTTGTAAAGCTTCCACTCTTCGTCAAAAGACCCTCTTAGGTCCTTAAAATAGGCGGCTAGATCCTTTCTAACAACCTGTTGTTTTGCTGAAAACTCATCTCTGCGGTCTTTTTGGTTGGCTAAGAATTCTTTTTTCTTAGCACTTTGCTCACTGTAGTTGTCTTTGATCTTATCTCTATCTTTAGAGTGTGATCTCATAAAATCATCGCGTTCAGATTTCTGCTGCTTAAAAAACTCATCTCTTATTTTTTTCTCATCATTGTTAAAATCTTGTCTTTCTTTAGCTAAAATCTTTTGTGACTGATTTCTCTTTTTTACTAAATCTTTTTGAAAGTTAGATCTAATGTCGTTGGGATCTCTGGTGCGATCTTTAAAAAATCCTAGGAGATATGACTTTGTATCATTGCTCTCTCGTATTTCCTCTGGAATTGAGGTTCGCATTTTTTCGATCTGTGCTTGGTCGCTTTTGTAGCTTACCGCCTCCAAAGCTCTACTTTTGTAGGTGGTCTGATTGGACATACTGGTCGAGCTACAGCCCAGACAAAGGAATAATAGGCAAAATTTTCTCAGCGACTTATGTTTTGTATTCATGCTTTAAGCATAGATAAGCTTTAGAAAAAAGACAAATACTTATAGTCTATATATATGTGGTGGAAACAAGGTCAAAGATTAACCAGGTCGTATACGTTTAAGCATCGTAGGTTTCAACTTATTGATAGCAAGTTTCAGTGGAAATATACGTTGGTTTTGGCTGGTGGTGTAGGTCTGTTTAGTTTGTTTGCCTATAGCGTAGCTTGGTATTTTATTGAGCAAAACTATAAGATATTTATTGATTATGCGTATGCGCACTCACCAAATTTTGTATCTAATTTAGAGTTTGAGCGCAGATGGATACAGAATATATTATTAGGATCATTGTTAGGACTTAATATATTTGTTGTAGTGACGACATTGAAAGTTTTAAATTCTATCCTCTTTCCACTGCAGGTCATGAAGAAGCATTTGCTACATTTGACAAAAGGGGATTGGAGTCAGCCCGATGTAAAAGTGCGCGCGGGTGACGATTATACAGAGCTCGTGGATGCCTATAATTATTTTTACAAAGCATTACAGCGGCAATCGATTAGTGAGTTAAATAAGATGATGAGTCTTGAGATTTCAAAAAATGCTCATCGGTCTAGGGATTTATGGAAACATCTAGTAGAGTACAAATATGAGCAGCTTAACGGCTCTTCCTTAGAGTTTGAGAAAGCTCCCGACCCACATCTCGCTTCTTAATGGCGGCTCTCTTGTCGTGGGCCTTTTTACCTTTAGCAAGAGCAATTTCAAGCTTTGCTCTTCCACCCTTTAGATAAACTTTAATAGCTACAATTGTAAGGCCAGAGGCAGTGGCTTTTCGATCTAATCGATCTATTTCAGTTTTATGGGCTAATAGCTTTCTTTTTCTCTCGGGTGCATGGTTATTATGAGTACTCTCTTTGTAGGTGCTGATGTGAGCTTTATGTAAGTACAATTCACCGCGTTCAATCAAAACGTATGCGTCTTTTAGATTGCAAGAGCCGCTGCGAATAGATTTTATTTCACTGCCAGTAAGAACCATTCCGACCTCTAATTTTTCTAACAGCTGGTAGTCGTGGCTGGCTTTTTTATTATGATGAATTAGTTTGATCGCTTTTTCAGTCATTAGCCGTTAGCTTCTTACTCTTCATTTTAGGTTTTTTTTCTTTCTCAGGATCTTCAAATATTTTTGCTAAATCTTTTTTTAGTAAGACTTTAAATTCACCACGTTTTAATGTACCGATCTCTAATCCGCCAACGGCTACACGCTGTAACTTTAGAACATCTAATTTGAAGTTACCAAACATCTTGCGGATTTGACGATTCTTGCCTTCTGTTATTTCAATAATAAGCCAATCATTTTTTGGGGTACATTTTTTAGTGATTTTTTCTAGCCGTTTTGCAGACACTCTTCCAGCTTCGGGTATGGACATTCCACGCTTCATTTTGTTAATCATCATTGGTGTGATTTTACCGTTAATCTTAACGAGGTAGCGCTTTAAAATATTAAATTTTGGATGACTAACTTGATTAGCAAACTCACCATCATTTGTTAATAGTAACAAACCTTCAGAGTCCCAATCTAGACGGCCTACGGGGAAGACTTTTGTTTTAAGGCGCGCAAGGTAGTCAGTGATAGTGGGGCGGCCTAGAGGATCTTCTAGGGTCGTTATTACGTTTCTAGGTTTATGGAACATTAGATATAGCTGTTCTTCTGGCTTCGACTGAACAAGCTTACCATTTACTTTTACTTTATCGGTATTGGGATCAATTTTTACCCCTAATTCGAAAACGCGCTTGCCGTTAACGGTGACCTCGCCGCTTTCAATCAACAAATCTGCTTTTCTACGGCTGGCGATACCTTGGGTGGCTAAAAATTTATTGAGACGTACTTCCATGAAATTGTGACCCTTCTAGTGCTTTCTGCAGGTTGGCTGCCACTTCTTTTAGTAGGAGTTGTAGTAGTTTGTCATTAGGAAAAATAT
>JBBKWS010000200.1:0-4186 GCA_037969075.1 Bdellovibrionales bacterium | reverse complement strand
TCTAAAAGATCAGTCTTACTTTGCCCACTCACTTCGAACCAGGTTATTTATTCCTAAGTCAAAGATCTTAAACCACAGTCAGAGATAAGTTATTATCTCATCGTGCTGTTCAAGAGTGTAAGTGCACTACCAGTGGACTGATTGGCTTGTGCAAGCACGGCAGTGCCGGCTTGTAAAAGCACATTGTTTTTCGTTAATTCTGCTGTTTCTTCAGCAACATCTACATCTCTAATTCGAGAGTTAGCTGCGGCCATATTTTCTGTTGCTATTGCTAAATTACTAATTGTTGATTGCAATCTGTTTTGGATTGCACCAAAGTCTGCTCGCATCGCTGACACCGACATAATTGCGGAATCTACGGCACTTAGTGAATTTTGTGCCGAGGCTTTATCCCCTACACTTGTTAAATTTACACCTAGTGCTGCTGAATTTGCGTCAGCTTTAGCCGCATCAAAAGAGATACGATCTAACATTGGGTCATTTCTGATACCTACTTGGAAATCTAAAATCGCGCCAGTACCACTTAATAGTGAAGTACCGTTAAATTCCGTCACTTCCGCAATACGGTCTATCTCTGATACTAATTGATCGTATTCCACGTTTAGAAATTGTCTTTCTACGGGACCGATCGTATCAGAAGCTGCTTGTACTGCTAGTTCTCTGAGACGAATTAAGATAGATGATGATTCATTTAAACCACCCTCTGCCACTTGAATTAAAGACACGCCATCTTGTGCGTTTCTTTGCGCTTGCTTAAGACCTCTGATTTGAGCTCTTAAATTTTCTGATATCGCTAACCCTGCTGCATCGTCACCGGCGCGGTTTATTCTAAAACCTGACGCTAGTTTCTCGAAGCTTTTATCCAATGATAATTTGGTTCCCATTAACTGCCTTTGGGCATTTAAGGAAGCCACATTGGTATTAATACGTAATCCCATGATTGCTCCTCCTTGAGTTCTTCCTCATCTCATCCTTGAGTGAGGGGTTACTTCAATGTGAACTTCTTGTCCACATCTGATACATCGGCGTCTCAATATGGATCTTTAGGGTATATTTCTCATCCTGAGATTTTCTATACTAAGGTAGGGCACCTATGATCCTTAGCTCTAATATAGACTGGTAGGCTAAAACATTTTTATTATATAAGACTTTAGTCCAAGCAAATACTTTGATTATTATAAAGATCTAGCAATGAAGAGCACTTAACTAAACAATAAGCTGTGGAACTAATACTATCGCATTTTTATCAAATCTTGTTTGTTGAATATAGCTTGCTATTTCTTCTTGTAACTACCACAAGGCGCGTGCAGTTTTTTCGCCTACTCTATATAAGCACAAGAGAAACTGTCTTATTAACACTAGTGATGATGTCTATATTGGTTGGCCTAAGATACTCGCATCAAAATGCAACCATGGGAGCAGGTGCTATATTAGACTTTCTGGCTGATACCGTGTCTTCTATGTCAGCTTATTCAATCATGTTGCTGTTTTTGTTTTATGGAACTGCCATTTCATTTAATATAGTCAGGCAGGCATCTAGCTTTTGGCCAGTTATTAATATTGGTGAAAAACTGCGTCTAGTAATCTTACCGTTAATTATCTTAATATTTAATCTATATATATGTGGGCTAATAACAGCAAGCTTCTCTTAAGAGCGCTCAAAGATCATAAAATTGTAACCTGGATGTTTGTCCTCACTGACTAAGTTAAATTCTTTTAGCGGAATCTCTGGGTAAAAAACCTCACCCTCATCTATAATATGTCCTATTTCTGTATAGTAAATTCGATCAGTAATAGACATAGATTCTTTGTAGATCTCCCCGCCCCCTACAATAAAAATTTCTGTACGATCATAATCACCTAAGGTCTTGGCGTAATTAACAGCCTCATCAATTGATGTAAAGCAGGTAAAACCATTAGCTTCTGAGACACTCCTAGATACAAGTATATTAGCTCTATGTGGCAGGGGTTTTTTATTGATCGATTCATATGTTTTTCGCCCCATGATAATAACTTTTCCTTTGGTCTTATCTTTAAAGTACTTAAGATCCTCTGGAATATGCCAAGGCAAGCCATTTTTAACTCCAATCACTCGGTTTAGAGAAGCAGCAACTATGTGGCATATTTTCATGGTTTTCGTCCTTACTATAACAATGTCTTATTGGACACGTATCCAGATCTTATAACAGTATAGAGAATTTTTAAATTAAAATATTTGATTATGCTATTTGTTAGTTTGTGGTTACAACCAACTTACTTGGGGGATCAAGGGACATGGGGAAAATCACTACAGTTTTATCATTTTTATTTATCTGTGTTGCTGCAAACGCAGCAACACAGACAGCCACTAGCAAACAATTCGAACCAAGCATGAATGGTGTTCAAATCTACATGCAAGGAATGACACAGCTTGAGTTTGCACATTTCATTAAACCTAACGTTAATAAAGAGGCCTTACCATTCATATTACAATTTTATGTAGAACGTATTGATACTTATAAAATTGTATTTTCTAAACAAGATATTATCGATGTTGCAAAAAACATTTCTGAAAAAGGTGATTCTCAAGCAGAGGTGAATGCAATTTATAGTCTTTATAATCTCTATTTAAAAAAGCTTAATGACATAAAACCAAAACTAGCAAACTTAAAACCAGTAGCAGCCAATAACAAAAGCCTTGCAACTAAAATTGCTAAAAATGCAAATGCCCTTGCAAAGCAACAAAGTGACTTCGTTTACCATCGCTACTTAAAAGCAGAAATTGCTGGCGTCAGTAGTGATAATATCCCGGCTACAATTGAAGCATTGATAGACAATGAAATTAGAAAATCTATGGAAAGGCCCGAGCTTTATCCCATCTATGCTTTTCTAAATGAATTTGCATCGCACCTAGATTCATTTTCGTATTTAACTTCAAATTACCAAAAGGAAGATACTGGAGGCTATGTAGGTATCTATTTTAGTTCTAGCCTCGAAGGCGTACAGCTAGAAAATGTGGTAACAGGTGGAGCAGCTGAAAAGGCTGGTTTAAAAAAAGGTGATCAGCTTATTAGTTATAAGCATAAAGTTGATTCTAAGCCCATAAACCTTAGCGTACTTAGTCTTCATGAGTTCTCTGAGCTTGTTGATGATTTACCAGAAACTACATCCGTATACACTATTCAACGCGGTGGAGAGAAAAAAGAGATCAACCTAACACGCGCAAAGCAAATGAGTATAGCGGGTTTTGTAGCAGAGAAAAAAGAACGTGATGAGCATGTAGACAATAGCATCGTGCAACTTAGATACGTTAGTAAATCAGACTCGAATAAGAGGTATCCAGTAATCTACATCGGTAGCTTTGTACCAACTAATTTTATGAAGCAAAAGGACGAGGATGAAGATTTACCAATTAGTAGTGCTGTATTGCAAAAAGTAAAAGAACTTGAAGCCATTTGGGCTACAGATAAAAATGTAGACCGTTCTATTACTTTAGATCTTCGTGGCAATGGTGGTGGAGATACAAATGAAGCCATTGCAACAACTGAAATTTTTGTAAAGAGCAAAGTGCAAATCCCAGTTGTAGTAACAAATGAGGAAGGTCAACCTTTAGGTCAAATCATGCAGATAAGTGCTGAAAGATCAGAAAAGTTTTTAAACAAAGCGCCAAACGTTCCAATAGCTGCTTGGGTAGATCAGCAATGTGCCTCTGGTTGTGAACTCTTAGCATCAGTACTACAAGACACTGGCAGAGCTTTGATCGTTGGTACAGATAGAACATTTGGTAAAGGTATTGGCCAGTCAGTATCTTCATTAGTTGATTCTTCAAATATAGATCCTCTTGATATTGCAACGTCAGATGAAGATTTATCAATCATTGGCAATTTAGCAGTTACCACTTTTGTATACTTTAGATTAGATGGAACTACTTTACAATTAAAGGGTATAAGACCTGATATAAAACTGCCAAATGGCTCAGAAAATAAAGCAAAGTTAATGGCAGATGTAGATTATCCTTTATATGCAAACATCGAAGTTCCTCCACAGACCAATCTACTATCCAAGGTAGACAGTAAAATCGTAGAAGACTTACAAACAAGAAGTGATGAAAGAAGAAACCGTAATCCTTACTACAATCTAGTGAACATGATGCAATTACTAAATTTTAGAGTTTTAGTTAACAATGACATGAGCTTAAATTTAAACA
>JBBKWS010000199.1:0-19616 GCA_037969075.1 Bdellovibrionales bacterium | reverse complement strand
ACGACGACGACGAATAATATCACCATCAGGTTGCATCCTGGTGTCGAGTACTTTATTATCTAAATTTCCACATTTAGGGCATTTCATTGACTTGTGTACCGTATTTAGTGTTTATTTAGTGGTAAAATAGTGTCTAAATAACTAGAGGTCAAGAATTTAGAGGTAAATATGAAAAACTACATTTCTTTCGCAATTATAGGCCTTTTGATCGGATTCTCTGCTCATGCACAACGTGTAGAAGTTGATGAGAAGGGGCGTGTAGTCAGAGGAGCGGAGAGAGAAGTTCCTACGGGCAAAAAAGCCGCTGATAAATACATGATAAGAGATGTTGAGGGACCTGTATCAAATAGTGGTGGGAGTGAATCACACTTTTTGGCTTTGCATATAGGTCCCTATGTTGATTCCCAAGTACATAATTGGGGCGCTAAAGATAAAGACAATGAGGGAAAATATACCGCAGCAGTTACATATAGAGTGGGCGAGTGGGTAAATTCTACAGATTTTCTAGTTAGAGTCGGGTGGCAATCAGTTGAAATAAATGATAATAGTACATCTAAGATTTCATTGATGCCTATCGTTGCATTTCCTGATTCTAGAGCTAAATTTCCACTATATTTTGGCGCGGGCCTTGGGCTGGGAGTATTTTTAGATCAAGTTGATGATGAGAGTTCATTGTCTTTAGATTATACAATTTTATTAGGCACAAGATTCTTTAATGTCTTTGATACAGTGGGGATTATGCTAGAAGTGGGGATTGATAACCATATCTTTTTAACCAGTAAAGGACAATTCTCCGGTACATACGTAGCACTCGGTACAGTATTTGAGTTTTAAAATATAAATGACACAAAAAATTCATACCCATTTAGTCGTAGCTATCACAGAAGCTCTAAGGAGCATTTTTGTTGATGGCTATTATGCGGATAAAGTAATAGAGAGAACATTTAAGAATAATCGTCGTTGGGGCTCCAGAGATAGAAAGTTTGTAGCCGAAGCTGTTTATGAAATGGTTAGATGGTGGCGTTATCTTTGGCTTGTTTCGGGCGAAGAAGAAAGTGATTACGATGACGTGTTGTTGAACCTATTTGGTGTGTGGTGGTATTTAAGTAAAAAAGAATCCACCCATTTTTTAAAAACTCATATTAATGTACTTAAGACAAATATGCATAAGCCACTAAGCCGAGCAGAAAAAGAGTCCTTGCCTGATTGGATGGACGAGCTTGCTTTCGAAGAGCTAGGTCCTGCGTGGGATGAAATTATCACGGCATTGAATCAGCGAGCTAAATTGTACTTGCGAGTGAATTTGTTAAAAATGAGTCGTGATCAAGTTATTAAAGAGCTAACGAGCGAAGAGATAGATGTTCTCCCAATAGAAGATGCACCAGACGCAATGATAGTGCCTTCTAAAAAGAATGTATTTAGAACTAAGGTTTTTCAAGCCGGTGGTTTTGAAGTACAAGATGTGGCGTCACAATCGGTTGCTTATGCGGCAGGAGTAAAGCCAGGAATGCGCGTGGTAGATGCATGCGCCGGTGCTGGTGGAAAAAGTTTACACATGGCAAGTCTCATGCAAAATAAAGGTAAAATTATCTCTTTAGATGTTCATGAAAAAAAGTTAGAGCAGTTAAAAATTAGAGCAAGACGAGCTGGGGCTAATATCATTGAAACTAAAATCATTGATACTACTAAAGTAATTAAACGCCTTGAAAAAACAGCGGATGTGGTTGTTTTAGATGTGCCTTGTAGCGGTCTTGGAGTGTTAAAGCGTAATCCAGATACAAAGTGGAAACTTACAAAAGAAGAATATTTAAATACTTTAGAACTACAAAAAGATATTTTATCTAGGTACTCTTCAATGACTAAAATTGGTGGTCGCTTGGTGTATTCAACTTGCAGTATTTTGCCCTCTGAAAATGGAAAGCAAGTTGATCAATTTTTGGCAGCAAACTCAGATTTTAAACTTCTTGGTCAAAAGACATTTCTACCTAACGTAGAAGGCTACGATGGTTTTTTTGTGGCTACCATGGAAAGACAGTCTTAAAGACTTAATAATTGCAAAAAATCTTGCCCGTTTTTTTCTAAAATACGATCCTGTTCGTAAAAAGAGAAATTACTATTTAGGATAAAATCTATTTCTTTAGAACCAATGGGGTTGTTGATAAAACTATCACTTCCATATAAAACTCTTTCAATGCCAAACTTTTGAAAAAGTTCTCTGTAGTATGACAAGCTGTAGCCATAATAATTAATAAAATCACTATCTGTCCTATGAAATGATGAGATAAAACTGGATGTCTCTAGATATATATTTCTTAGGATGCTTGGATTCTGCAAGTAATAATTAGCAATATCCTCAAGCATTTGCGGGTTTCCAAGGGCAGCATGGGCGATGATGAACTGCACATTAGGAAACTCTTGGCTCAAAGCCAGAAGATTCATTGTCTGCTTTTTATTTCGTATAGGGTCTTTTGTAGAGTAATAGTAGTGGTTCAGTAAAAAGACTGTTTTATCTTTTGGGACTTGAGTTAAGGCATCATAAATTTTATTTAAGGTGTCATTCTCTAAAAAAGTTTCCTCATAGGATAGGTGCATTTTAAAACCTGAAAAACCAAGATTCAGGCAATGTGATAGAGCAGGCTTGTAAAAAACATATTTAGTAGTAAGTCCGCATACCGGTATGGCTCTGGTCTCACCTTGAGTTAGATTGTAGACCTCAGAGTTTTTATTGTTAGCATCTTTTAAGTTCGAGGCCATGTAAGCCTCAGACAATAAAAAAAAGCGGTCTAAATAAGGCTGAGATAAAATTTTAAGGTAATATTCTTTTGTGTCATCATGTGTAACAAATCTTGCGTCGGCAGTCATTGGATTTAGAATTCCTGCGGTCTGATAATGTACGTGAGCATCTAAGCTAACTTTAGCCGAAAATGAAAGTCCCCAATTAAATAGCAAAAATACAAAAAACATCCCCACGTCCCCAATAGAAAGCTATGGTAGTGAGAGTAAAAATACCAGGTGAAATCCTCTGCATGGTAATCTTTCTAGAGCATTATAAGGCTTTGTTATGTAAACTATTACTTCTATTCTAGATTGGTGACTTATTTAAATCAAAATTGATTTTTTCGCATTGTTTTTCGAAATGAAGAGGTAGTTGTTCATTAGGATTTAACAACTGGTGAACTTCAAAATCTTTGATACTCGCCAATATATTTTTACAAATAGCTTCAGTTTTATATAGGCAGACTTTATGAGCAGGGCTATAAGCTATACACCATGCTTATATTCCTACTTGATGAGCATAATTAAGCGAAAACAATAGTATGAAATAAGCCACAATTGATTAGATATAATTTTTAGATATTTTGCAATCAGACTTCGCTAGCCCCTCACTAAGTTCTTTGTTATATTACGGCCATAATTAAAGGAGCAATTCAGTATGCGAAATCTAATTCGAATTATTTTACTTTTAGGGGTGATTTTAAACATAGGCTGCGGCGTCCAATCAATTCCGCAAAGTAAAAATGATGTGGAAGCATCAATGGCAGAAGTTACTAATCAATATAAGCGTCGAGCAGACTTAATACCTAGTTTAGTCAGTACTGTTAAAGGCTATGCAAAACATGAAAGTCAAACCTTGCAGGCTGTGGTTGAAGCAAGAGCTAAGGCAACCAGTACAAGTATCGATGCTAGTAAATTAAATGCAGATCAAATTAAAAATTTTCAAGCCGCACAAGGTAGCTTAACACAGGCACTATCAAAATTGATGGTTGTTGTTGAAAAATACCCTGATTTAAAGGCAGATCGAAACTTTCGCGAGCTGCAAGCGCAATTAGAGGGAACAGAGAATAGAATCACTGTTGCGAGAAATCGTTATATTGAGTCTATTAAGATGTTTAATAATTTAGTTACTGTGCCTCCTCAAAGTTGGACAAACAGTTTATTTTATAAACACGAAAAGATGCCACAATGGACAGTAGACGCCGGTGAAAACGTAGAAAAAGCACCTGAAGTTAATTTTTAATGTTTTTGTTATCACGTCTCTTTATCACACTAATTATTTTAGCTAGTAGTGCTTTATATGCGAATGATTTTGTAGTCCCTTCGCTTAAGAACCCAGTAAATGATTATGCTGGTATGATTTCGTTGGGTGTAAAAAATCAACTGAATGCAAGTTTACGAAAACTAAAAGAACAAGGTGGAACGCAAATCGCTGTACTGACTGTTAAAAGTTTAGAGGGATTAACCATAGAGCAGGCATCCATTCAAGTTGTTGATAAGTGGAAGTTAGGAGCAGCAAAAAAAGATAACGGAGTTCTACTTTTAATTTCTAGAGATGAAAGGCAAATGCGTATCGAGGTTGGCCAAGGCGTAGAGGGTGATCTGACAGATGCGTACTCGAAGAGAATTATTTCGGAGGCAATGACCCCACTGTTTAAAGCAGGTAATATTTCTGAAGGCATTTTACTAGGGGTGTTTCAGATCGCACAGGCATCGAATCCAAATATTGATGTTGAAGCAATTTTTTCTTTAAAAAATAATCACAGCTACCAGAAGCGTCCCAAAGGAAACGGCATTACGGGTTTCTTTTTTATTATCTTCATACTAATGCTTTTATTTGGCGGTGGTGGTAGAGGTCGAGGCAGCGGCGCACGTAGTGCTCTGTTTACGGCATTACTATTGGGCGCCAGTAGTAGTAGGGGTGGCGGTGGTTTTGGTGGTCGCAGTAGTGGTGGATTCGGCGGTGGCGGCGGCGGTTTTAGCGGCGGTGGTGCCTCAGGAGGTTGGTAATGATGATTCCAGTTTGGGCTAAAAATTATATTCGTCCAGAAAAAGTAGATATTATTATCACTGCCATTAAAAAAACCGAGCTTAGAACATCTGGCGAGATAATACCGATCCTTGTCAGAAAATCATCGACTATAGGTCATGTACCACTAATTGTAGCGAGCATTTTAATTATTATCATTCTGGCTATTGATCTGCTGACACTGCAGATGGCTTATCTAGATATGTATTATTTTTGGTGCATAGTTAATTTAGTCTTAGCAGTTGGTTTGACTGCTATGCTTTCAAGGTTTGATTGTATCAGAAGGCTAGTAACAAACTCATCCGATCAGGCTAGCCAAGTAGAAATGCGCGCCGAAGTAGAATTTTTTGAGGCAGGCGTAAGAAATACTAAAGATGCTACTGGGATTTTGCTATTTGTATCACTATTAGAAAGACGTGCCGTAGTTTTAGCAGATAAAGCAATAGCTGATAAAGTGCCAGCTAGTACATGGAGTGAAGTTTGCGATCTATTGGTATCTGGTTGTAAAACAAAAGAAATTGAAGCTGCATTTGCTAATGCAATTTTAAAGTGCGGCGATATATTAGCAGATCACTTTCCAAGACAACATGATGATAAAAATGAATTGTCGGACCGTTTAATTATTAAAGACTAAAATGCTAAAAACAAAACAGCCAATTCTTAACTTGGGAAGTGAGTTTTACAGCGAGGTAAAATCCGCTACATTTCCAAAGTCCATAGTTAGGTACCAAAATATAGATTGGGCAAAAAAACTCGAAATTGCTATGGATGATGCTAGCTGGGTAGAGGTTTTTGGAAAATTTCAACCACTAGTTGATAACTTAGAAAAGCCGTTGGCGCTTAAGTACCACGGCCATCAGTTTATGCATTATAACCCTAATATCGGAGACGGTAGAGGGTTTTTATTTGCTCAATTAAAGCATAAAAATAAATGGTATGATCTTGGGACTAAAGGGAGTGGGACAACTCCTTATTCAAGACAAGGAGATGGAAAGCTTACATTAAAAGGCGCAGTTCGTGAACTTTTAGCCACAACCTATTTAGAAGTCCAGAGGGTAAACACCTCAAAAACATTTTCTATCATTGAGACTGGTGAGAATTTACAACGAAACGACGAACCATCGCCCACAAGGTCGGCTGTACTGGTTAGGTTAAATCAAGGACACATACGCATTGGAAGTTTTCAGCGTCTTGCATACTTGCATGAGACAGATAATCTAAAAAAATTATTATACTACTGCTTAGAGGTGTATTACCCCAATGCTGCTACCAGTGGTAATCTTAAAGATGATGTTGTTTTATTTTTGTCTCTTGTTGCTACAGAAACAGCAAAAACATGTGCTGAATGGATGATGGCAGGATTTGTCCATGGCGTACTTAATACCGATAACATTAATATAACAGGAGAGAGTTTTGACTATGGCCCCTATAGATTTCTTCCGTATTACGATCCTTTGTTTACGGCAGCCTACTTTGACCATGAACAACTTTATGCCTATGGAAAGCAGCCGCAAGTAATTTATTGGAACTTGCAGCAATTACTTCTTAGCTTTACGACTTTAGATATTGAGAGAGAAGATTTATTAGTTGGTATATCTAATTATTCAAAGAAATTCTCAGATCAACTAATTTCTATTTTTATGGCAAGGCTTTCTTTGCAGGCTGAAAACCACGTAGAAAACAATAAATTATTTTCATCCGCATTTACATTTTTAGAAGATTCTAAATGTCCTTTTGAGGATTTCTTTTTTGATTGGTTTTCTTATGATCAAAGGGGGCATAAGGCTTTAACAGGTCCTAGAAAAGGTTTTTATAAGGGGGATGTGTTTAATCGGTTTTATAATTTATTAAAAGGATTTAAGTGTATTGAAACTAACAAGGTGAATGACTCCTATTTTTTAAAAGAGTCCTCTGAAAATTTATATATAGAAGAAATTGAAAGAATTTGGACTGCTATTAGTGTTAAAGATAATTGGCAGCCTCTATATGAAAAGATTGATAAAATAAAGTCAATGGTTTGCCGTTAGCGCTTACGGTTTCCTGTTCCACGCTTACTGTTTGTATAAATAAACCAGTCTTCGTCTGTTAATGCATGAAAGTGATCAGCCTCATCTCTTAAGATAGCAGCCGTTGTAGTCTCTACAGCCGCAATTTCAACTCTTACACCTTCAAACTTTAAATGCCGTACGAGTTCTACATAATCAGAGTCACCAGACATAATTATAATGGTGTCAATTTTATTAGCTAACTGCATCGCCTTAATCGTTAAAGGAATATCAGCTGATTTATGGCAGGGTACAACAGAGCCATGAAATAAGTTATGAAGTCTTTCAGCTAATTTATTAGAAATATGCTTACCTTCTCTAAAATAGACCATTCGATTTAAGGATCTATTGTCGAGTAATCTAGGGATAAGGGTGTCAAAGTTTAGCATGGCCGCATCATTTTTTGTAACTTCGTGAATGCTGATTTCGATATTATTGCCGTCTACAAGTATTGCGACACTTTGATCAATTCGTATTGTTTTATCCATAATGTATGAATTCCTTTTTATAGAGAATAGCTAAAATTATAGTTTAGTGCAAGGGGATAGGGTTAAGATCTAATATGACCGTGACCAACAACAACAAAACGCGATGTGGTTAGTTGTTTGGCTCCCATTGGGCCGTAAGCATGGAGCTTTGTGGTTGAGATTCCAATCTCAGCTCCTAATCCTAACTGACCGCCATCGTTGAATCTGGTCGACGCATTTACCATCACACATGAGGCGTCTACCGAATTTAAAAATAGTTCTATGTTTTGTTTATTTTCGCTACATATTGCCTCTGTATGTCTGGTGCCAAAAGTTTGAATATGGGCTATGGCCTCGTAAATATCTTTTACCTGAATGATCGAAATAATTTTATCTAAATATTCAGTCGACCAATCATCTGGGTGAGCAGGTTTTGATGAAGGAAAGAACTCACGTAGGGATGGACTAACTCGCATTTCAATTTTATTTTCAGTGAATCCTTCATTGAGTTTTTTTAGAAAATTATTTGATAGGTCACGGTGTAATATTAATGTTTCAACTGCATTGCAAACACCGGGTCTTTGACACTTGGCATTCATAATTACCTCATAAGCATCATCTTCATTAGCAGAAGTATCTATAAATAGGTGACATAAGCCTTTGAAGTGCGCAATCACCGGAACCTTAGAGTGTTCCATCACATATTCAATTAGTTTTTCTCCACCTCTAGGGATAATAACATCTACTAGATTCTTTTGTGTTAATAAATCCTGTGCTTCTTCTTTGGTATTTAAAAGTTGAATTGTATCTACGGGTATATGCTGTCTGATTGCCGTGCGGACAATTTGTACAAGTATTTGGTTGCTGTGCTGTGCTTCTTTCCCGCCTTTTAAAATGGCGACATTTGCAGATTTAATGCAAAGAGCAGCGCAATCAATAATAACATTTGGGCGACTTTCAAAGATAATACCTATTACACCTAACGGGATGCTTTGTTTTTTAATAATTAATCCATCATCTCGAGTTATCTTTTCAAGGGTTTGAAATACAACCTCGTCTTGCTTTGCTATGGCAATCACTGCATCAATCATTACATCGACTCTGTCAGATGTTAGTTTTAGGCGATCTATTATGGCATCGCTTAGTTTTAATTTATTGGCACTTGATAAATCCTTTTGGTTCATAATAAGGATTTCATTTTTTTGATTTTTTAGTCCCTCAGCTATGGCTAGTAAGGCAAGTTTTCTATTTTCACTGGTAGTGGCGACAAGCTCTCGGCTACAAAGTTTGGCTGCTTCAGCAATTTTTGTTACACTCATTTTTTCACCATTACTAAATTATCCTTGTGAATGATTACATCCGTTAGATGGTAACCTAAAACACCTGCGATATCATTTGATTTTTTCCCTTTAATTTTTAAGATTTCTTTACTCGAATATTCAACTTCACCGTAGGCAATAACTGCTTTTTGGTTTCTTATGGCTATGCTATCACCGCGCTGAAAATTACCCACAACTTGCGTAACTCCAGATGGAAGCAGAGAGGCATTTTTTATTAGTGCCCCTGCGGCTCCATCATCTATTTTAATATAAGAGCCAACCTTTGCACTGCTTCTGATTTTTTGCGCTCGAGAGCTCTTTTTCTCATGGGTGGCCACAAACTGACTCCCGCTTGTGCCATCTATTAGACGCATAAGAGGATCACTTGATGTATATGAACCTAGACACACTCTAATTCCGGCATCTGTGATTTTTCTAATAGCCTCTAATTTGTGTTGTATGCCGCCAGTGCCAGATGCAGTTTTTTTATGATACTTAATAAAAGAAAAATTTTCTTCGCTAGAAATTTCCCGAATCGTATTACTCTCTTTATCTAAAAGGCCATCGGCCTCAGTTAAGAATAAGCAAGTATCTACGTTTAACATGAGGGCTAAGAGACCTGCTAGTTGATCATTGTCCCCCAATGTAATCTCTGCAAAACTTACTGCGTCGTTTTCGTTAATAATTGGAATAATATTATTATCTAAGAGATGAAGTAGAGTTTTCTGACAGTTAAAATAGGATGCCTTGCGTTTGAAATCTTCATGAGTCAAAAGTATTTGTGCACACGCAATGCCACTAGCATTAAAAAAATGCGTGTATTCATTCATAAGTAGTGGTTGGCCAATCGAAGAGGCTGCCTGCTGTGAGTGTATCAAGCTCTTATTGTAGTTTTTTATATAATGCTTTCCGGTGGCAATGGCCCCGGAACTAACAATAATAATTTGATGCTTCTGTTCTTTTAATCTGACAACATCAGCGAGTACTTTTTTACACTTTTCTTTAGAGATTCCGTTATTATCGGTGATTGCTGAGGAACCTAACTTTATTAGTATTTTAGCCATGACTCATTTTACCGGTTCTTTGCTGCAATTCATGAAAAATATCCATATTAGACAAAGGTACAGTGCTTGCCTAAGGCATCAATCAGGATTAAATTGTACCAATGAATGATCAGCAAATTATAAGCATGGGCGCAGACCCTAGGGACTATAATAGGTCTTCGGTGGCAAAGCGTATATTCTCATTAGCGGCTTCCAACGAATTCTTATTTGCCCATTATGAGTACCGTTGGCCCGTGCCAGTACCTGAGGGTTGGCTTGATCCTAATTTGCAAGCGGCACAAGGTGAGGTGCACTGGCAGGCGGGGGTATTATCGGAGTTAAAATATCAGTCGTTTAGACATGATTCAGTGGTGTGTAATTTTCATCCAGGCCAGTCTTCTAAGTGGGGGGCTCATGAGCTTTGCCATAAGTTAGTCGGTTACGCATGGAAGCCCAAGCAAGGTCTTTTGTATCACACGCTAGCGGCATGGGCTGCCGAAGTGCTTCCGGTCACAGTTTATTATTTTTGGGATGAGATGGATTGTTTTAAATGTGAGAAGCACAAGGCTTTTAGCCAATCACCTATGTCATATTGTGCGGCTTGTGATAAAATGGCAGCTATATCTACAGATAAGAGATTAGAATTATTAGACTTAGGCTGGGATTTTTTAAATACACAGTTAGCTGCCATTGAAGAGTCCATAAAAAAACAATCATTAATGCCTGCGCCACTCTTTTCTTTAGATTTAGCGGATGATGCTTACCACTATAGTTTATCACAACTAGGTAGGCTTAATTCTGAATCATACAGTTTGTACATGAACAAAGTGGTATCGCCAGCCCTACATGTTGCTGAAATTGAAGATCTAATCACCAGAGTTAGAGAGGTAGCGGCTAGTCTTGTAGAAGGTGCAAAGTTTAAAAATTTCAATTTAAAAAGACATGACTGGGTGGTTATGGATTTAGGATCGCGCCTACTTGAACTTGCAGAAAATATGGACGTAGAAGTTCGAGAAATATTTTTAAGGCATTTCGAAGAATTTGCGACCACTAAAGATATAAATGCTTTTATTAATTCATATCAGTCCTTATTAAATGAATATGAGCTGCCTAAAGTTGAAGAATTATTTGCTACAGGTTATAGCGTGACGCCTAGCTTAGGTTATTATAACGATCAAGTAAAAGAGGGAATTATATCTGTTATTCCGAAATCTTTTGAGCAACTAGATATTGAAAGCATAAGCAATTTTTTAGATTCCGATAGAGGGAATCGTGATTACCTTGGTGCAAGGCTTGAGAAATATTTTGATCTAGATACTGTGCGAGCTGAAGTATTTATTAACCAACCGCAAGGATTTTTTGAGAAAACGTACACTAGCCTCAATTTAAGAAGAAGGTATAAGTGGGCAGATCGAGTTAGGCTATTTAAGTCTAGTGATACTTTGAAAGCATTGCTAGAGGTTGATGCACCTTATATTTTGCTTTTCAAATCACAGCAAAGTGAGGTTTTTAGCTATGCTGTGTCAGCTAAAGAGGGTGAATACCTACAAAAGAGCTTTAAAAATTCATTTTATTTAGATGAATTGCAAGTCTCGCTTGAAGAAAAGCAATTTTACGTACAAAGTTATATGTTAGTCGAATCGAGTGAGGAATAAATGTTATATTTTGTAATCGCCATTATTTTGTTTTCATACGTATTAGAAATCACCATTGAAACTTTAAATTTAAAAAAAGTTTCTGCCGAGATCCCAGACGAGTTTAAAGGTCTTTATGATCAAGAGAAATATAAAAAGTCACAAGAATATTTAAAAACCAATACTCGATTTGGCTTAGTGCAATCAAGTATTTCTACATTCTTATTAATCACCTTTATTGTATTGGGTGGATTTCCTGTATTAGATAATTGGGTGCAAAGTATGACGGATCTGCCTATTCTACAAGGTCTACTGTTTATGGCGGCTTTTGCATTAGCTGCAATGGCTTTAGCACTTCCTTTTTCGTACTATCATACATTTGTAATCGAAGAGAAATTTGGCTTTAATAAGCAAACTCTAGCAACCTTTATTAAAGATCAAATTTTAGGTCTGGCATTGGGTAGCATTTTGGGAGGAATACTATTGTCACTGATTCTTTGGTTTTTTGAATCTAGTGGCTCTATGGCTTGGTTGTATTGTTGGGTTGCTGTTGTTGCCTTTCAAATTTTTATTACTTTTGTCGCGCCTGTCGTTATCATGCCACTATTTAATAAATTCATTCCCCTACCAGATGGAGAGCTTAAATCCGCAATTAATGAGTATGCAAAAAAACAAAACTTTCAATTGCAGGGCATTTTTTCGATGGATGGTTCTAAGAGATCATCAAAAGCAAATGCATTTTTTACGGGTTTTGGTAAACTTCGCAGGGTTGTATTATTTGACACCTTGATTTCAAAACATAGTATCAATGAACTAGTGGCGGTACTCGCTCATGAGATTGGTCACTTTAAAATGAAGCATATCCATAGACATCTAGTTGTGTCTATTTTCTCAAGTGGAATTATGTTTTTTTTAATGGGTCTTTTTATGAAAAATGAAAGCGTATTCGCGGCTTTTAATATGGAAAATATTACGGTCTATGCTAGTCTGGTATTTTTTAGCTTAATCTATAGCCCTATATCGGATCTTACTTCTCTTGTTTCTCTTTATATGAGTAGAAAATATGAGTTTGAGGCTGACGCTTACGCGGTAAAAACGTATGGTGAGCCAGGAGCACTAGCAGAAGCGCTTAAAAAATTAAGTGTGGATAGCTTGTCTAACTTAAATCCCCACCCGCTAAAGGTGTTTTTTGAGTATACTCATCCGCCTGTGATTGAAAGAATAAAAAAGCTTCAGTCTCTTTCCATGCAAAGGTAAACTTGCTCTTTGCTGTAACCTTCACTGTGCAAATAGGTCTCAATGGACTTTAGCAGGTGAAGGCGTAATGGGCGCGAGTAACGAACCTTATTATCAAATGAAGTATAAAAAGGTCCTCCTAGCATGCCAGATTGAGGGTAATTTTTTTGTACTTGCTGATACACATCTTTTGTAAAGCGAATCACTCCTAAAGAGATATATGAAATATCTTTTGGTTCAAAGTATTCTCTAAAGTTAGTAATTAGCTTTTTATAATCCGAAACCACAGTTTCGGTGGCAATGATTGGATCTAAGTGGATACCCACTTTAAAACCTTTTTGAATCAGTTTTTGCATGGCGCGAAGACGAGCTTTTAGTGGGGCTGTCTTTGTGTCATAGGCCTTAATGGCAGATTCAGAGGACAGCGAAAAACTAATAATAATATTTTCTAAGGGCTCTAAATTTTCTATTGCTTTTATATTAGCAGATTTGGTTCTTAATTCTAAGAATGCATTGGGCATAACGTTAAATGCGTCCCAATATAATGGCCACTCTTGCGTGATATGACTTAACGCAAGTGAATCACTAAATTCTCCGGCATGAAACCACACAGTATCACCAGACTCGGCCTGTATTTGTTTGATCTCTTCAATAATATCTTCGTGATTGATAAAAAGGACTATGTCAGGTGATTGAAAGTAGCCTTGCAAATAGCAGTATTGGCATTCATAAATGCAGTTATAAGCATGTATAAAATAGTAGTGAGCTTCTTTTCCTACGCCGTAAGCAGCAGGAGTGAGTTTTACAAGACTACCTTTTTTCTCTGCTAATATTAGTTGTAAATTCTCTCTTTTTTGTAGGTAGGGCTTTTTTACCTTTTGAAAGTAGTTTTCATAAGAATCGATGTAATCAGTGGGGCTATTACTGAATCGTTTTAAAACCTCTATGGCTCTCGGGTGATCCTTAAGTTTATTTTCAATTAGTATTTTACTCCACATCATTGCCTCGTAAGAGCTCTTGTATTGATGTATAAGGAAAATCTTTTAAGTTCTCTATCATAGCTTTTAATTCTTCAGGTGTAGAAAATTTTAGATGTAATTCAAGCTCATCACTTTCTAATGTTTTATCATAAGTTATCTTTAGGCTTTCATTTTGGTATGGTGATGTTAGTTGGTTTAATTGATTGCGAATTTTGTGCGTAAAAGGATCTAGTTGTTCAAAAAGAAATTCTAGTAATAACTTTGTGCGATCTTTTGGTTTTTTAGCATCAAATGCAGGTAGGGCAGTTAAAATATTTTCAGGTGCAATGTTTTTTTGTAAAGATATCTTTTGCAAAAGTTTTTCGAAGTCATTTTTTTGTGTAAAGGTAAAATGATAGCCATCAGGCAAATCTATTTGCTTTATTGTCTTAGTGTTTGGCTGAAAGCTTAAATAAGTTTCTAATAAACTCTTTGAAATTTTATCCGCTATATCTCTAACTTGCGAGCAGGCTTTTTGGGTGGCATCGTCACTAATATATTTAAAGCAATAAAAATCTTTTTTAAATCTCTTACTGACAGATGCTAGTGCCCAAGCCTCTCTGTCAATGATCTGCGCAAATGAAAAAAGTTTTTCAGACTCAGTTTCTGATTGAATTCTGCTTTCCGCGCTGATGATATCGCTATTTGCCTCTACATTTTTTGTAGTAAATGAGGTGAACTCCATACTTGTATCTGCTTTTTGACGATACAGTGTTCTAACGGGATAGACTTGATTTATATTTAAAGTGTTTAGGTTTCCTGCGGCTGCGCCTAAATTAATTACACTAGTAATTTCGAGAGTTAGGGCCAAAAACTCAGTTAAACTTTCGGTTGCTGCCTGCATTCCCTCATTAGTAATCAAGATGTAAAAATCCTCGGATTTAAATACATTCGGCCTAAGATTTTGACATTGAGAATAGTCAAAAAAAGCCAGTGCTTCTAATCTGTGAGCAAAACATAGAACTTGCATATTAGCTCTATAGCTTAAAAATTGAGATAAATTAAGTGTTTATTCTTTTTTGTCGTGTTATTCATTGGTTATGGTTGGGTTTCCTGATTTTCCTATTGGTTTTGGCGCGGCTTCTATAAGTGGTGAGGGTGGGGGCTACGGCTTTGGCACTATAGCCGAGACTGACGCCATTAAATTACTACATTTGTCGTATGATAATGGGATCCGCGTGTTTGACACAGCTCCAATATATGGATTTGGTGAGTCTGAAAAACGAATTGGTAAGGCATTTGGATCAAGACGTGAAGATGTATTTATTGTTTCTAAAGCCGGCGTTACTTGGAATGATACGAAACGCGTAGATAAAAACAATCATCCCGATGTGATTGCTAAAATGCTCACGCAAAGTTTAAAAGACCTACAGTCTGATTATATCGATTTATATATGATTCATTGGCCTGATGATAGACACGATATCAGGCCTGCTATAGAAGTTTTAATAAAGGCAAAAGAACAAGGCAAAATTCGTTTTATTGGTTTATGTAATACTAATGAGGATGACTTTAAGAAAGCATCTAGCATATGCCGTATTGATGCTCTTCAAGACAACTGGAATTTATTTACATGGAACGAGTCCTATTGGCGCATGGGGGGCTTTGGAAAGGCTGGCACCATTTACAGAATGGGCTATGGTACTTTTGATAAGGGGATACTTACGGGCAGGGTAACTGAGTCTCGCAAGTTTGATACAAGTGACGCTAGGTCGTGGGCTCCTTGGTGGAAATCGCAAAATAAGACTAAAAAATTTGAGCTTGTTCAATCGTTGCAAAATTTATTAGAGCCGAGAGGCTATAGCTTACAGCAATTTGCCCTTTGGTTTTCTCTGCAATGGAAAGATTTTTTAGATACAGCTCTAGTTGGAGTCAAAAGTCCTGAACAATTAGATTCATTGTTAAAAGCTTATAATAGTCCCATCTCTATAGGAACAATTAGAGAAATTGTTTCACAACTCACCGAGAAGGGTTATAAAGAAGACGATACATTCTAGAATGCACTAGGGTGCCTTGCGTTAAGCTTTATACTAATAAAATATTTTGAAAGCCCTCCAAAACATAGCTACTCTAGCTTCATCTAGATTTGAAGAACTTGGAGGTTTCATGTCGTTTCGAATTGAAAAAGACACTATGGGTGAGGTTAATGTACCAGCTGATATGTATTGGGGTGCACAGACGCAAAGATCGATTGAGAACTTCAAAATTGGTGGTGATCGTTTTCCCAGAGAAATGATCAGAGCCCTTGGTATCTTAAAAAAAGCGGCGGCACTTACTAATAGAGATTTAAAATTATTAGATGAAAAAAAAGCTAAATTAATTATAGAGGCTGCAGACGAAGTGATTGCCGGCAAACTAGATGCGCATTTTCCATTGGTTGTTTGGCAAACGGGAAGTGGAACCCAAACTAATATGAACGCAAACGAAGTAATTTCAAATCGAGCGATTGAGATTGCTGGGGGAAAAATGGGTAGTAAAGAGCCCGTTCATCCAAACGATGATGTAAATAAAGGTCAATCTTCGAACGATACGTTTCCGACAGCTATGCATATTGCAGTAGTGTCTGAAATTCATAGACGCTTACTTCCAATGTTAGATAAATTAGCCTCTTCATTAGAAGCTAAATCAAAATCTATGAAATCCATTGTTAAAATTGGTAGAACACATTTAATGGATGCGACGCCTCTTACTTTAGGGCAAGAGTTTTCAGGTTATGCCACTCAGATTCGCCATGGGATTAATCGAATAAAGAACACACTTCCCTATGCTTATGAATTGGCACTGGGCGGGACCGCTGTTGGGACGGGACTTAATACCCATAAGGATTTTGCTGTGCTTGCCGCGAAAGCGATAGCTAAAGAAACAAACCTTCCGTTTATAACTGCCGAAAATAAATTTGAAGCTCTAGCTAGTCACGACGCACTTGTTGAAGTCAGTGGAGCCCTACGTGTGTTAGCATGTTCATTAATGAAAATTGCAAATGATGTTAGATTGCTTGGCAGTGGACCCAGATCAGGGTTTGGTGAATTGATATTGCCAGCAAATGAGCCAGGGTCTTCTATTATGCCAGGTAAAGTAAACCCTACACAGTGTGAAGCTATAACAATGGTTGCAGCGCAAGTTTTAGGAAATGATGTTGCTGTTGGAGTGGCTGGATCTAATGGTCACTTTGAATTGAATGTATTTAAGCCAGTCATTGTTTTTAATGTTTTGAACTCGATTCGATTGCTTGCAGATGCAAGCGAGAGTTTTACTTTGCATTGCATCGATGGCATTGAACCAAATTTACCAGTTATTAAAAAGCATTTAGATAATTCATTGATGCTTGTAACAGCGCTTAACCCTCATATTGGTTACGATAACGCAGCAAAGATTGCAAAAACGGCTTATCAAAATGGAACTACATTAAAAGAAGAAGCGGTAAAGTTAGGTCTTCTGTCTGCGGAGGATTTTGATAAATTTGTAAAACCAGAGAGTATGATTGGACCTATTGGTTCATGAAATCTCTTAAGCTTTTAACAGCTAAAAATTTTTCCCCATTTTTTTGGACACAATTTTTTGGGGCTTTTAACGATAATTTTTTTAAAAATGCGCTGGTAATCCTAATTACATTTAAAGCAGCTGCTGCCGTTGATCTTCCTGCTAGTATACTAGTAACTATGAGTGCAGGGATTTTTATTCTGCCTTTTTTCTTATTTTCAGCTACCGCTGGGCAAATTGCAGATCAAATGGAAAAATCAAAACTGATTCGCTGGGTAAAATTATTTGAAATCATAGTAATGTCATTGGGTGTAATTGGCTTTTTAAGTGGGAAAATATACTTTTTATTATTTGTTTTGTTTTTAATGGGATTTCAGTCGGCTATTTTTGGTCCTGTAAAGTATTCTATTGTTCCGCAGATTTTACCAGAGTCAGAGTTAATAGCTGGAAATGCTCTGATAGGGGCGGGAACTTTTTTAGCCATTTTGTTCGGGACAATTTTAGGTGGTGGAGCTATAGCTTACCCAGAATACGGGGAATATATAGTTTGCTTTGGTATTATCTTATTTGCGATCTTTGGTTGGCTGTCGTCATTAAAGATTCAAAACATTCCATCCAAGGCTACAAAACAAAAAATCAATTACAATGTGTTTTCAGAAACCTATAAGGTTATTACATTTATAAAATCTAAGAGAAATGTGTATTTGTCAGTAGTCGGGATTTCTTGGTTTTGGTTTATTGGGGCGAGCTACCTTTCACTCTTTCCCTCTTATGGAAAAGAATACCTTTTTGGAAATGAGTACGTCGTAAATCTATTTTTAGCCTGCTTTTCTGTTGGTATTGGCCTAGGTTCTTTTTTGTGTGAAAAGCTCTCTAAGAATGAAGTAAATGGAAGATTGGTTCCTGTTGGTCTTGCAGGGATGTCTATATTTGCAGTGATTTTGTATTTTTTAAGTCCAAAAGATGCTGCTATGCCTATGCACTTATATACAGTCTCTCAGTTTTTGTCGGTTCCTAAAAACTGGTTTATATTGATTTCTATGGTGTTGTTTGCCGCTTCGGGTGGGATTTATATAGTTCCTCTCTATGCTTTAATCCAAAAGTGGTGTGATGCTTCTCACTTGTCTAGAGTGATTGCAGGAAATAATATTTTAAATGCACTCTTTATGGTGATTAGTTCTCTATTGGTTATGGGGCTATTAAAATTTCAAATCAAAATCCCTGAGATTTTTCTACTCTTAGGTATTTTTAATCTTTTCATGTATCTTGTTCTCAAGAAAAATTCAGTAATACAATCTTAGTCATAATATTTTTAATATTGCCAAATATTGTCAGTATTATTTTGTTTACGAAAAGACAATAGATTTCGGCGTGGCATAAGGATTGCTTCAATACGGCATATGTTTATACTATTATTGTTAAGTTTCTTATGGTCTGCGGATCACCATATATTTTTTCTCCACGGAATAGGTGGTAATGACCAGTCTTTTGGTGCTATGCCACAAACTATTGTTGGCGACCTTGAATCTAGGCAACCTGAGTATAAAGTTAAGTCCCATATATATAGTTATAAGACCGAAGATAAATCACTTACTACAGATGATTTTGCGAAAGAGTTTGATGCTTACATGCATGAGAAATTAGTGGGTAGTTTAAAGGCTGAAGACAAAATTTCATTTATTGTTCATTCTCAAGGTGGCTTGGTTGCTACTATTTGGTATTATCATGCTTCTATTGAATCTCCAGAATTTCACTCTGAATATGCTGATAGAATTGATTCATTTATTACTTTAGGCACACCTTTTTGGGGATCAAAAATAGCTAGTATGTATTTAGAAAATCCTCATTTGGGAAAAATTATGGATAGGCTGTCTAGTAAGGGGATTATTGGCGCTTTAGGAGAAAGACAGCTAGTAGAGATGGCCTTAGGTAGTAAAACCATAGAAAGATTCAGACAGAATACAGTGAAACTAGTTAAAAATGACGCTGCTAGAGCAGAAATCATGACAAGCAGAATTCGAAGTCTAAATGTTGTTGGGATTGCGAATTTTTATAGAATGCTAGAAGAAAAAAGCAATGGCAAATCAGTGTGGTTTAAAAAACTACGCCCTTTTGTCTTTGGTAAATATCATTATGAAAGTGATATGGCCGTTGATATACCTAGTGGAAATTATGATTCTATTTATTATCTCGAAGATCCTAGTAAAAAAACAAATCGCATTCTATTCAATGATAAGTTTGAATCAAAATTCTCACGCTTATTTATTGTTCCTGCTATTCATGCAAGCCCCGTAGCGGATGAGTTTTTTGACCTTGCTTATCTTCCAAAAGATTGCAGTATCGATAATTATTGTGGTCACCCTACCTATGAATACGTCTTAAAACACATGTTAGGCGGGACTGTTGAAGGTATTCACCCATCGATGAGTAGTAAAATGAACGAAATATCAGGGTACCGAATACAGTTACGAGTTAATTTTCCTGAAGGTACATCATTAGAAGACAGAGAGATGCGTATTGCTAGATTTAACTTGATAGAGGGAGATCACCCTCATAATTTGCGAACACC
>JBBKWS010000198.1:0-35539 GCA_037969075.1 Bdellovibrionales bacterium | reverse complement strand
TTTGGATCTAAATCTTTTAAATAGTATTTACCATCTTCAAATAAATATTCAGCCTCATCAGACTTAATCTTTCTACGTAGTGTAGAAATACTTATCTTGTACTTGTTTGAATACTCGATCAATGACATCCAAGAGTCTTGCATAGATAGCCCCCACTCACATATCTACCTATCCAAACACCATTTGACTACTCAAAGTTTGCATATGACTACGCAGAGTGCGTCGCGTTAGGGCCTAAGACCTAATCATCTGCCTAGTCATGAATCCCCATTGCTATCTAGATATTCTTCGTTAGAATCTTTAGATGAGGCTTGGCAATAAACAAAGAGTAGCGTTGTGCTTGGGCGGTGGCGGAATTAAAGCCGCCGCCTTTCATGTAGGGGCTTGTTTAGCACTTCAAGAAAAAGGATTTCTTTTTACTGGGGGCTCCAAAGAGGAAGTGGCTAAGCAAGTTTCTGCATCTGAAAATAAAATTCCCATACAAGTATATTTAGGTTCAAGTGCAGGCGCTATTATTAGCGCCTATTTAGCTTCTGGGTATTCAGTGGATACTTTAATTCAATCTTTCGGGATGGGATCAGAGATGGCTCCCTCAAAAGATAGCCCAAGCGGTTACCTTCGTCCTTTGGGGTACAAAGACATATATCAAATCAATAGCTCTAGCCTAATGAATTTTCTGCCTAAAACTTTCTTTAAGAAGCCCAATGTTATTGGCGGACTAGAAGTCCTGCTAAAGAGTGGCTTTAAAGTAAACGGGATGTTCAATACTACGGGAATTGAAAAATATCTCCGCGAGGAAGCCTTACCAGTAAATCGCTTCGACCAACTCGGTGTTGAGCTATATGTAATCGCCACGCAGTTAAATCATACAAGGAAAGTTGTTTTTGGTGGTTTTGAGCAGTCTAGAAAGCATGAACATATAAAATGGATCAACTACGCTTCGATTAGTGATGCTGTAGCTGCCTCTACCTCCTTACCACCTGTCTTTGCTCCGTATCCAGTAAAGCGTCCTGATGGCAAAGAGATCTATTATTTTGACGGAGAAATCAGGGATACTTTATCTTCTCATGTTGCAGAGGACACTGGCTCTGACTTGGTAATTGCTAGCTATAGTTTACAGCCCTATCACTACAACAAAGAAATGGGCAGCCTACATGAATATGGGATTCCCGTAATTATTAATCAGGCTCTATATCAAGTTGTACACCAAAAGATTTACCGCTTTATTAGAGAGAAGAAAAAATTTAAAGAGATGACCGAAGACATTCAGACTTATTTTAAGCAAAACAACCTGCCAGAAGAGCACGCCAAAAAGTTAGTAGAAATGTTCTGTGATAAATTCGAACACAAAACAAATGTAGATTATATTTACCTACACCCTAGCCCACAAGACCATGAGCTATTTTTTATGGATCACTTCAGCTTTAATCCCAAAGTATTAGGAAAAATTTTAAAGATTGGTTTTTTATCAGCTATTCGCTGTCTTCGAGAGCACGGCATTTAAAGGTACCTGCTTCCTTTTCGGAATTCGGATTTTAAATTAGTTCATTCTTCATTTAATTGGACTTGAGAAGTTGGCATGCATTGCATAGTTGATACGTATGCCACGCAAAAAATATGTTTTAGATATAAATTTTCCCGTTCATATAAGTGCAAGATGCATCAACAAAGAGTGGTTTTCACTGCCCATAGATTCAGTTTGGCGAATTATGGAAGACTATCTTTTCTTATTACATCACGGATTTGGTTTTCAAATTCATTCATTTGTTTTGATGTCTAATCACTTCCACATGATTATACGTACTCCGCAGGACAACCTAAGTAGGGGCATGAATTATTTTATGAGAGAAACTAGCCGACAAATTGGTCGCGAATCTAATAGGATAAATCAAGTCTACGGCTCTAGGTATCACAAGACTAGCATTAGTAACCCTCTATATTACTTACATGCCTATAAATATGTTTATAGAAATCCGGTTGAGGCTGGGTTGGCATCCGATGTTTGCGCCTATCCGTATTCTACCTTAAGCGGTCTTGTCGGAGTTACAAACTTATTTATACCGGTTTGTCGTGATGATACATTATTTGGAGATTTCGCAGGAACACTAGCTTGGTTAAACTCTGCGCCAACTAAAGAAAACCGTGATGCAATTAGAAGAGGATTACGCAAAATAAATTTTACCTTAGCTAAAAGCTCAAACAAAGGTCACTCTGCGTTGGAGCACTCTAAGTATTAGTTTTATGCGCCGTGCCCCGAAAAAGGAAGCAGGTACCTACAGAGCCGCTTGGATTGTTGATAAAAATTTTGTTGAAAACACTCCCACTAGTAAGACAAGTACAACGCAAATTGCGATGGCAATATAGCTCAATTCTTGTTTCATCACTTCTAGCTTTTGGTCGGCATCTTTCATATACATATGAATAACGGGCCTTAAATAGTAATATACAGAAATCACTGATCCTATTACACCCCATACTGCCACCCAATAAAATCCATATTGTACAGCTGCTGCAAATATAAAGAATTTACCAAAGAAACCAGCAAGTGGCGGAATACCAGCAAGGCTTAACATAAACAGTGTAAATACAAAGGCAAGCACGGGTCTTTCTTTTGCCAAGCCAGATAGGTCATCAACCGTAATTTGTTTGTCCTCAGATTTTTCAAACAAATTGATAATGGCAAAAGCACCGATGTTTACAATTACATATGTTAACAAGTAATACATAGCAGCCGCAATAGATAGCCCATCTTTAGGGTTCGCGGCTAATACCAAAACCCCAACCAGTACGTAACCGGAATGCGCTATACTTGAATACGCCAACATTCTCTTAAGGTTTGTTTGCACTAAGGCGCCAATATTTCCAACTAATATCGTAAGAACCGCAAGCCATTGAATAATATAAAAAACTGTATCGTTTTCTGCAAACATTCCAATACTAAACATTCGTAGTAAAAAAGCAAAGGTTGCTACCTTTACACCTGTAGACATAAATGCTGTCACTGGCGTAGGTGCTCCTTGATATACATCTGGAGTCCAAGCGTGAAATGGAAAGATTGAAACCTTAAATAAAAGTCCTGCTAGCAATAAAATACTGCCGATACTAAATATGACATCGCTCTGTAATAATTCAGGCGCTATTTTTGCGATATCTGGAATATAAGTTGTGCCAGAGCTTCCGTATATTAACGCAATTCCATATAAAAATATTGCCGAGGCTAAGCTACCTAAGATGAAATACTTAAACGCAGCCTCTTTTGCAATGATCTGCTCTTTGCTTTGCGCCACTAATACATAAAGCGCTAGAGACATGATTTCAAGGCCGATAAACGTAACTATTAAATCGCTTGATGCAGAGAGTATCAACATTCCAACCATTGCATTTAATATTAAAAATGTATGCTCTGAAAATTGCTCACCTTTTGTATTTATATTGCTGTGAGATAAAAATAATGTCGCTCCGCCAATTGTAACTATCAATAAAGATAACCAACGATTAATGCCATCAAAAATAAATGCCGTATCAAAAGCTAGTACGTTTGCTCCGCTAGACTGTATTCCTATAAACACTAAGGCAAGGATGATTCCGATAATGCCCTGAAGTAGGGTTGCATAGGGTCTTTGCTCTACATTGTTATTCATTAATTTAATTGTTAGCGGAATCAGACTCACTACAAATAGCGCTATAATGGGTAAAATAAGTACTATGTCTTTTATCCCTACGATTTGATCCATTCTATTCTCCGACCTGAGCGTCCATCACTTTTAGCTCATACTTATTTAACGTTTGTGAATACTGCTCTACGCTTGGCTTGATTATATCTAAGAAATACTTTGGATATATGCCCATCCAAAAAATCATTACCGTCATAATACTCATAACCGTAATTTCTCTCCAGTTAAGATCTTTTAATTTTCCATCGGCAACAAGCTTTCCTGCTGGTCCAAAGAATACCTTTTTAACCATCCAAAGCATATAAGCCGCACCAAGAATCACCCCGGTAACCGCCAAAGATCCATATAGCTTATCTGTTAAAAATGTCCCCATTAATATTAAGTACTCACCAATAAAGCCATTAGTTCCCGGAACTGCAATACTCGACATTGTAACTATCACAAAAAAGATCGCATAAATTGGCATTGCCTTCGCTAGGCCGCCGTAGTCTTCAATTTTTCTAGAATGGGTTCTCTCATAAATCATCCCGACTAAGAAGAATAGCGCGCCGGTGCTAATACCATGATTTAACATCTGATAAATTGCTCCGGTTGTGCCGTAAGTATTTAGGGCAAATAGCCCTATCATTATGTAACCCATGTGCGATACTGATGAATAGGCTACTAACTTCTTAATGTCAGGCTGTACCATAGCTACAAGCGCGCCATAAATAATACCCAGAACTCCTAAAAATAAAAACACCCACGACAGTTGGTGTACCGCATCAGGAAATAAGGGCATTGCAAATCTAATAAATCCAAAAGTCCCCATCTTTAGCATAACACCAGCTAAAATTACAGAACCCGGTGTCGGTGCCTCGGTATGCGCATCGGGTAACCACGTGTGAACTGGAAACATCGGTACTTTAATAGCAAATGCGATAGAAAATGCTAAAAATAATAAAATCTGCGGATTAAAAAATGTTCCTTCAACAAATGGAATTTGTAATTTGTAAAGATCTAAGACATTTGACGTGATTTGGCCCAGTTGTTCTTGCGCCATAAACATTAATGCAATCATTGCTAAAAGCATAAAAACGGAACCCAGCATTGTAAAAATAAAAAACTTTATGCTCGCATAAATACGCTTTGGTCCGCCCCATATACCAATAATTAAATACATTGGTATTAAAGATAGTTCCCAAAAACAATAGAATAGTATCAGGTCTAAAGAAACAAAGCTGCCAAGCATCGCTGTTAACAATACAAACATGCAGGCATGAAACGTTTTTATTCTTGTGTTTATCGCATCCCAGCTGGCTAGTATAATAACCGGAACTATAAATGTACTAAGTAGAACCAACCAAATCGATAAACCATCTATCCCTACGAAATACGAAATATTAAACTGTTCAATCCATGTGAATTTTTCAGTAAACTGCAAATCGGCACTTGGTTTGAAGTGATATAAAAAATGCAAACTAAAGATAAACTCTATAATTGATAAGCCAAGCGCAACCGGTCTAACCAGCTTGTCATTAGGGAGAAGCGTGATTACTAAAGCGCATAACAATGGAAAAAATAAAACTAAACTAATCATTTATTACCTCAAAAACACAAAAGATAAAGTCACGAACACACCGATCAACATATAGAGAGCATACCTTTGTACATTTCCATTTTGTAGACTTCTAAGGCCTCTAGCCGCTTCATTTACGAAACCAGAAATTTTATAGGTAGCCTTATCAATAAAGCCAACGTCGATGTACTCCCATAGACCCTTACTTGCATCGACAAGTGGATTGATAATTTTAGAAAAGTAAAATTCATCCACAAAGTATTTATTATAGACAAGCGTATGAAGGGGTTTCATTTTTGCCGTTAACGTGTCTAAGGTCTTTTGCTTCTTACTATATAAGGTATAGGCCCAAAACGCTGAGCCTCCGGCTACTAAAACCGAAACCAACATTAAAGAGTACTCAAGCGCCAAGCTTGCATGCCCTATATTTGGAATTGCACTAATCTTTGCCCCAAACCAATTCTCTAATACGTTTGGAATATGACCCGGTAAAATTTCCGAAATGGCGTGTGGAACACCAATCCAACCGCCAAATACTGAAAGTGTAGCCAAAACTATTAATGGTATTGTCATTGTTAGCGGACTCTCATGAGGATGCACATCACTAGGAACTCTAGATTTCCCCCAAAATGTCATGGTCATTAATCTTGTCATGTAAAACGCTGTCATGCCCGCGGTAAGTACGCCCAACACCCAAAGAAGCTTACTTCCCATAGGACTATGAAATGTCATCCAAAGAATTTCATCTTTAGAGAAAAACCCTGAGAAAAGTGGCGTTCCAATAATCGCAAGCCAGCCCATCACAAATGTTAGGTGAGTAATTGGTAAGTATTTTTTTAGACCACCCATTTTTCTAATATCTTGCTCTTCGTGCATTGCGTGTATCACGCTACCTGAGCCTAAAAACATTAGGGCTTTAAAAAATGCATGGGTCATCAGATGAAACATGGCTGCAGTAAATGCGCCGACCCCTAAGGCCAAAAACATATATCCTAATTGCGATACGGTAGAGTAAGCCAATATTTTCTTAATGTCCCACTGAAGCATTCCCATACTGGCCGCAAAAAATGCCGTAAGCCCGCCAATGATGGCAATAACTAGCATTGTATTTGGGGACAACATAAAAAAAGCATTCAACCTTACAATCATATAAATTCCAGCTGTAACCATCGTTGCAGCATGGATCAGCGCTGACACCGGCGTTGGCCCAGCCATGGCATCAGGTAACCAAACGTAAAGTGGGATTTGAGCCGACTTTCCAGTTGCGCCAATGAAAAGAGCAATACAAGCGGCGCCAATAATTCCCCAACCCGCTTCTGGGCTCAAGTTAGCCACTAGTATTTCTGTAAAACTAAGTGTTCCTGTTAAAATAAATATAAGAAAAATCCCTATCAATAGACCGGCATCACCAATTCTATTTGTTATGAATGCCTTCATTCCTGCAGTAGCTTTTTCTTTATCACTAAACCAAAATCCTATCAGTAGATAGGAGCAAAGTCCCACGCCTTCCCAGCCAATAAACATAATTAAAAGATTTTCGCCCAAGACTAAAAGTAGCATATTGAATACAAATAAATTCAAGTAAGCAAAATACTTCGTTGGTCTTTCATCATGGCTCATATATCCAATACTAAACAGATGAATTAAGGTCCCAATACCGGTAATAATTAAGACCATTACAATAGAAATTGTATCGACAAGAAAGCCTGCCGGAACGTTTAATATTCCAACATTAATCCAATCAAAATATTTTACTATTATTGTACGCTGGTCTGCGGGCAATTGAATAAGTTCGAACAATAAGTTCAGCGCCGCTATAAATGATACCGCTATCGCCGCTGTTGCAAGACCACCAGAAGCTAAATAGTTTTTACTTTTCCAGCGAAAACCATTTATTAGAAAGCCAACCAAGGGAGATAAAATTAAAACTGCTACCCAAAACGATGTCATATTACCCCTTTAGATGCTCAAATGAACTAATGTTGATTTCACGAAAACGCTTAAATATTGCCACCGCAAGTGCCAATCCAATGGCGGCCTCTGCTGCGGCTATTGCCATAACAAAAAACACCATAACATAACCATCCATAGTGTTTTGATATCTGCTAAAGGCAACAAAGCTGATGTTCACGCCATTTAACATTAGCTCAATTGACATTAAAATAACGAGAGCATTTTTTCTCATTATGACGCCAAACATTCCTATGCAAAAAAGTGCGGCTGACAAAATCAAATAATGATTCAATGTAATTTCTGTTAGGCTATTTGTTAGAGGCATGTGTACCACCTTTTGCTCTAGCAAGAGCTACGGCTCCAACCACAACAAGTATTAGAAGAATACTGATCGCTTCAAATGCAAATACGTATTTAGTAAATAGGAGCGCTGACAGTTCTTTTACAGATCGCATTGCACTTTCGTAGGGCTGTAGCTGTGACGAATTTAAATCGGCAAAACTCATTGATAAGCTTGATGCAATAAGAGCAAATATTAATGTACTCAAACTTACCTTAAGAATTTTTGATAGCAAGCCCTTGGTAAACGCTGTGGTTTCAGTTTTTAAATTGAACAGCATAATCACCATCACAAACAAAACCATAACTGCCCCGGCATAAACAATTAATTGTACGCCAGCCACAAAATAAGCCTCGAGACTAAAAAACAATGCCGAAATCCCAATCATACTTACGGCAAGCATTAACGCGCAATAAATTGGATTCGGCATTAGCACAACCCCAAGCGCCGAAGCTAGTATCAAAAACTGTAAAAAATAAAACAACAGTGTAGAGGTCATATTAATTCCTTATCCGTGTGCGAGGTAAATAAATAGCATTGTTAAGAATGTATTTAATAAGCCCCATGGCAACATCGTCTTCCAACCTAAATCCATTAATTGGTCATATCTAAAGCGTGGCAATGACCAGCGCACCCAGATAAACACCCACAAAAACATAACTAGTTTTATGATAAAACTTAAAAGATAAATTACTGATGTCGCAACACTTAACATTGCCCCAGAGCCCACAAACCCCGACAACAATTGTCTTAAATCTTCGGTTGATACAAATGGAATTAAATAACCGCCGAAATAAAATATAATTACTATTGAGGACGACACTATCATATGGCCATACTCACCAATAAAAAACAAAAGCATTTTAAATCCGCCGTACTCAGTATGATAGCCAGCCACTAGCTCACCCTCTGCCTCTGGTAAATCGAATGGTAGTCTATTTGCCTCTGCGTAACTACACACTAAAAATAGTATAAATCCTAGTGGCTGAAAGAATATTCCCCAGTTAGGTAAAAATGGTATCACAACATCTTTTCCCATAAACATGAAGCTCATTGGTCCTTGCTGTAAATCAATCATTTCGTTTAAATAAAAAGTCCCGTAAAGCATCATAATTCCGACGGCAGCAAATCCCAATGCCAGCTCATAAGAAATCATTTGCGCGCTTGCTCTTAGCGCACCCATCATTGAGAATTTACTGCTAGAGGCCCACCCAGCAAGTAGTAATGGGTATGCTGCTAGTGATGATACTCCAAAGATATAAATTATCCCCAGAGGAATATCTGCACCTTGAATTTTTAATAAATAAGGACCCCAAGTACTTCCTGCAAAATCGAAGGCCGCAATTTCAATAGGAGTAGAAAATGGTATCGCTAAAACAGCTAGGGCTCCTGGTATTATCGCTAGTATCGGAGCCAAAAAGAATAATAGCTTGTGGCCTTTTCCTGGAACAAATTCTTCTTTACCAATAAATTTTACTGCGTCTGCCAATAGCTGCATTAGACCTAGTGGGCCCACTCTATTAGGACCAAATCTATGTTGTATAAATGCTGATCCACGTCTCTCTAGCCACACCAATAACGGAACCGCTTGAATCATCATGCCAAATATAACTATTAATTTAAGCGCATTTAGCGCGGCTTCCATTGCATCCATTCGCATACTCTATTCCCAATCCAGGGCCTTGCCCTTCCAGATATAAAAAAGTCCCCAAACCAGCGTTAACATAAACACAGCCATTTCTATAAATATAAAAGAGCCATATCCTTCTGCTAAGAAATCTTTAAAAACCGCAGCGAAAGGATAAATAAAAATGGCCTCTATATCAAAAACGATAAATAAAATTGCTGTTAGATAAAATTTTACGGGGATTTTCGTCGTCGTCGTTTGTTGTCCAGATATTCCAGACTCATAGGCTTCTAGTTTCGCTTTTGACGGTTTAATTTTGGGCCCAACTTTTGACACTAAAAAAAGGACTACTATGCCAAATATAAGTGACAGAGTTGCCATGAACAGCACCGGGCCAAGTTGATAAATCATGCGGCTCCTTCCTATGGAAAGATGAAGTATTTTTGAATATAGTTATACAAAGGAGATGGATATATTCCAAGAAATATAAAGGGTAGCAGACTAAAAGCGATAACTATGTCCGATTTACGAAGAACCCAAACATCTTGATGGTTTAGCATAAGCTTATCGTTGCATAGAATTAGTGCATTAACGATTGAAACTGTCATAAAAATTAGTGTTAACAGGCTGGGAAAGTAAAAAAGCGTAGCATAGTCCTCCCATCTAAAGATCCCTGCATATATTTGTGGAAAAAACGCTCTTAGCGCGCCGTTTAATGGGATGAGTGGTAAAAACAGGCTAACCACTAGTAAAACCCGACTTTTTAATCCACTCCGCAATTGTAATGTAAGGGTGTTTGTTTGATAGGCATATGTTTGCAATAGATGGCATAGTCCTAAAATTATAATCGCGATAAAAAGCACGTGCTCTAAGTCTTGCGCCGCCAAACTATAAAACAACAGAAGTAGTGTGGCTGCAAAATAATTACTTGCCGCGACTCTTCTTAGTCCGCTTGGTGCCTTTGTAATATAAATAAATGCTACTAAGGGCAATAGTAAATAGATCCACCTAACGCCATTTGCGGCGTATGCTCCAACAAACAGTTGCGGGTAAAAAAGCTTTGTGGCGAAAATAACTTTCACCTGTAGAAGTAAATGAAAAAATAAATTTGTATTTAACCAACCTAACTCTACTATATTGCTATACCCCTTCCATGGTAAATATAGAAATAGCACTTGTAGCGAGGACACACCTATTAACAGTAGCGCTAGGCCTCTTGATAGATCTCCATTTACAAGCGTTTGCATCATAAAGTCTGGATGCAACAGGGCAACTGGCCAAACTATAAGTAATACGAGCCAGTATGAGGCTAACTCGACAGTTGTCATCTTCTTGCACTCTGTTGCTAAATAATTTCTTAGCATTTGAATAAATAACGAAGCTGTTAATCCCCAAAGAATCTTAAAAACCGAATCCGTACCAAGACACTCCACAACAAATATACCCTGTAGAACTACAAGCATCTGCATTAGCTTACCGCCCGACACAGAAAAACCCTTTTTTATCTGAAGTAAATTAATAGCCGAATAAATAGTGAAGCCTATCGGTAACCAAAAAGTAGTACCCGCCGCCATAATCATGGCTAAGGCAGAAATAGCAAATCCCACGCTCGGCAAATTATCTATTAACACACTTGTCTTTCTTCTAAACAACATCAATGCCGCTAACGTTAACACTAGCGGAAGAGACAGCGGACTTATTCCTATTTCAAAATTCATATCCTTGCCTCCAACACTACTATTACAATAAGTATTAGTACATTTTTCGCCAGCACAACGTTTCTTTGTTTATTGGTAGGCCCTGCTTGTTCAATTTTCTGAGGACAAAAAATGCTCGCTCCGCCTATTAAAATTATATAAAGAACAAACATCCCTCGCAACAGCAAGGGGCCTTCCTTTATTCCGTGGATTCCCAAAATTAACAGCAGCAAAATAGGGCTGTGCCATACGGGCCACTCTAAGAATTGAAGCCACCTTCTATTGTGCGACTGTAATGAAATTGAATCGCTATCCAATAAATAAATAAGCGCGGGTATTACCAGAAGCAGCCCCAAGCCAATTTTTGGAAAAACTAACCCCAGCAGTAGTAGCGTCGCGCTGACGTGTAGTTGGGATAACATTTTTGTAAATACAATTTTTTTATAAATTATTTTAAATGCAACTAGCGCAACAAAACCCGCGAGAAGTGCGTATATCAAGTTAAGAGGTATTATATTTTGCTCCACATAGGCATGAATAAATACCACGATAGCTATTCTAAATATAAAATGATAAAAACTTGCGTTCCTCAGCCTTGCAACTTCCTGCTGCCTGAATTGTATTGCCGGTAAAAATAGTAGCATCGTTACAAACAACCAAATTATTGCAGGCCACAGGCTGGCGGCCCCTGCTGTTGTCGTTTGTATATAAAATAAAACACTAGAGTTCGCTGCTAATAATATAAAATAAAACATCTTTACTTTTGGTTTTGATTTATAAATTACGATCTCTTTAAATATACTTATAAGTAATCCAAAAAAAATTACTGTTTCTATTATTATATGATTATTCGTTAAGCCCGCAGCGGCCAAGGTCAGTAAAAAGAGATCCGCCGCACGAAAATTTAACTTTACTAAGTAGTACCTAGCCGCCATGTTTAAGCATAAAACCCCGATGGCTATATAACTTATGAAATACCCTATACTAGAGATGCTAACCATAAAAATCCCAATGTAATTACTGTGAGCCCAACCGTTATGGCTATTATTACTGGCTCAGGCAGAGCCGAGCCAACTTCACTTTCTTTTTGAAATTCCGCATGGCCAATAACTGCTATATCCGTCGGACTAGTTTTTTTCCATAAAATATACGATTGCTCCTCTAAGTTATATTTTACATTTAGCGGCTTTATTTTTGAAGACATCATTAAGTAAGAGGTTAAAAGTGCGGTCACTACTGGAATCATTGACCACCAATTTTGTCCCTCTATATTGAATTGAATCTCTTGCCAATGCGCACCGGTTTCATACAGAGGTATTAGCAATAAGAAAAAGACTACGCCAAACTGCCAAATTTCTTTATACTTAGCCTTAACAAAAAGCTCTGTGGCACTAGCGTACATGAGAATAAGCCCTAAATAATAAGTAATTATTTCTGCCAACTGCGCGCTAGGTTGCTTTGTAAAAAATGGACTCAATAAAAATATCACCAGCAATCCGTATACATCGAACCAAATTAAAGCAAATAAACTTGCGACCACTTGCGAATCAAACGCGCCTAGGCAGTGCACTGTTAGCAGGCCAAAAAGCATTGCTAGTTTTGGTAGTCTGGACAATAAAGCCATTAGTGCTAAAATAACCAATCCGTATTGCGCGCCAACAATGTTAAATAGCTGGCTGTCCACATATGTCGTTATAGCCAGAAAACAATAAAACCATTCCAACCAATTTTTATTATTTTTAAATTCAAATTTTTGTATGGGCCAGTTTATACCTATATACCCGAGGACTAGCCAGCTACTACCAATGATATATTCTTCTGGTAATACTTTACCAAGCTTAGAAACCACCAAAAGCGGTAGAAGCAGCATCACGCCCAAAAGACTATTTTCTTCAGTCTTTGGACCAAACCTATATACTAAGTAATAAAAAATCGATAAATCCAAGCAAACTGACATTAATCCCTGACTAAAAACTGCCGCTGTCACCATTGGTAATAAAATCACATCTAAAAGTATTAACTTTTTTTCTTTGTAATAAAGCGTAAATAAGCCCGCCAACACAAACACACCAGCTTGGCTATAAATAGGGTCCAATACACTCCACCAAGCGGCTGTTGCAAGCGCAGAGGCAGATAGGGCTGTCATTACTACTAGCGCTTTATTAAGACTCTTCATAAGGTTTCGTTCTCATCATAAAATAAATTAAAAATCCCGCAAGCCCCAAACAAGTACACATCAGTAGGTTGCCCAGGTTAGGCTTTGCATATAAGATAATCCATGCACATAAATTTGTAATTGTAATACAAACATAATACGGCCCATTTTTTTCAGTAATATTTTTTATACTTAAAAACAAGCTGAAGAAAAAAAGCATTGCAAATAGTATCATCTGCCCTCTTCCTTTTGAATTTTTATAGCGACAAAAACAAGACCCAGCAGTAGCACATAAACTGACACCATCATAAGATCAGCGTTACGAACCTCTATTTCCTTGTCGCCCATATAACAAAGAAGTCCATATATTATTCCCGTGATTACTCCCGCGGTAGCCATTGCATATATGTCTTTTTTAAAGACTACCTTTTCAAACCATTGAAATTTTAATAACTTGCCATACAAAAGATATATTCCAAGCATCAAATTTAATAGCGTTAAGGTAAACGCTAAAATGTAGTGCCCACCCAGAAATAAAGCACCGACAGAAATTATTCCGCTAATACCACTGATTATCATTACTTAACTCCAAATATCAATGAGGCCTGAAACACTACCAGCACCCAAAAAATCATGCGCGATGCCTTTTGTGTTAACGCTTGCGCCTTTATAATTGGTGCAGCATACAAAATTGCTGTCAAAGTAAGGCAGCTTAAAACTGAAAGACCCCATATAAGGGCCAATTTAATATACACATCGTCAATCGTTCTAAGTAAGTATGTATACACATGAGTAAAGAGTGAAATTTGAAAAAAATTATATATCAATTTATGATAATAGTTCTTAACCGTTTCTTTTTGTATAAACTCACTACTTAAAACACCAACAAACCCACCTAATAATAAAAACATCAACCCAACAAGAACTTCAAAGCCACCTTTCGACCTCTCTATCAACGGTTGATTTATACCTATACCCGTAAGGGCTATTGTGACTAAAAGTATGGAGTTAAGGTGCAATAAACTTCTTATTTTTTCTCTTTTTTCCAAGAGAAGTATTGCTAGTAAGGCAATGAAACAAATTAAAAAATAAGGCTGCACCTTGAATAGCTTTACACCCTCTAGCGTGTAGTGGATATCCGTAAACACCGAAAATGTTGTTAAACCCAAGATGATCACACTCAAGACATAGTTTTTTATATTCAACTGACGATGAAAATAACTGCGAATTTGTCTTGTAAGCTCTCCCGTGAAATATCTAATGTCGTATAACCTAACCACTCGCAATGAAAGTTTTTTCTCAACATGATATCGTACTGTCTTATAAATAACATGTGACATGATTAAAAAAACAAATGTTGTGAGCAAGCTAATATACATTCTACTTCCTAAAGAGCCTGAGTGTTTGATAGCTAAAGCCTACCAATAAAATTACTATTAAAGATTTAAACGCAAGTTGTGCTGACGGGTCTTTTATCTGAAGCATTAAGTTAGATATAATATATATTATCACCACATATAAGAAGCAGCTGTGTATATATGCTTCTGTGGGCACTATGTTCTGAGTGGCATTGTTTTTAACTTGACCCTTTTGGTTGACCTTTTTTGCCACCAGATAAGGGATTCCAAGCACTCCGCCCCACAGTACAAAGCATGATATAAATATTATGAAAACATTCATGCCTACATCATCTAAAACACTAATTTTATTGTCAATGTAGTATTAATTCATTATAGCACTGCTATGTCTTTAAACCTCTCCGTCTTTCACCGGTTAGCCGTCAATGACTGGCAAAGCAAAATACGCCTCTACGGATCAGATTCGATCTCTGCGTTTGCCTTTTTGGTTTCAGACTTATTGCAAAAGACCCCAGACTCTACTCCGGCATTAGTAATACTACCTAACGATGAGTTAGCAAAAAAACTTGAAGGCGATTTGCTTATTTTTAAGTCTGATTTACAGCCGTTTCGATTTAGTAGCTATGATGTCTCTCCTTTTTCAGGCCTATATCCAAACAAAGCTCGAACCGCTGAAAACATGAGATTTCTTGCCCATGCCATGCAACCAGGCTTGAATGATATTTTTATTACATCCCTGCCATCATTGTCGCAAAAGACTCTTCCTGTATCTGTGTTAGACAAGAATACAATTACAATTAGCAATGGCACCGAGCTATCCTCTAGTTTTTTTGAAGATCTATCTACCGCTAGATACCAGGCCGTTGATCTCGTCGAAGATGTCGGCACTTATGCAAATAAGGGCGGGATCATTGATATTTTTTCACCTTATTATCTTGAGCCCATTCGCATTGAGCTTTTTGGAGATACAGTAGAGTCTATCCGATTTTTTGATGCAGAAACACAACTCACCACTTCTCATACCAATAGCTGCCTACTTATACCGGCAGGGTCTTTTTTGTATGATGAATCCAAGCTCGAAAAAACCCTAAGTAATATTCATAAGGCCGCAGAGGCCAGAGATATTCCTTCGGAGCTTTTAAAAAGCTTCACTTCCCAGTTGGCGCGCATGGCGCATTTTCATGAAATTGATTTTTTTCTGCCTTATCAGCATGACAAACTTTCTTCGGTTCTTGATTTTTTTACTACAAAACCACGGGCGTGGCAGCTTAATACCATTAACTCAGCAGGAAATCTTGACGCCTACCTAAAAGAAGAATCCATTTTATTTCAGTCCTCTAAAAAAGAAGTTTTATCTGCTGATTTTAACGATCTGTTTTTTACTGCCGACGAAACACTTGGAATGGTTCCCACCGTTAGTTTATCCTTGGATCTTGTTGAGCTAGGCGATGATGATAGTAGCGCCTCATTACGATTAAAAACCTCCTCCGTTTTACCATTAAAGAAGCTTTTTGAAGAAAGCATTGGGTTTAAAGAAAAAAAATTCCAAAATTGGATTTCTTCTAGACGCGAAGAAGGTCTGAAGATTTTCTTCTTCATAAATACCGAGACCAAATCCAAACGTATTAGTCATCTATTTGTAGATCACGACCTCTCTTTTCAAGAGACGGACTCGGCCTCTGAGTTTTCCCATTTAATTAAAGCTCAGCACACTAATCAAAAACTGGTCCACATTGTTCATCAAGATTTATCAGAACCTCTTTATTTAGAAGAAGAGCGATTGCTTTTTTTAAACGAAACCTTCTTTTTTGGAAAAAAAGCATCTAAACAAATCAAGCAGGCTGGTAGTCTTAAGCAGCGTGTAGATCAATTACACTTTTCAGATCTTAAGCCTGGCGACAAAGTTGTACATGTATCTCATGGTGTGGCTATTTTCGATGGCTTAAAAGAGTTAACTCTCAACGGAGTGACCAATGAACTGATACAGCTTTCATACAAAGATAATGACAAGTTATACTTACCTATTTTTCGAATACATCAAATACAAAAATATACTGGTGGAAATTTTTTAGATCGTCTTGGCACAAAGACTTGGGAAAAAAACAAGATAAAAGTCAAAAACGCTCTTCGCGATGTTGCCTCTGAACTCCTAAGACTTTATGCTCAGAGGGCACAAGCTATTAAGCTACCGTTTTCAAAAACAAATGAAGAATACTATAAATTTGAAGATGCTTTTCCTTACGATGAAACAGAAGATCAATTAACTGTAATTGAAAATGTCATGAGTGATATGACCTCCGAAAAACCAATGGACAGATTGGTTTGCGGAGACGTTGGGTTTGGTAAAACTGAGATCGCCATTCGGGCAGCTTTTAAGGCTGTGCAAGACAACAGACAGGTTGCTGTTCTTGTTCCCACTACCATTTTGGCCTTTCAACATTTTGATTCATTTGTGAAACGCTTTCGCTCATTCAATTATAAAATTGCTTCCTTAAGTAGGTTTACTTCTAATAAGGATTCTAAAGAAATTATAAAAAATTTAAAAGATGGAAAGATTGATATTTTAATTGGAACTCACCGCCTACTAAGTGCTGATATTCAGTTTCAAGAGCTTGGTCTCCTAATTGTCGATGAAGAGCACCGATTTGGCGTTATACACAAAGAAAAAATTAGAAAATTAAAGGCTAATATAGATACCCTTGCTATGAGTGCTACGCCCATTCCTCGCACACTCAATATGAGTTTAGTTGGTATTCGAGACCTCAGTCTTATAACTACCCCTCCTGAAGATCGACTGCCTACTAGAACTTTTGTTTGTAAACATAATAATGAGACCATAAAAAAAGCCATACTTGCGGAGGTTGCACGCGGTGGCCAGGTTTATTTTGTTCACAATCGAGTACAAGGAATTTACTTAAAGGAGCAAGAGCTAAAAGAGCTTCTACCAGATGTGCGCATACGAGTCGGTCACGGTCAAATGAATGAAAACGAGCTTGAAAATATCATGATTGGTTTTTTTAAACACGAGTTCGATGTCTTACTAAGCACTACTATTATTGAATCTGGGATTGATAACCCTAAAGCAAATACTATGATTATCGATAATGCCCATCAATTCGGCCTAAGCCAACTCTATCAGTTACGCGGCCGAGTGGGTCGTAGTAAAGAGAGGGCTTACTGTTACTTAGTAATTCCTAACAATTTTGTTATTGATAAGGTCGCTCAAGAACGCCTTAGAATAATACAAGAAAACACCGCCCTTGGAAGCGGATTCAAAGTTGCAAGTCACGATATGGAATTAAGAGGCGCTGGAAGTATTTTAGGTGATGACCAAAGTGGTCACGTAAATATTGTTGGCTACGATCTTTATTTAGAGCTTTTAGAATCTGCTCTTGCCGAAGCTAAGGGTGAGAAGTCTATAGAAGAAGAAGTTGAGCCTGATATTAATATTCCAATTCCCGCATTAATTCCAGATAAGTATATTTTAGATATTAGAACAAGGCTTGCCTACTACAAAGCAATGTCTGAAGCAAAAGATCATCATGCCATGTCGCTTATCGAAGAGGAGCTGAAAGATCAGTTTGGCTTACTCCCGCCTGAAGTTGTAAATTTAATGGGAATCATGTTAATTCGTAGAGCCTGTAAGGATCTTGGGGTGCGCGACATCAATGCCACTAAAACTTCTGTTACACTTGCCTTTACTCAACACACATCTGTAGCTCCAGAAAAAATGGTTTCTCTGGCTGTTGGTCAGCATAAGAAGTATCGCTTAACGCCAGACAATCGTCTTGTAATTAAAATTTCTACTGTAGAATGGTCCATTATCTTACAAGAATTAGAACAGCTCTCTCGCTTACTTTTATAGGCATGATAAAATATCTATGTGCTTGTATTTATTTTATTAATTCAATTTATTGCACATTCTGGTGAACTTAATCTTGAAGACAAGGTTGGACAGCTTTTTATAATCGGCATCCAAGGTAAGAACCTTACCACAAATACAAAAAATCAATTAAATAGTATTAACCCTGGTGGAGTTATTTTATTTAAGCATAATATCTCTACGCCCTATAAAACGTATCTTTTAAATAGATCGCTAAACGAATGGTCTATTCAACATAGTTTCTTGCCATTGATGATTGGCGTAGACCAAGAGGGTGGGATTGTTAATCGAATTAAGGTTTATCCTAAGGCTCCAAGCGCTGCTGTGGTTGGTAAGCAAGAAAGTCCTGAAAAAATAACCGCTTATGCATCCGCACTAAGTAATCTAATGCACACATATGGTTTCAATTTAAATTTCGCCCCCGTATTAGATCAAACCACTTCTAACTACGGTGACTTTATCGGAACAAGGTCTTTTTCTTCAGATATGAACAAACTAATTTCTGCTTCTAGTGCTTTTGCGAAAGGATTAAAAAACAATGGCATATTAACAGTTGGTAAACATTTTCCTGGTCACGGAAAAATACATGTGGATTCACACGTATCATTACCCACAATCAACTTAAGTGCCGAGCAATTAACCTCAACAGCTGCTAGGCCCTTTATCCACTTATATAAAAATAATCTTTTAGACGCAGTAATGGTGGGGCATTTATCATTTCCTTTGATTGACCCCAGTAATTTACCCGCAACATTCTCTAAGCCTCTACTTACTAAATACCTGCGTGAAACGATTTCTTATCAGGGTCTCATTATAACAGATGATATCGAAATGAAAGCTGCCGGTATCAGCGATGACCCTGGAGAAAGAGCTATTCTTGCTCTAGAAGCTGGGGCAGATATGATTATGGTCGCCTGGAATCCAAAGTCACAACTCTCAGCGTATAAAGGACTTCTTAATGCCGTAAAGTCAGGCCGGGTTTCGGAACAGCGAATAAACGAAAGTATCAATCGGATTCAAACAGCAAAATCTAATATAAAACCATTTTCACGATGGCGAAATAAAAAAGAATTCATTTCTGCTATGCAGAGAATTCCTTGGAGAAAATCTGTTGAAGAAGTGAAGCAACCGAATATTGATTTGAGCATTCTAAGGGCTAAGCTTTTGGCGAATGATAATTCAGTAATTTCTGTGGTTAGCGCAGACCCTATATTTTTAAAGTTGCATAAAAGATTTGAAGGAGTTCAATTAACGGGTTTAATACCAATTGATAAAATAGAAGGGCTCATTAAAACAGATACCTTGTTAGTATATCATAGCACCAGCCCGAAAACTCACAAACTACTCTCGTCCTTATCGCCTAAATTGAAATCTCAAATTATTGTTATAAACTCATCAAGGCCAGAGATACTAGATGATGGGTATTTTTATGTTGTGAATTTTTTTGAACGATCAAAGCACCTTGAAGGTATTGTGATGTCTGAATTAAATTTATCTAGACAGCCTTCGTCAAACAATCCCTAACTGCAGGACTCTATTGTCTTCAATAAATCCTTCTAACGTATCACCAGTGTAAACCTTGCTTACACCAGCAGGAGTTCCAGTATAAATTATATCTCCGTCATACAGCGGGACCATACTAGAAATATACGATATTATTTTAGCGAAATTAAATCGCATTTTATTACTATCCCCAGTCTGTTTTCTGTCACTGTTAACCAGTAGGTGAAAATTGTATTCTGTTTTGCCAAAGGCCTGCCACTCACCTAAAACCGTAAAACCTTTTTGGCACTTAGACAGAGTCCATGAGTGACCACTTTTCTTTTCTATTTCCTGTAGATCTCTGGCGGTAAAATCAATGCCTACAGTAATTCCATCTATATAATCTAAGGCTTTCTCTTCAGAAATGTTTTCGCCTGATTTTCCTAAACTAAGAACGAGCTCGCATTCGTAGTGGAGCTCATTTGTATTTTTTGGGATATGCATTGTCTGCGTTAATAAAATAGATCCCTTTGGTTTTATAAAAATCATTGGGGCATCGGTCGGCTTATTATTTAACTCGTTAATGTGCTCCAAGTAGTTTCTGCCTACGCAATAAATACTTTGTACGTCTTTTTTCTTTCTGGCTATTTCAATCATGTATGGAAACATTAAGCCCTCTCCAGAATCATATTTTTTTTAAGTTTCGTGTCGAACTTCAGCGCCTTTAGCTCTTTGTCGTCTGTACTGGTTAGACGTATCTTTGTGCTTTTATCAACAACGCAGTAATCACATCCTTCTTGCAGTAAAGTAAGCGTTTTCCAGTCCTTCAGGTATAGCGTAATGGCTGTTCCACCAATCAGTGCGGGTGCAAATGGTAATAAGCATAGGTCAAAGCTACCCGGTTGCGAGTTAATAATTTTTCCATTTACTGTAAAGTCTGACCAGTATGCTTTAGGCGTTGTAAAATAACGACTGCTTCTGTTCTCTGTAAATATAATTTTCCCTAACGCTATAACCTCAAGCTTAGCCGCAGCCATAAACCTGTCCTCATCAAACTGATAAGAAAAGCTAAGATCTACCTTTAGAGCCAAGGATTTCAGTCGGTAATTTATTTTTTTACCATCCCATCTCTCAAATAGATCTTTATTTAGATTCATTAATGATTTTGATTTAGGCCCATGCGTACTTGGGCTCTTGCTAACTTTCGCTGAACCTTTTCTAGTTCGTTTCCACCAAGACCGGCATCTGATAGACGCTTTTGTGCTTCTTGGTAAGCAAGTCTGGCGCGTTCTTTATCGATCTCTTCTTCTTTTTCTGCGGTCTCTGCTAAGATATTAATTTTTTCATTAATTACTTCACAAAAACCCCAGCTTATTACAACTTGCGTATGCTTACTATCACCTTGCTTTTTAAATTTCAAAACACCCGTTGTAAGTGTCGTTAAAAGCGGAGCATGGCCCGGCAAAAGGTTTACCTCGCCCAGTTCAGCAGGCGCAAACACCTCTTCAACTGGGACATCTACAAGTAAGCGTTTTGATGGTGTAACTATAGTAAGTTTTAACATGTTTATATTACCTTATAAGGCGCCAAGACCTTTTGCTTTTTCAATAGCATCTTCAATTGTACCAACTAAATAGAATGCCTGTTCTGGTAAACTATCATGCTTACCCTCTAAGATTTCTTTAAAGCCGCGCACAGTATCTTTTAATTCAACATACTTCCCTGCCATACCAGTAAACTGCTCGGCTACGAAGAACGGTTGAGATAGAAATCTTTGAATCTTACGAGCTCTAGCAACAACTAGTTTATCTTGCTCTGATAATTCGTCCATACCAAGAATGGCGATAATATCTTGTAATTCTTTATATCTTTGTAAAATAGCCTGAACTCCACGAGCCACTTTATACTGCTCTTCGCCCACTACATCTGGTGTTAACATTGTAGAAGTTGATGCTAAAGGATCAACCGCTGGATAGATACCAAGAGCCGCGATTTCACGACTCAAGTTAGTGGTTGCATCCAAATGGTTAAAAGTAGTTGCAGGAGCTGGATCGGTATAGTCATCCGCCGGAACGTAAACCGCTTGTACTGAAGTGATTGAACCCTTGTTAGTAGAAGTAATACGCTCTTGTAGTGTACCCATTTCAGTTGCAAGTGTTGGTTGGTAACCCACAGCCGAAGGAATACGACCTAGCATCGCAGAAACCTCTGCGCCCGCCTGTGTAAATCTAAATATATTATCCACGAAAAATAGAACGTCTTGATTTTTAACATCTCTAAAATATTCTGCAACCGTAAGACCAGTTAAAGCCACACGTGCACGCGCCCCAGGTGGCTCATTCATCTGACCGTAAACTAGGGCTGTTTTATTAATAACGCCCGACTCTTTCATTTCTTGCCAAAGATCGTTACCCTCACGAGTACGCTCTCCGACACCAGCAAACACCGAGTATCCACCGTGCTCAGTAGCAATGTTACGAATTAATTCCATAATTAAAACTGTCTTACCAACACCGGCACCGCCGAACAACCCAATCTTACCACCCTTTAAATAAGGAGCCAGTAGATCCACAACTTTGATTCCAGTAACTAGAACTTCTTTTTTAGTAGATTGATCTTTAAATTCAGGCGATGGACGATGTATCGGCCAATTAACTTTTGCGTTAACTGGTCCACCTTCATCTATTGGGTCACCAATTACATTAATAATGCGGCCTAGAGTTTCTTCGCCAACAGGTGTAGTGATCTTTTCGCCAGTATCTCTTACTGAGCTTCCACGAGTAACGCCTTCGGTAGAATCCATCGCAATAGTTCGAACCATGTTGTCACCCAAATGTTGGGCCACTTCTAAAACCAGGTTCTCTTTATTGTCATCGATAGATGGGTTAGTCATGCGTAAGGCGTTTAGAATTGCAGGTAATTTTCCACTTGGAAATTCTACGTCAATTACCGCTCCTAGCACTTGTGATACTTTACCTAATTCCATTTGTTCTCTCCTAATTATTTAATGCTTGCGCACCACTTGTAATTTCAATCAATTCTCTTGTAATCGCAGCCTGACGAGCATTGTTGTAAGACAAAGTAAGCTTACGAATTAACTCGCCCGCATTTTTAGTTGCATTCTCCATCGCATTCATTCGAGCTCCATGCTCAGATGCCAGGCTTTCTAAAAGGTTCTTATACACTTGAATATTAATGCTCTTTCTTAAAAGTTGTTCTGCAATTTCTGTAGCGCTTGGCTCAAAGATATAATCTTTAGAAAATTGTGAATTTTCTTTTTCCCATAGATCTTCTTGTGATTGAATGGGAAGTAATACTTGCGATCTAGGTATTTGCTGTATGGCGGATTTAAACTCATTGTAAAAAATTGTTACTTGATCATATTTTTCATCAAAATAAGTTTTAACTAATTCCTCTGAAAAATCTAGAGCAAATTTATAACTAATTTCTTTTGCCAAGTTCAACACTGTTTTCTCAACAGGAATGCCTCGTCTGCGAAGATAGTCTGCAGATTTTTTACCAACAGAGACAACCGTGATATCTCTCTGTGATTTATTTTTAGAAATATATTCGAAAGCAAACTTACTAATTGTCGAGTTAAACGATCCACAAAGTCCGCGGTCACTAGAAACGACAACTACCATTTCTTTTTTTACTACTTCGGCTTTTTTAAATAGCGGACTTTCTATTTCGTTTGTACTCGCTATTTTTCCAACGATATTGGCAAGGGTAAGAGCATATGGACGAGTGTTTAGCACGCCCTCTTGTGACTTACGAAGCTTTGCCGCCGCAACCATTTTCATGGCGCGTGTTGTTTGTCGCGTATTCTTAACGCTACCAATTCTTCTTCGTATATCCTTTAAACTGGCCATACTTTAACCGCTACTTTATTGTTGTAGGTTGAAAAACCGTATTAAACTCTTGCAGGGCGGACAATAAAAGTTTTTTGATGTCATCTTTAATTGCCTGAGCCTGAATCAACTGATCCATAACAGCCGAGTGCTTTTGTTTCATATAGTCTAAGAACTCACTTTCCCAACGCTTTACATCTGAAAGCTCAACCGCATCTAAGCAGCCATTTGTAGCTCCGAAAATTACAACAACTTGTTCATAAACAGATAGTGGAGAATATTGATCTTGTTTTAAGACCTCAACCAAGCGCTGTCCTCTGGCCAATTGAGCCTGAGTCGCCTTATCTAAATCAGAGCCGAATGCCGAAAACGCTTCTAGCTCTCTAAATTGCGCAAGCTCTAGCTTAATAGTACCGGCAATTTGTTTCATCGCCTTCACTTGTGCTGCACCACCCACACGAGACACCGAAATACCTACGTTCACTGCCGGGCGTATACCTTTATAAAATAAATCTGATTCTAAGAAAATTTGACCATCTGTAATTGAAATTACGTTTGTTGGAATGTACGCCGCAACGTCACCCGCTTGTGTTTCAATAATTGGAAGCGCAGTAAGCGACCCACCACCCTCTTTTGGTGAAAGCTTACACGCTCTCTCAAGTAGTCTTGAGTGAAGATAAAATACGTCACCCGGATAAGCTTCACGTCCCGGAGGTCGTCTAAGCAGTAGTGACATTTGACGATACGCTTGCGCATGTTTTGTTAAGTCATCGTAAACGATCAATGCATGTTGTCCGTTATCTCTGAAGTATTCACCAATCGTAACACCTGTATAGGCCGCTAAATATTGTAGTGGCGCCTGATCTGAAGCTGTTGCAGAAACTACTGTTGTATAATCCATCGCACCAGCGGCGCGAAGTTTTTCAACAACCAACGCAACCGTTGATTTCTTTTGTCCGATGGCAACGTAAATACATTTAACGCCATTTCCTTTTTGATTAATAATCGTATCAATAGCAACCGCTGTCTTTCCGGTTTGTCTGTCGCCAATAATAAGCTCTCTTTGGCCACGGCCAATTGGTATCATGGCATCGATTGCTTTGATTCCGGTTTGCATTGGCTCGTTAACTGGCGCTCTTTTTACGATACCCGGCGCTTTTACTTCTACGGCCCTAAAGTTTGTTGCATTTGTTGCGCCCTTGCCGTCAATTGGATTTCCAAGAGCATCCACAACACGACCAAGTAGCTCGTTACCAACACCAACTCGAACGATCTCTTTAGTTCTTTTAACGTCGTCGCCTTCTTTGATGTATTGATCTTCACCAAAAATCACCACACCAACGCTGTCAGTCTCTAAGTTAAGAGCCATACCTTTAATATCGCCTGGAAACGATACCAGCTCACCGGCCATCACATTTGCAAGACCTTGCACGCGAGCCACACCATCTCCCACTGACAACACCGTGCCCGTCTCATAGACTTCTACATTTGTGTTATATTTTTTTATTTGTTCTTTAAGGACACGACTAATTTCGTCCGCGCGAATATCCATTTAGTGTACTCCATTATTTAATGAGGTTTTCATCTTTATTAATTGATTTTTTAAACTACCATCTATTTTATATGCGCCAGCATGAACCACAAATCCGCCCAACATTTCTGGCTCTTCTTTATACGAAAGTATTGCGCGCTTATCTGTAATAGCGTTCACACGAACTTCGACTTCTTTTCTTTGCTCTGCGTTTAATATATTTGCCGAGGCAACGACGCCTCTTACTACGCCCATATCATCGTCTAATAGAGTTTGATACTGGTCATGTAGGTCCGAAACTAACGATAAACGGTTATTATCTGCCATTAATTTTAGCGTGTTACTAACAAGCGGATGAAATGCCAGCTGACTAACCAGTGCTTCTACCTGTTCTTTTGATTCAAACGTTGCTGTTTGCGTAGCTGTCTTTAACTCAGAAAGCTGCAGCAATATTTTTTCTTGTGCGCCCTCAGTCTTAGCTAGGTCATAAAGTGCTTTTGCGTATTTACGCGCAATGATAATAGGTTTTGCCATTATTTCGCCGCCCCTATTGTTTTCATTAATGTGTCTTGTAGATTTTCGTGATCAGATTTTTGCATCTTAGTTTTTAATAGCGCTTCGGCGTTTTCTATTGAGCCCTTTAACAACTCCGCCTTTAAACTCAGAATTGCCGAATTCACTTCATTCTTATAAGTTGCCTCGGTCTCTTGTCTAATTCTTTCGGCCGCTATTTTAGCATCCTCAACCATTGATACTCGAACGCTTTCCGCTTTCGCAGTCGCCTTGCTAATTGAGTCTTGATACGTGTCTTCTATCTGCTTTAATTGCGCCAGAATTTCTTTTTGTCTATTTTCAGCATCAAGCTTTGCTGCCTGCGCCCTTTGTATTGCAATATCAAATTCTTGGCGTCTACTTGTAAAAAGATTGCGAATTTTTTTACGGGTTAAAAACACCAGAATTAAAACTAACGCTCCAAAATTTACAGCTTGCGCAACAATCGTCATAACAGGTATCGCAGCATGGCCGTCTGCGTGCCCTGCTGAGGCCGCAATTGCTGAGTTTAAAAGGTATAGTGCAGATATTATCATCTTAAATATTCCTTCCGACTAATTTTTCAACAATAGTTTGGCTCATTTCGGGAAGTATTTTTTTAAATTCGTTTTTAGCGATAGCCATATCGTGCGCCACTTTTTGATTGGCATTTGCTAGCATATTTTGACTTTCAGTTTTTGCACCATCTAGATAAGTTGCAGCCTCTTTTGAGCCTAGCTTCTTTGCTTCATTAAAAATATCCTGGATCTTATGTGCTAGCTCGCGCTGTAGCCTGTCCATTTTTAAATGAAGATCTTGAGTTGTAAGATCTAGCGTTTCGGCCAGGGTTTCTTGCCCCTCTGTTTGCTCTTTTCTTTTTTCAAAGGCTGCCAAGTAGGGTTTAAACAATAGATTACTTAAAGAAATATAGGCCAAAAAAAATACAAGAAACTGTATTCCGATAGTGCCATTAATACCTAATGAGTGGAGTATTTCCATGCTATTAAAACCCTTTGTGATTAAGCAGAGTTAGGTAGCATCTGTTGTAAAAAAAGGTCAAGGTAATTTGAAAATTGCAAATAAAATGATTTTCCGAGTCAGTTCGGTTAATTCTTAGGCATGTAGCTGGCGCCCTCAAATAACACACCTTCGTCAATTTTTAAGCTTGGCGTTGTTACAGTTCCTTTAAAAGTTGCTGGTGGATACATAATGACTTTTCTTCTTGCAAAAATATTTCCTTTTACAAAGCCGCTCAAAATAACCGTATCGGCTTCGATCTGCGCCTCTACCTCAGCATCTTCACTAATAATTAGCGTATCTTTTGTGAAAATTTCGCCTTTGAATTTTCCACCAATGCGAACCGTTCCCTCAAAACTCAGCTGGCCCTCAAAGCTTGCGCCCTTATCAAGAATTGCAGTGACTTGCCCCTCAGTGACCTCAACCAGCTCTGTTCGTTTTTCTTGCATTATAGCCACGCCTCTTTAATTTTATCGGTTATTTGGGTTAACTGATCATCGCTGTAAAAGTGCAATGATATTTTACCCTTACCTTGAGAATAATCTATTTGCACTTTTGTTCCAATTTGTTTTTGCAAGTCTTCCGCTAACCCTATGGCTAATTTTTGTGAAAGGTCTAGGCCCAAAGAATTCTTACTCTTCTTGTCTTCACCCAAGCCCTTGATTTCTTTTTCTAATTGTCTAACGCTCCACTTTTTAGCAACTACCTTCTTCGCTAGATTACGCTGCTCTTTTCCATCTTGCACAGAAAGAAGTACTTTTGCGTGACCCTGAGAAATCTCGCTCTTTAAGATTAGCTTTCTCACCTCTTCATCTAGTTGTAAAAGCCGCAAAAGATTTGCCACCGTTGCACGCTCTTTACCTACGCGCTTAGCAATTTCCTCTTGAGTCATGAAAAATTCTTTAGATAGTTTCTGATACGCTTCGGCCTCTTCGATAGCATTCAGGTCGTCTCGCTGCACATTTTCTATAATCGCAAGCTCTAGGGATTTTTTGTCATCAATTACCCTTAAGATAACCGGCACATCATGAAGGCCTGCCATCTGTGAGGCGCGCCATCTTCTTTCGCCTGATACTATTTCGAATTTTCCACTTTCTAGTTTTCTAGCAACGATTGGCTGTAAAATTCCCTGTTCTTTTATTGAATCCGATAACTCTCTTAACTTGTCCTCATTAAACACTTGTCTTGGTTGATTTTGATTTGCCACCAACTTATCAATTGAGACTTTCCATATTCTTGCTGCATCAGGAACTTGATTTTGTGGCAGCTGAGTCGTAGAAATTGGAGCCTGAGGATTTGCTGTAGCTGACGACTCTGTCTTAATGGATGCCGTGACTTTGGTCGGCTCTTTTACTCCTTCAGCATGAAATACGGCAGTCTGTTTTTCGATTGTCTTTTTGTTTTCAGCACTTACGTTCGCCGTAACGGGCGCTTGTTTAGCCACCTGAGGACTACTCACAGCCTGTTCTGAGTATCCACCAAGAAGGCTATTCAACCCCCTGCCTAATCCAGATTTCTTAGTGTTATTAGACATTTGCATCCCTTTCTAGTTCCAGCCTTGGCTCTTCTGATACTCGTGAGTATTCATCGGCGCCATATACTCTTTCATCTAACTCTCTGGCTAGCTCCATATATCGAATAGCTCCTATGGATTTAGGATCATACTGTATTATTGATTGCCCGTAGCTAGGCGCCTCGCTCAGGCGAACATTTCTAGGAATAATAGCTTGAAAAACTTTATCACTAAAGTGAGTTTGAATTTCAGACACCACTTGGTGAGATAAATTATTACGAACATCAAACATCGTCAAAACAATGCCTTCTATTTTTAACTCTGTATTTAGGCCTTTCTTAATTAATCCGGCCGTATTTAATAATTGGCTTAAGCCCTCAAGAGCAAAATACTCACATTGCAAAGGAACTAAAAAAGTATTTGCAGCACAGAGTGAGTTTAAAGTAATTAGCCCCAGCGATGGAGGGCAATCTATTATAATATAATGATACTCATCTTTGATGCTGGATAAGGCGTCTTTCAATTTCATTTCACGACGCTCTGCATCAACAAGCTCTATCTCTGCCCCTACTAAATCCGGCGTGGCCGTTATTATATCTAAATTAGGCAAATTCGTTGGTGATCGACACTCTTCAACAGACTTTTCCCCAATTAGTAGGTTGTATACGGTTCTGTCTTGGAAATCATGCTTCTTCATCCCAAGGCCGCTTGAGGCATTGCCCTGAGGATCCATGTCTACCAGTAGTACCTTCTTATCAAGGCTCGCTAAAGCCGCCGACAGGTTCACTGATGTTGTTGTCTTTCCTACTCCACCCTTTTGATTCGCTATACATATAATTCTTGCCATAACCTTCTCTTCCATTTGTTCCACGTGGAACTTTAGTTTCATCCGTAAGTACCGAATAAATACCAAATGAAAGTAATTCTTACAATGATTATCATCTCTATTGCTTGTATATCGTGCCGAAACCCCGATAGCACTCCTGAATTGCGGGATCCCATCTACTTGGACCTACAAAAAGGGCTTGGAATTGCCGAGAAAGACCTAAAAATGGTCTCTGATGAGCGTCCAAAGATTCAAGATCAATTAAAAACCCTTAATGAGCAAACTGGTGAGTATAAAGCCAGGTGGAAAGACTATTATTCAAACGAGAAAAAGATTTATATAGCAGAACAGCGCTTGAACTACTTCAAGATGGCAGTTGATTCTAGAAGAAAACAGGCAAGGTTAGAATACCTAGATCACTTTAAGCAAGAAAAAGAAGATGAGTGGCCAAACCCCGATGATTTCGCCATATATAAATCAAGAATGAACGGCAATGAATATCTAAAGGGTGGTCAGTAGCTGATGTTCCACGTGGAACATCAATGAGTACTCAGTCGCTGCCGAGACTTTGACTTTAAATGAATAAGCAATGCCTGCACGGCAGAGGGATTAACACCGCTAATACGAGAGGCTTGTCCAAGAGTCTTAGGCTGTATCTTCTTTAATTTTTCACACTCTTCCATAGACAAGCCTTTAATCTCAGAAAAGACAAGAGTAGCGGGGATTTGTGTGTCTTCCATTTGTAATGTCTGACGGATGAGTTCATTTTGTTTTTCAATGTAGCCCTCGTACTTAATCATAATTTCCACAGGTTCATACACATTTTTGTCTTCAGGAATATCAATAGGGAAAATTTTAAGATCCAAAAAATTAATCTCATGTCTTCGCAGTAAGACGGTAAGGGGTGTTGGATTTTTTAAAGCTGGAGTATTTAACTTTGCTACTTCTTTTTGACCAGCTTCGTTCGGATAAATTATATAATTACTTAATGATTTCAGTAACTTAGATCTATCATCAAGGACTCTCTGTATAGTTTCGGCCTTAAGGCTTGAAACTAAACCGTGGTCCACGCCAACCGCGTGTAACCTATCGTAAGTATTGTCTTCTCTTAAAACAAGACGGTGCTCTGCTCGGGATGTAAACATCCTATATGGTTCTTTGGTGCCCTTAGTAACGAGGTCATCAATAAGCACACCTATGTAGGCCTCATGTCTTTTTAAAACCATTGGCTCTAGCTCAAATACTTTTTTGGCGGCATTAGTTCCTGCCACTAGACCTTGGGCTGCCGCCTCTTCATATCCACTGGTACCATTAATTTGACCCGCCAAAAATAAATTCTGAATAGCCTTAGTTTCAAGTGAGTGGTTGAGTTGGGTTGGCTCGATAAAATCATATTCAACCGCATAGCCTGGTCGAACCATTTTTACATTCTCTAAACCAGGAATCGTTCTTAAAAATTCGTATTGCACAACCTCTGGAAGACTCGTTGAGATGCCTTGCAAATAAATGAGATCCGAGTTTAAGCCCTCGGGCTCCAAGAAAGTTTGATGGTTAGTTTTTTCTGCAAATCGTGTAATTTTATCTTCGATGCTTGGACAATACCTGGGTCCTTGTCCCTGAATAATTCCGCAAAACATAGGGGACTTATCTAAATTTTTTCGTATTATATCGTGGGTTTCCTCTGTCGTTCTTGATAGGTAACAAGCAATTTGCTTTAGCTCCACATTCTTAGAGCTATGAATACTAAACGGATAGTAATCCTTATCGCCCCAATGTTCCTCTGTTTTAGAAAAATCAATACTAGAAGCCAATAGGCGAGGAGGCGTTCCTGTTTTTAACCTTTGTACTTCAAAACCCATCTGAGCCAACTGATCCGAGATTCCTACCGTAGCTTTATCACCAACACGGCCACCACTTTTTTGCTCTAAACCGATATGCATAACTGCATTCATAAAGGTTCCAGTAGTAATTACTACCGTTTTAGATGGAACTTCAGATCCATCTTCTAAAACAACTCCTGTTACAGTATTCCTCTTTAAAATTAGGGATTTAACCTCTCCTAAACGAACGTCTAGTCCAGGAGTATTACGTAGGGTTTCTGCCATAAACTGGCAATAAAGATCTTTATCGGCTTGGGTTCTGGTACCCCTTACAGCGGGACCCCTTGTAGAATTTAATCTTTTAAATTGAATACAGGTTTTATCCGCGGCCATACCCATCATACCACCGAGCGCATCTATTTCGCGAACCATGTGGCCTTTTGCTAAACCACCAATAGATGGATTACAGCTCATATATCCAATTCGATCTAAATTTGTAGTAATTAATAAAACTGAGGAACCTAATCTTGTCGCAGCTAAACAAGCCTCAATACCAGCATGACCGGCACCAACCACAACTACATCATAGATTTTATTTGCCAATGCAAAACTCCCTAAAAACACGGTCCATTACTTCGTCATCAAAACGCTTACCTAAAATCTCGTGTAAGCTCATGATGGCCTGTTGTAACTCAACGGTTATGAACTCTTGAGATGCCTTTTCTATAAACAATTTCTTGGCTCTTTGCACACTATCTTTGATAATTGTAAAAAGCTCAAAGTGTCTGGCCTGAAAAACCACAGCTGAATCGTAGCTATAATTTTCTCGTAATATTTTTCTAATTAGTTCGGTTATTTGCTCAATTCCATTACCAGTAACCGCACTATAAGAAATGGTCGAGAGGGGATTAAGGCCCTTTAGATCTATCTGATCTTTTGAAATATCGGACTTAGAAAATAGTATGCTAAATTCTTTCTCTCGTAGATAAGTTCTGAAATCATCAGATATTCCATCATTTTCTGGAGCTAAAACCACAAATAAGTGGTCAGCATCTTTCATGCTTCTTTTTGATTTCTCTATTCCTAATTTCTCAATTGTATCTGACGTTTCATGAATTCCTGCGGTATCTGTTAATTTAACTAGAATTCCATCTAAACTTAGTTCCGCTTCTACAATATCACGAGTTGTTCCCGGGATATCACTAACAATCGCTTTTTCTTGTGAGCAGATAGCATTTAACAAACTAGATTTACCGGCATTAGGCCTTCCTACGATACTTATATGAAAACCTTCTTTTAAAATTCTACCTGTTTTATAGGTTGATAGAATTTTTTCGGTTTCACTCTCAACTTCATTTAAAAAATTTAAACATTTGTCATAATCTAATACATCAATGTCTTCCGTCGAAAAATCAATACTGGCTTCAAGATTCGCTAATACAAAGATGGTTTTTTCTTCTAAAACTTCTATGCGCTTAGATAAGTCACCTTTTAATTGTCTTAAAGCAATTCTTGCGGCCTGTTTAGACTGGCTTTCAATCAATGATAAAACACTTTCAGCTTGTGCCAAATCGATTCTTTGATTCATAAACGCACGGTAAGTAAATTCCCCTCGCCTTGCTGCTCGTATTCCTGTTGATATTAAATTTTGAAGAATTTCATTCACGATTACGGGAGAACCATGACAAGAAATTTCAACACTCTCTTCACCGGTAAAAGATTTCCCATCTGCAAAATAGGTGACCACGACTTCATCTAGTGGATTTTTATTAGAAATATCATACAGCGTAGAAAAATATGCTGTATGAGAGGTGATTGAATTGGGCAGCTTGGGACACAGCTTTCGGATACTATCTAAAGAGTTCTTGCCACTAACACGAATGACAGAGATCCCTCCGTGCCCTTGCGGAGTCGCTAAGGCGCAAATGGTATCTTCAACAAAATAGCCGTCCATATTTATGCATTATTGTGGTGTCTGTCGTTTCTAGGCCCACGTCTTCCGCGATTTCCGCCACCAGAGCTTTTTAAACCAGCTGGAAATACTTTAATTTTTTTAAATAATCCATCGCCTACTGACTTACTTTTAACTCTCTCATCTTGTGCAAGGTGTTGGTGAATTACTTTTCTGTCTTTAGGAGGTAGGGCTCTAAAATATACCGATTTATTTTTAGTAAGAGCAATATTTTTTAGTTTCTCAGCAAGGTCAACAAGTGCTGCGCTTGATTTCTCTCTAAAGCCATCTGTATCAAATACTAGTTCTGTTTTTAGCTCTGGAAGATTGTGTTGTAACACTCGTTTTACATAAAACTGAAGGGCATCAATAAGCATTCCATCTTTATCTGTAAATAGGGTTTTTTGGTCTTCGCTACCTTTAAATTCTACTAAAATATGATCTTCTTCTTGGTGAACTGTAAACGATAAATTCAGCTGCAGCGATGCTAAAACCGTTTCAAGTTGTTGTTCAATAATATCTTCGACATTACTGTCTACTGCCGATGATGAACCACCAAAACCGAATAATTTTTTAAAAAAACTCATAACTTCCTCCGTTACGTTTTACTCATTAGTATTTTTTGCTGAATCACTGCAAACAGGGTGCTTATAAAAATATAAAGGGTAAGCCCGCTAGGCAGGGCTACCATCATAGCAGTGAAAACAAGCGGCATTATTGCCATAACTTTTTGTTGTGTGGGGTCCAATGTAGTTGGCGTCAGCTTTTGCTGCGCAAACATCGTAATACCCATTAAAACGGGCAATACATAAAACGGATCTTTTAAACTAAGGTCATTAATCCATAGAAAAAATGGACTCTGATATAATTCGATACTCTGACCTAAAACCTGATACAGCGCCAAGAAAATTGGAAGCTGTAAAAGCATCGGTAAACAGCCGCCCATAGGGTTCACTTTGTGCTCTTTAAAAATAGCCATCATCTCTGTATTTAGTTTTGTCGGATTATCTTTATGAGTGGCTCTTAACTCTGTTAATAAGGGCTGAATTTGCTGCATTCCCTTCATTGATTTGTACGACATAATATTAAACGGAAGCACTAGTAGTCGAACCAAGATTGTTAAGAGAATAATCGCGAAGCCGTAGTTTTTAAACAGGTCATAAAATACCTGCAAAAGCTTCAATATTGGTTTAGCAATAATACTAAACATTCCAAAATCAACTACGTCAGCAAATCTAGAGTCAATTTCGCTAACAATAGACATTTTTTTAGGGCCAAGATACCCAATATAAGAAAGCTCAATAGATGGCTGTTTTACAGACGAGTATGTAAGCTCGACATATGCAACAGGTTGTACCGATCCTTTGGGCATCTTTTGGTACGTCTTAAGAGTGGGGATTATGGGTGATTTATCAATTAAAGCTGTAGCGAAATAGTGTGAATTTAAAGATACAACTGCAACTTGGTCGTAATTCTTATTTAACGGTTCTCCTGCATTGTATATTTGTCTTTCGTCTTTATTATTTGCATATACAAAAACCTCTTGTCTTTCATATGCAGGCTTAAATATAGATGTCTCTGCTTTGTCCCCAGAAAGATCTACTAAGTAATTACTAATGACAGGAGTCACATTGTTTTTCGAGTTAACCTCTAGTTTAGATGTAATCGAATATGTTTCTGGGTTGATTTCATATATCTTTTTAATACTAACTGTATCGTCAGTGTATGTACCAACATAGGTGTTATCAGTGATTTTTTGAATGTCAAAAAATATGGGCTGACCGTCTGCTAAAGTAGTTTCAAAAGACGATATATCTACTCCATTAAAAAATTGAATAGGCTCCTGCTCACGATCTTTATAATGTGTAAGGGTAATATTTTTTAAACCCATACCTTTAGAAGAAACAGAGAATGTCATATTCTTATTTACTACACTTACTAATTTTTCTTCTTTGGTAACTATAGTTTTTGATTCTTCCGTTACCGGAATTTCTTTTCCTGGTGTAGCTTCTGGCAGATCGGCCGCTGCATTTTTAGGTGCGGCTTGAGGAATTGGCGCGCCTCTTGTTGGGCCGTACGTTTGCGCCATATAGTAGTCCCAACCAACCCATATCAAAATTGCTAATGCGATGGCTGTTAAAGTATTCTTATCCAAAAAAGATTTATTCTCTTCCATTATTGTTTCCTCTTGTTTGGTAAATATCTTGGTACTGGGTCATAGCCAAATGACTTGAAAGGGTGGCAACGCGATAATCTGCTTAGACTTAAATAGAGCGCTCTAAGAAATGAATGTTGTTCAAACGCATTTTTTGCGTACTCTGAGCAAGATGGATCAAAACGACAATGGCCACCAAAATAACCGCTTAAATATATTTTATAAAATTGAATCGACATTAAACTCATCTTGCTAGCGAACTTTGCTAGAGGTCCTATCAAGGGTATCAATAAATTCATTGTGTTCGATTGTTTTAAAGAAGTTTTTTTCATTCGCTCGTATTACCACATTTACATCTATGGATTTATTAAAGGATTTAGTCCTAAAATAGTCTCGTAGCCAACGCTTTAACCGATTTCTAATTACACTTGGGCCTACTTTTCTCGGTATAGTCCATCCAAATCTGCAATGATCTAAACCGTTTTCGTGAAAAACCAACAGCATCCATCTAGTAGTGCTGCATCGTTTTCCATTTTCTTGTAGTGAGAAAAAATCGGATTTGCGTCTTAAGCTGACGAGCTTATTTGCCACCGATAGATACCGTTAATCTCTTACGG
>JBBKWS010000197.1:0-3067 GCA_037969075.1 Bdellovibrionales bacterium | reverse complement strand
CGCGACAACAATCCAGAAGATTTAATGGAAAATCCAAGAGAAGTGATGAATAGAATCAATGATGAAGAACAGGGAATGTACATCACGTCCCCTTGCGATCCTAGATCCACAGAGGAACCTCCTTTTTACCCAGGATACGGTAGCGGCATGATGCCACCAGGAACTGGTTTTGTCGGCTCGCCAGGATATGCACCAGGCACTAACGGCGCACGCTAAATCCGATTTTTATTTAACCGGACAGTCATCTGTAATCTAAAATAAATACAACTTGGTACAATCTTTGTATTACCAGTATTCATCTTAAGTGAAAGCTCGCTGGTGGGTATCAACCTTAACATCGTACTTTCTATTTTTTTCTTTGCATTCACTACTCGCTGGTGAGTTTTCCTTAAGATAAAGTGATTGTCCGAAACTAAAATTAAAATTCGGATCAAGAGCTGTTGAACCTTTATTTGGCCGCATTTGAAATTGAATTTTTTAAAATAGCAAATTATTAAAAAAACAGATCAAGTGCTCTAGGAGTTATTACGATGAATATCATAGATAGCATAAAAGACTTTGAGCAAGCTGGCTTCACAAGAAAGCAAGCTGAACAGCAGGTAAAATCTATGACGGATTTAAAAGAAGGATTAGCTACAAGCAAAGAATTAAATTCTCTCAGATTTGAGATAGACACTAGCTTTGGATTTGTTGCTAAGCAATTCAAGAGTATTGATGAACAATTTAAGAATATCGACAAAAGATTCGACCTAATAGATAAAAAACTTAGGTATATGCCATTTGAAACCACTATCTATCAAGCCGGCATGCTTTTACTGTTCTTTGGTATCCAAAAGTTCTGGCCTGCCATATTCACTTGGCTCACAAAATAATTTTAACGCGGATCGAGCGCGTCCCTTACCCCGTCACCAATTAGTGATAATAAAACCAGAGTAAAAAATAAGGCAGCCGATGGGTACACTGCTAACCACCATGCAATGCTAAAATAACTTTGCGCTTGCGACAATAATTCTCCCCACGATGGCGTTGGAGGAGGTAACCCTAAGCCAAGATAATCCAAACCTGCAAGACTTGTAATATAGGTCGCAATAATAAATGGTGCAAAAGTAATTACCGGCCCAAGGGAATTTGGTAAAATATGAGAAAAAATAATCCTAGAGTGGCTAGCGCCCATCGCTTTTGCCGCCTCTACAAATTCTTTCTTACGATTTTTTAAAAACTCTGCCCTGATATACGACGATATAAAGATCCAACCAAAAAAGGCCGTTAATACTACGAGCATAAATAGACCTGGTTTAAAAATAGAAACCAGCATGATCAATACAAATAAAAATGGTACCGAGCTAATCACTTCAACTACCCTCTGCCCAATAATATCCGTTAGCCCTCCTGCGTATCCCATAATTCCACCAAGAACTATCGCAATGACCGTGGTAATCAACCAAACAAAAAAAGCATAAGAGAGTGAATATCTATACCCATAAAGAAGCCTGGACAAAACATCGCGCCCTCCCTCATCTGTACCCATCCAATTATTACTTGTTGGAGGCGAAGGATAATCATCCACTGTTTTATTTGCTTCAAATGGATCCCAATGAACCACTGGCCAAATGGCCCAACCATTATTTTTAATATCTAATTTTCTATAATTAGTTACGAACTCTTCTGTGTCGGCATTAAAAATGGAGGGATGATAACGATTAAACGCTGGAAAATAAACCGATCCCTTATAAGACATGACCACTGGCTTTGAGTTAGCCCACATCTCAGCTGTTAGACTTACAAATGTTACTGCCACTACAATAATGGCAGAAATAGCAGCTAGTCGATTTTTTTTAAATCGTCTCCACTGCTTTAACTTCAACTCATTTTTAATTAACCACTCAATCATTTTTTACCCATCAAAACATCAATCAAAATCAATCCTTGGATCTACAAATACATAGGCAATATCACTCATAACATTTCCTACCAGCATTGCTAATGACTGTAGAAAAATTAGTCCCATAATCACATTGTAATCTCGTGCCATAACAGAAGCATATGAAAGTAGCCCAATGCCGTCTAACTGAAATACTTGCTCTAACAAAATTGAGCCTGCAAAAAAAATAGATAAAAATCCGCCCAAGCCAGTAACTATAGGAATTAAAGCATTACGTAGAGCGTGCTTTAAATACACAGTTTTTTCATCAAGCCCTTTAGCTCTAGCTGTACGAATATAATCTTTTTTAATTTCATCTAAAATAGAGTTCTTCATCAGCATAACAAGGGTTGTAAAAGACCCTATGGTATAACAAATCAGTGGGAGCACAAAATGATGAGCCCGATCTAAAAATTTACCCCAAGTGGATAAGGTGTCATAATTGTCAGAACTCACCCCGCCTATGGGAAATAAATCCAAAAAGCTTCCGCCTGCAAAAAACACTATTAAAAGTATCCCTAACATAAATGGCACAATAGAGTAGGCAATAAAAAGCATAACTGAACTGGCAATATCAAACTTACTGCCATTATGAACAGCCTTATAAATGCCCAGTGGCACACTAATCAAATAGCTTAATATAAATGAGATGATCCCAAATTGTAGAGAAACCGGAAATTTAGACAAGATCACATCAATCACCGGCTCTTCATAAGAAAAACTATCACCAAAATCTAGTGTTACTAAATTTTTTAACCAAATAATATATCGTTGATGAAGAGGCTTATCAAAACCGTACTGTACCTTTAAAGCTTCCATCACTTCTTCGGAGACCCCAAGTGTTCCAGAGGATGTACCTCCACCACTCATGGTAGCACCACCGCCACCAAAGCGCAGAGCCTGCAACTTTTGTTCAATCGGACTGCCTGGTGCCAAATTTATAATAACAAACGTCAATAAAGTTATCCCAAAGATCGTGGGGATCATCAAAAACAAACGTTTAATTAAATAAATAAACACTATGTTCTCCTAAGGAGTAGTCCACCAATATTCAGTTCCAATTGTGTATTGATACGATTTTTGCTTCATCTTCATTTTTGCAGTTCTTGCGTAAAAATCATATTTTTCATTAAACATAAAAATATA
>JBBKWS010000196.1:0-2792 GCA_037969075.1 Bdellovibrionales bacterium | reverse complement strand
GAAGCGCGAAACTGAACCACACCGGTATCTTTATTAGTGTATTCGATCGTCATATAAGGGCTTAATTGATTTGTATCTAGCCAGCGCTTAAAGATCTCAAGCTCACCACTTAACTTGATCTCATAGAGCATCATGTCGTTTTGTCCCCACTGCCTAACGGTTCTTCCAATATCATTATAGACTCTAAAAAGTTGTTTTTGATATTCTTGTACAGCCTGCTTCTCAACGACTCTAGTCATGGTCATATCAAGAATTGTAACCAGTGGGTAGTGATCCGAAATATTTTGAGCCCGCAAATCATAAGAAGTGGGATATGGAAACACATTACCATTTCCATCTTTATAGAGTCTTATTTCTCCATCTTTTTCTTTATATCTATACACATAAGATGTGCGCAAATGCTGCAATAACTTCTGATTTAAAAAGTGTGCATCTAACTGTGCTGCTTCTGTAAGTGCGCCCGCATGATAGGTTTGCGTCGCCCTTGTGCCTCTGTTGGTTGGATCAATTGTATAATCAAGAGAATCCTGCATCTGGGATTTTAACTGCATTAATTCAGGCCTAACATTTACATCAGCATTTAAATCTCCAACAACCATAATCTTGGCCTCTGGATATTCTAACTCTAGCTCTTCTTTTAATTTTAAAAGAGCCAATGTTTCTAATTTTTTAATTCCAGAAAACTTGGTTTCTCCATCTGAGTTTCGATATGCCTTTAAATGAACCCCAATAACAATCAAATCAGGAGGTGTAGCACGACTGAACGCTTTACCATCATGCTTTTGTCGAATTTTTATATAGGGAAGACCCCGATGAATTTTAACATATTGTGATTTTACATTTGGAACTACCAACTGCGCATCAACACCTAAGCTTGCTTTTACCAAAAACACCGTATGTATTCCCGAACTATCTGCGGGCGTATTTACTAGATGAATGTATTCCTGTTTTGGATCTAATACTTTTGTAGAATGCAGGCCGATAACTTCTTGTAAAACAAGAACGTCAGGTTTTTCATCCTGAATGATTTTAATCAGCTCTTTTACTTTTTCAGGAGCCTTCGGTGCAATATTTGAAGTAGGCGCTTCGTCTCTTACGAGCTCAAGACCTCTTGAATTTGGTTTATAAGTAAAAAATCTCTCTGCATTCAAACTTATAATTTTAAAATCTTTTTTATCGACAAATTTTGTGGCTACTTTGCTCTCAGCAAAAAGATCTATGCACTGTGGATTTGCGTTTGCCGTTGCTCCTGTTGCCCCCAACAAGAGCAACGACATTAGTATTCCCCTAAACCCCAAAATGCCCCCCAAGCTCTTCACGTTCCCCAACTGGTTCACATATAAGTTGAGTGCTCAGGCTTATGCAAGCTTGTTTGATTTTCTAATAAGACCCTAATTGTTTTTTACAAACAATAGGCAGTTTATGAATTTTTTATATTGTAATATAGGACTACTGCTTTATTAAGTCGCAAGCCGCACTCATAGTCTCACTATTTTGTAAATATAGATTACTCGTTGGTGCGAGCTGAGATTGCGAAATTCGAAGCACAATAGATGGTACCTGACCGCCCTGATCCTCTAAGAAATACATTTTATATAAGTGTCTATCGTAGGTCGCGGCCAAAATAAATTCTTGCTGGTATTCTTCTTCTCCGTTGAGGGATAAAAGTAGGTCGGCCGTATTTTTTGAAAGATCCAAAGTACCATGTGCTCTAAATGTTTTTTGATCCGAGCTTGTAGAGTACGGACTACAGCGCACCTCTCTGATATCAGCGACGGCTAAAGCTAAGTATAAAAATACACTTACCACGGCAACAGCTCCCCGTTCATATGCCAAAATGTGCCTGTAATATTTGGAGTTAGATTATCTACTTGTTGTAAAATTCCACTTGCCGCCTCTTCAGGTACAACATCCCCTTGAAAGCCAGTCATGCGTGTTTTTACAAAACCTGGATGCAAAAGCATTACAGAAATATTTTTTGGTTTAAGATCTATCGCTAAAGATTTAACCCCAGCATTTAGCGCGGCCTTTGACATTCTGTAGCCGTAGTAACCGCCACTAGTGTTATCCGCGATTGAACCCATACGAGAAGTGATAAAAACAAGTTTTGCCCCTTCAGCTAGTTTTGGAATTAATAACGACGTAAATTCAAGTGGTGCCAACGCATTAATCTGAAATTGTTTTAAAAGTGATTCGGTTTGTAGATCCTCAATAGAGTCTTCTAAAAAAACACCTGCGTTTTGTATAACCTTATTTAATGGCTCACGAATTTGCAAAATTACTTTTTGTAAAGAGGCTCTGTCTGTTAGATCTATACCATCTATTACTTGGTCTGCTATAAGCCTAATTTCATCCGAATAAGTTCTGCATATAGCAATGATTTTTTCGCCGCGTGCTTTTGATTGCTTCGCTAACTCTAAACCAATACCTCTGTTGCATCCAGTGATCAGTGTTGCCATCTTTACTCCTAGTTGCGCACCATATTGTCATCAGGCAACACCATACACTTAAACCTTAGTAATGGGAAATAGTTGTAAGTTTAATTGATACACTCTATCTCCTTTGCTCTCTTTACGATTTACAGCAACATCCTTATGCACTCTTTTTCTTAAATGCCTTAATTCAAACTTTAGTTTTTCAAACTCTTCTTGAGTTAAACTAAGAGTCAAAGCTCCAAACTCTCTCTCTGTAGGATCATCATGGTACAATGAATCCATACCCACTTGCATTAGCTCGGACTGTAGCTTTTTAACCAATTGCACCGGAATATCTTCGCGAGTTTTCGTTACATC
>JBBKWS010000195.1:0-6017 GCA_037969075.1 Bdellovibrionales bacterium | reverse complement strand
CAAAAATACGCTGATGCATCTAGAATATTGTATGACCTATCTAGAAACCCTAAGTACCGCTCTGAGAGAGAGCAGATTCGTTATATTCTTGGGATTATGCTATCAGAGATGGGTTTGTATCAATCAGCCGGATACCAGTTTGTTAGCGTTGTAAGACAGGGTAGCAATAAATATACAGATAAATCATTAGAAAAACTATCTACAGCTGCGGATATTCTTAATGATAGAACATTGTTAAATTATTCTATGTCTAAGATCAATCTAGATAAATTTCCGGCGGATATGCGTGATATGCTTCGCTTTAGAGTTGGGGAGTATCAGTACGAGAATAAGCAATTTGATAAGTCAGCTCATAACTTCTCACGGGTTGGTAAATCAAGTCCATATTTTTCAAAAGCAAAATATATGGAAGGTTTGTCGCAAGCTGAATCCAATCAACTTCAAGATGCATTGAATTCATTCAATCAACTAGAAGGCGTACGTGATCAATTTGGAGTGGTTGATACTAATAGAGTGGCTGCAATGCTTGGTAAGGCCAGAATCTACTATCAAAACCGGTCATGGGAAAAGGCGATTGAAGCCTATAGAGAAATACCTCGCGATTCATTTATGTGGCATGATGCCTTGTTTGAAATGTCATGGGCTCTGATGAGATCTGCAAAGCTTAGGTCCGTGCTGAGTAATTTTCAGTCGTTGCACTCTCCGTATTACGAAGATGCTTATATACCAGAATCCTTATTGCTAAGGGGTATTGTTTATCTCTATATCTGTCAATATGAGGAAATGAATAAAACTTTAGATTTATTTAATAGTATTTATAAGCCGGTTTCTAATAAGCTTAAGAAGTTTTTATCTTCGCGCCCAAGGCCAGAAGACTACTACAATCAACAAATTGAAATTATAAATAATTTTAAAACTTATAATGAGAGTGTCTCTGCAAGATCAAAATTATTGATACCTTTTATTGTTGGTAATAAGGTGGCGCAAGAAGGTGATTTTCAGGGAACACAAACATACATTCAAAAGCTAAAAGAAGAAGAGGGTGTGCTAGATGCATTGCCTTCAGACTGGAAGCGATCTGCAGTTGGAACAGCCTCTATAAAGTTGGTTGGCAGACGTATTCGAGCAGCTCAGAAGCGAGCTGGTCTGCAAATTAAAAGACACCTGATTGAAATTAACAGAGAGCTAGATAAGTTGGTTGAGCAATCTGATTTTGCTAAATATGAAATGTTGAATGCCAAAAAAGAGGGTATTAAGAAAAGTATTGGTTTAGCTCCTAAAGAAAATCTATTAGATGAGAGTGTAGACAGAGAATTTTATATTCAAAATGGTTATGAATATTGGCCGTTCCAAGGTGAGTATTGGTTAGATGAGTTAGGTAACTATCACTATCTTGGTAAACAAAGTTGTGAGTAATTTATGAAAATGTATGGGGCTATTTTACTTAGTTTAATGGTTGCTTTTGGTGCAAGTAGTGCTGCGTTTGCACAGTCTCGTAAAAAAACGGTTGGTGATCTACTTAAACAGATAGATAAGCAGGGCGGAAGTGTTAGTTCAGTGCAAAAAAGTACACTTAATTTGCCTAAGACAAAAGAGATAGAGACGGTTAAGCCTAAAAATTTATCATCCATCAAACCACTTAGAACTAAGCAAATGATGGATAGTAATAAGGAGACTTCGCAGTTAGAGGCCGTAATTGATGAGGGTATTGAAGAACTATATAAGCTAACACAAAAATATAAAAAGAGCCCTAACCGAGGTGAGTTATGGTTAAGATTAGGTGAGCTATATGTTGAGAAGGCTAAATTAATAGAATATCGAACATATGAAGAATATGATAAGCGTTTAAGTCTATACTACGACAAGAAAATTAAAAATAAACCAAAATTAAATTTACGAATTGCTAGAGATTTTAATAAAAAGGCGATTCAGCTATATGAATGGTTCATAAGAGATTATCCAAAGGACAGAAAGGTTGATCAGGCACTGTTCTTTTTAGGGTATAACCATTTTCAGATTGGAAGCTCGAAAAAAGGCGCTAAATACTACGAAGAGTTAAATGATAGATTTCCTCGTAGTAGGTATGTTTCTGAATCTAACTTTTCTTTAGGTGAATATTACTTTGAAGATAATAAGTGGAAGCAAGCAGAAGGCGCTTATGAAAAAGTAATTCAAAGAAAAGATGAGAAGCTGTTGTCATTTGCATTATATAAAAAGGCATGGGCGCTCCACCGCCTAGGACAAACGCAAAGAGGCCTTAAGTATTTAGAAAAGGTAGTAGAGTTAGCCGAAAAGAATAAGCAAAAGATTAGGTTAATCTCTGAGGCACAGAGAGATATGGTGGTATTCTATTCTGTTGTTGGCAATTACGAGCAAGCAAGACGTTATTTTTCGAAATTTTTAGATGACAAAGATATTGAGGGTGCTCTTGAGAAGCTAGGATTCATTTATGTTGAATACGGTAAGCGAGATGCCATCAGGTATATATTTAGTGATCTAATTACCTCTAATCCAAGGGCTCAAAAAGCTGTTGATTATAAGTATCAAATCGTGAATGCCTACTCAACAGCTGGTGATAGAAAAGTTTACGTAAGTGAATTAAGAGAATTTATGGCTGACTATGCTCCTGATTCACCTTGGGCAGCTTCAAATAAAGACGCTATTGCTGACAGTGAAATTTTAAGAGAGAAATTCTTAAGAAATCATTCTTTACAAAATCATAAAGTATATCTTAAAAATAAATCTAATATAGCAAAAGCCATGGCAATGGAAGGCTACAAACTATATCTAAAGTATTTCACAAATGCTAAGGGTTCTGATGAAATCCATTTTTTCTATGCAGAACTTTTGTATGATCAAAAATCTTATGATGATGCAGCTAACGAATACGATTGGATTGTTAAAAATTTAAAAAGTAGTCAATATTATGATAAAGCTTTGAATAATATGATGATCTCATTAGAAAAGGGTCTTCCTGATGAGGATAAAATTAGAGATAAAATTGGTGATTCGACGCAAAGGTATGCATTTCCACCAAGTGTAGAGAAGTTTGTGGTTGCCGCTAATGAATATGTGACATCATCTTCTGATAAGTCGCAAAAAGCAGAGATTAAATTTAGAGTAGGTAGACTGTACTATCTATTTAATCAATTTGACGAAGCTGAGAAGATATTTAAAACAGTAATTACTGATTACCCTAAAACAAAGTACGCAGGATTTTCGGCTAACTTGATCTTAGATATTTATAATCTCAAAAAGGATTATGCAGGTTTAACTGCAGCCGGAGAGGCTTTGTTGGCTGACCCTTCTTTAAAAAATAGTGATGCTCTAAAAGATGTAAGTAACGTATTAGAAAAAGCTAGTTTTAAAAAAGCACAAGATCTTGAGGGATCAAAAAAATACTTAGAGAGCGCGAAAGAGTTTCAAGCGTTTGCTCAAAAGCATGGTAATTCGTCTTTAAAAGTAAGTGCTGAGTATAATGCTGCCGTAAACTTCGAGCGAGCTGGCGAATTTATGTTGGCTTTAGCAATGTATAATAGTGTAAGTAAATCAAAGGGTAAAGGGAATGATAAAGAGATAAATAACTCTTTACTTTTACAGGCCAATTTATTTCAAAGAATTGGTAGGTATGTTGATGCAGCTAGAACATTCGAGGCATACGCTAAGGCGAATCCAAAAGATCCAAAGATTGCTGATATCTATTACAATGCTGCTACGATATGGGAAGCTTTAAATAACTCTAGCAGAGCAATAAGTAACTATGAAGCTTACTATAGATCTACTCGTAATAAGAATAGAAGTGAGTCCATATTTAAAATTGCTTTAATCTATCAAGATAAAAAGCAATATTCCTCAGCTATTAATAAGTTTAAAGAGTTTATCGGGCAGGTGGGGGTTAGTAAAGAGGCTCTTGCTGAGGCGCACTTTTTACTCGCAAGCTCTTATGAAAAAATGAATGATAACGGTAAAGCCTTATATTGGTATAAGCAAATTATAAGCAAGTTTAAGGGTGTAAGCGGTAAGGCAGTTAGATACTACGCAGAAGCAAGACTAAAAATAACTTTACAAGATTACTATGCTTACACTGCTTTAAAGTTTCCTAAGGATCCAAATCAACAGGCCAGTGTGTTAAATAAAAAATTAGCCTTACTCAATGGGCTTAACAAAAGTTTTACAGAAATCGTGAAACTCAACTCTGGGCCGCAGATAGTTTCTTCACTATGTTGGCTAGGTAAGAGTTATGAGCACTTCTCTGAATCTATTGAAGGTGCGCCAAAACCAAAAGGCTTAACTGCTGAGGAAGCAAAGGCTTACGAGGATGGAATCAAGCAGGTGACAGCCCCTAGGACTCAAACAGCAATTGATTTATATAAACAAGCGTATAGTAAGTCTATGGAGTTAGATTTTTACAATGATGAAACAGTTTATGCATATGATGCGCTGGCTAGAAATAAACAATCCGGTTTTGTATCGGGCAAAGATTACCCATTCTTCGATGCAAAAATTGACGTAGGTGAGCTACAATGAAATTAGCACTAATATTATTATTCGCGGTAGGTTTAATGAGTTGCACCTCTTCTGAAAAGCAAGAAGAGGCCAGTTCTGGGTCAGCAGGAGCTAACGAGCTAAGCAGTAACAGCTCTGTAAGTGAGGATGTTACTCCTATAACTGCGATTGATACTGGCGAAACTACTGTTGAAATAACAGCACCGACTAATAATTACCAATCTGATGTTAAAAAAGCATTTTTGGCTAAAGATGGTAAGAAAATTGAAACACTAATTTCAAATAAGCTTTCAAAAGAACCTAATGACTTGTTCTCGTTAAATGCCTTAGGTGTTTATTATTATAGAGGCGGAGCTCTGAAGCTTGCCAGATTAGTTTGGGATAAAGCCATTAAGGACCATGGTCGTAATGCAGCTATTAATAATAACATAGGCGCCTCTTTTTATAATGATGATGAGGAAAAGGCTATTAGCTTTTTTAAGAAAGCCATTCAGGCTGAGTCTAGTAATCCTTACGCAAACTATAACTTAGGAAGTATGTATTTAAAGTATAAGAGCTACAGTTCGGCTGAAACAGTTTTGAGAGTAGCATACGGAAAACTGAAGACATATGATGTTGCCAATAATTATGCGTTAGCACTTAGGGGAAATGGCAAGAGCTCTGACTCGATAAAAGTCTATGAGACAATTATTCGTACAAATTCAAATCAATATCAGGCATTATTAAACTATGCTACGCTTCTGATAGAAACACAGCAATCACTGGATAAAGCTAAGGATAGCTTGAATCGAGTTAAGGTTATGACCGAAGATAGAAGTGTGTTGCGCTATGTTGGTGAGCTAGAGCGAAGGTTGGGCAAGTAATGAAACGACTACTGTATATTATTATGAGCATTTCTTTTGCTGCAGGTCTGTCCTATGCGCAACAAAAAAATTCTAAGCGTACAGTAATTAACTTTGATGATGAACTGGTAGAAGGTGATGTTAGTAAGCCTGAACTCTCATATTTATTGCAGAAAAAGCAATTTAATTTTGGCAGACTAATTAAGTTACGAGAAAACTTTCTTCCAGAAATGCGCAGAACGGCAGAGGACGTTGAAAGAGGTAAGTAATGCAACAGCCCGTTTTTATTCGCATATTTGATGGTGATAATTTACTTGCTGTAAAACAATTTCAGGCGAGTCAGTTTGTTATTGGAAATCAAGGCGAAGTTGATCTTAAATTAGAGGATGTCACTGTTTCTGCGATTCATGCAATGATTGAATTGAGAGATGGCGAATATCATTTGTGCGACCTAGGATCAGAAGCTGGCACATTCAAAAATGGCAATGCTATCCTTGATGAAGTGGTTAGTAATGGTGATGAACTGCAAATTGGTAAATATCGCCTAGAGTTTTTTATAGGTATCCCAAAGCCGGTTGCAAAACCTCCGCCTGCAACATTTGAAAAAGTTGAAGCTCCAAAAGTAGTGGTACCACCGTTGCCGCCAAAGCCTATAAATGTAAGTAAGCC
>JBBKWS010000194.1:0-10526 GCA_037969075.1 Bdellovibrionales bacterium | reverse complement strand
ATTCTACAAAAGTATTTGGCTTGCGTTAACTATAAAAAGCGTCTAAGCTTTTAAAAGTTGAGCTGACACATACTATAGCAAAGCAACTGGGACGTTCGAATGCGTTTTTTTGACAAAGTTACTGAATATTTCTCTAATGATATGGCCATTGATTTGGGCACTGCTAACACCTTGGTATATGTTAAGGGTAAAGGCATTATTTTAAATGAGCCCTCGGTTGTGGCGGTACAAAAAAATTATCGTGGTATGCAAAACCGTGTGTTAGCCGTAGGGTCTGAAGCAAAGGACATGTTAGGCAGAACGCCGGGTAGTATTGAAGCCATTCGCCCAATTAAAGACGGGGTTATCGCCGACTTTGAAGTTACACAATCCATGTTAAAATATTTCATTACCAAGGCCACAGGAAATCGCCGTGGAATTATCCCTCCTCGTATTATTATTTGTGTTCCTTACGGTATTACTCAGGTAGAGAAGCGTGCGGTAAAAGAATCCGCTCACTCTGCTGGAGCAAGAGAAGTTTACTTGATTGAGGAACCAATGGCTGCTGCTATTGGAGCAGGACTTCCTATTACAGAGCCAAGCGGAAATATGGTTGTTGATATCGGTGGTGGTACCACGGGTGTAGCCGTGATTTCTTTAGGCGGCATTGTTTATTGTAAATCCATTAAAGTTGCTGGTGATAGATTTGATGAAGCCATTATGAACTATGTGAGACGGCAGTTTAACTTACTAATAGGCGACAGAACGGCAGAATCTATAAAAATTAATATAGGTAATGCATATCCGTTCGAAGAAGAAAAAACTATGGAGATTAAAGGCCGTGATCTTGTGGCAGGAGCTCCAAAGACGATTGAGATCACTTCTTCACAAGTTTATGATGCGTTAATGGATGCACTTTCTGAAGTAGTGGATGCTGTTAGAACAGCACTCGAAAAAACCCCGCCAGAATTGGCGTCGGATATTGTTGATAATGGTATAGTTCTTACTGGTGGCGGAGCATTAATGAATAACCTTGATGTTCTTTTAAGAGAAAAAACAGGCCTACCTGTTTCTATCGCCGAAGATCCACTTACTTGTGTTGTTATTGGTTCAGGAAAGGTCTTAGATAATTTAAGTTTATTACGACAACTTTGTACGGATTAACCAGTGATAGATACAGAGGTACATGCGGTCGCAAAATTCTTTTTTCTAACGTTAAAGGATCACCGCATTGCCCATGAAGCGACTAGACGCAGTTTGCTTCGCTTAAATAAGATTCAAAAAAATACAAAAGATCAAACCGACAACTTAATTGAAGTTGTTTTTACTACCTACAGGTATTGGAAATTATTTTATAAACCAAAAAATAAACTACCATTTTTTTCATCAAGCGAAAAAGTAACTGACGAAGCAATTTCACAAGAAAATAAATTTTTTCTACCTAAAGAATTTAGTGTGAGTGCGTGGAACCAATTTATGAAAGAGTCCAAAGAGGACGAACTGCTTTTGGTGACATGGTCGAAGGTTTTAAGTATTTCAGACGAAGATATTGCTCGTGGACTAGGTCTCAGTGAAGGTACTGTAAGATATCGTGTTGCAAATGGATTAAAAAAACTTGGAAAATCATTGGCGTTATAATGAAAAAAAAACTAAGTAAATTTATTTGTAGGGAATTATTGTATGATTACATCAGTGGTGTGCTGGATGCTAACCGCAAAAATCAAGTAGAAGAATATATCAATGAAGACAGTGAAATTAAGGCTGAGCTTGAAACATTAGAGATGGCATTAAGGTATACATCACAGCTTAAAAAAATTACGCTATCTCAGCCATATCATCAGAAATTACGAGATGTGTACCAAAAAGAAGGCCAGACTTATTATATCAAAAAAGCAGGCAAACGATCGGCGCAAATGGCCGGGCTATGTGCTCTACTAGCTCTCCTTTACCTATATTTTCCTGCCGACAAAATTATTAATTATTTTAAGCGTGATCCAAACAAGATTGTTATTGCCGAGATTAAAACCACGGGAAAATTAAGTGGGATGCAGCCAATTGAAGTGGCAGAAGACGAGCCAGAGAGTTTGCTTAGCGCCGAAGAGGATGCCGCTCAAAGTCCAGAGCATAGTGAGGGTGAAGAGCAAGAAGTTAAGTTGAGCCCTGAGCAAGAGAAGAAATTGCGCGAAGAACTAGATCGACAAGAGAGTGAGCAGCAAGTAGCTATTGAAACAGAGGCAAAAACGCCAGTCGCCCCAGTACCTACTCCTTCGCCGCGCAAGGGTGAGGTGAAAACAAGTGGGTTTGTGTATCGCGCATTTTTAGCGATAGATACTAAAGATGCCGTTGCAGATGCAGTAACTCAAAGAATAGAGTCACTCGGGGGTGCTAAGGCAGGAAGTGTGGAAATTGGTTGGGAAAAACCTAACGGTAGTCGATATTTTCACTTTACAATCACCGAGTCTAATTTTGAAATATTAAAGGCGTATTTAAATACGATTGCCCCTATAGAAGTAGCTAAAAGTCCGCATCCACGCGTAATGCCCACAGGCCAAGTCAGAATGATTTTAGAAGTGCAAAGTCCATGAAAAAGTATTTACAAAATATTAGTTTAACAACTGCCTTTGGATTTTCCTTATTTTTCTTTGCTGTTATTCCGGTGGCAGTTTTAGTTGTGAATTTTTATTTTATTTACTCGCAAGGCGCGACCACCAACATCGAAGAAAAAATAAGTGGCTTTAATGACGAACTATCAAGACTCACTCAATCAGGAAGAGTATATCTAGAAGAGCAATCGCAAGTACTCACCGGTAATCGGACACTACTGTTTGCATTGAGAACAAAATCAGATTCGGATCTAAACGCTCTAGCTACAGACTATTTAAGTAAAACTTCAATTTCGCAAATTGAATTTTATGACGAACAGGATGAAAGAATTATTGCGGTTTTAAAAAAAGATGGAAAAATTGTAACCGGTGTATCTTCACCTTCTTCAAAGCTTGAGGACACAACCGATGTGTATCTCAACTTAAGTTATACAGATGAGCCGGCGCTTACTTTGACGAAACCTATTTATGAAAACAATGAAAAAATAGGCAGTATCCGTCAGGCCATGACTTTGCCATCTACCAGATGGCAAGATCTAGCAAATAAGCAGCAAATAGATATTTTTATAATCTCTAATAGTAATCGGCTTGTTTTTTCTAGTGTAGCCGATGTAAATTTTGCTGAGATAAAGTTTCTACAGCAGTTACTGCCAAATACTATTAGTGTTCACAGCTTTGCTGGCAGTAAATATAGTTTTAATAAAATTAGAGCAAAAGGATTGAGCGTTGTAGGCGGCGCAAATCATTCTGAATACCAAAGTCAACTTAACAACGTGACTCTGGCTACAGGAATTACTCTTGGGCTAGTGTTGATAGTGTTGATTCCTTTACTGGTTTTTTCATCAAGATGGATATTGTCTTCACTGCACCATGTGACTGACGCGATTGTAAAGGTTAGTGCAGGGGAGAACCCTCAGCCAATCAATAGAGGGTTTGGTAAAGAGGTGGGTGTCTTAACGCAAAGTTTTAACGAGATGACAAAACAATTAAAAGAGGCGAAGACGCAACTTCAAGATAAAATTATTGAATTACAGGGTGCTAATAAAACTATTCAAGATGCACAAACGTCGATGGTTCAAAATGCAAAAATGGCAAGCCTTGGGCAGTTGGTAGCTGGCGTCGCACATGAATTAAATAATCCAATAGGTTTTATTTATTCCAATATGGACTACTTAGAAAAGCAATCGCAGGACTTAATTAATATTATCGAAAGCAGCCAATCTAAAGATATTATTGAATGGAAAAAAGAAAATGATTGGGATTATATCCAGCAAGATATGCTCAAGGCGATCAGGGCTTGTAAGGATGGGGCGGCTAGAACATCTACAATAGTAAAGGATTTACAAAGTTTCTCTAGACTTGATAAGGGGCAAAAAGACGAAGTCTACGTAGAGGATTTAATCGAGAATACGATTAAGCTTTTAAGAAATAATATTGGTGACAAGATTAAGGTAAAACTAGTTCTTGCTAGAAAAACCAAAGTGCTTTGTAATCCGAACCAAATAAATCAAGTTTTGGTGAATCTAATTATGAATGCCGTACAAGCAATAAAAGATAGTGGCGAGATCTGCGTTAGTACAAGTCTTGCGGGTAAATTTTATTTAATTCATGTGAAAGATGATGGTGTAGGAATATCTGAAGATATTCAGAGTAGAATCTTTGAGCCTTTTTATACGACAAAATCAGTGGGGCTGGGAACTGGCCTCGGGTTAAGTATCACTTATAATATAGTGAAAGAGCATGGTGGCAGTATTGAGCTCAAATCAAATATAGGCCAAGGCACTGAATTTACTGTAAAATTACCTGTTTAATGGATTAAGTATAAGCATTTTTACAATGAATAAGTCAGCTAATCTCTCCAATTTTTTCAATTTGTATAGGCCTTTTGCCTTTATTTTCACGCTTGTGCTACCACTTTGATAAGTTTGAATATGTTCAAGCTTTAGGGGGGGGATAAAATGCGTTTTATTACGTGTCTTGTTTTAATGTGGGGCTTACAAGCATTAGCTGGCGGACTTAGTCCTTCTGTAGATACAGAGACTACCTCGGTCTTGCCAAGTAAAATTCGTACCCTTAGATACAAACAATATTTTATAGATGTTGATAGTAAGTTTAATGAAAAGGGGGCTATTACACCTCTTGGCCAATCATTAAACCAAAAGGTGACATGGAACAATGTGCTCGCAGCACAGTCCGGGGTAAAAAAAGATCTACTAAAAGCTTCGCTTGATGCACAAGGGATAGATATCAATGGTGAAGGACCTGGCAGTCTAACTGGCGAAGTAAATATGAATGTAAATGTTAAGGTGCCAATCATTGGTTACGGTATTAATGAATATCATAGCATTGGGTTAATCGTTCCTGTTTATACGATAAAAACAAGCGTAGCTACGTCTTTTGTAACTACCGAATCAGGTACTAAGTGGTTTAATTCAATAGCTTCTCCTTCTACAAAGGCGCAAGTAAAAGAGCAACTCGAAGGTGCCATGTCAAATACACTTCAAGCTTACGGCTATGAACCGATAGCATCTGAAAAGGTCTCAGCGCTTGGAGATGTGCGATTTGTTCATAAAGTTCTGTTAAGTGAAAAGGGTGATGCTATTACAGGATCGCACCGCGTACTTTGGAGAAATGAAGTTGCTGCTCCGACAGGCTTACAGCCTAATGCAGACAAGGTTATTGATCTAGCCACTAGTGATGGTCAATGGGATGTTGGTTCAGGTTTAAACTACGAGTACTCAGCCCACTTTAAAGAGATAAACCTTCCCGTTAGTTATGCGCTTAGTGCTTTCTATAACTATCAAATTGAAGATTCATTAGAGAGAAGGATTCCAATTGCTCAAGGTTCTTCTATTTCCCCTGATAAAGAAAACGTAGACCGTAAGTTGGGTGATCAAATTTCATTGGCTGCCTCTATGGCTGTTGGAAGCGGCAGAGATGGTAGTAGCTTCTCGCTGGGCTATAATTATCAGTATATGTTAGCTACAAAATTTAATGGTAATGCCTACGCATCAGAACGTTATAGTTGGCTTGAGGATTTAAACGAGGACGCTGAGTTACAATCTGTATTGGCGGTGTATTCTTATTCAACTGTTGATAAATATCTAAATAAAACATTTCCAGTGCCACTAACATGGACGCTTAGTTATGCGCAGCCGGTTAGTGGGAATAACGTCAATGATTCTCGTATCTACTATACAGAATTACAATTTTTCTTTTAGGGGACGACATGATAAAGAATATTTTTTTTATAAGTTTATTCGTTTTGACTGCCTGTAGCCCTAAAGAAGCTTCGGTAGATTCAAAACCATTTGAACAAACTGAAAATCAAGGCTTTGAAACTCTCAGCATGAATGAGCCGCTAAAACTAAATCAATCTTCTTGGTTTTTTTGGAAAAATCATGACGACATGAAGACAGTATTAAAACTCGGCGCGGGCTTAGAGATCTTGCAGGCTAAGTTAGCGAGCACGGCTACTGCGAAGGTGAAGCTTGTACAGCAACGCGATAACTATTTACTTGAGAGTTTGGGACCAGATAACAAAGTGATTTGGGAAGAGTTTGAGGCGAAAATAAGTGCATTGAGGACAGAGTCTTTGAATCTATATGACCTTATAGAAGCAGAAGAAAGTAAGCCCGAAACTGACCGTGATGAGGGCCATATTTCACAAATGCGACAACAGTGGGCCGACTTGCAAGAAAGTAAAAAAGTACTAATTGAGCAGCGAAATGGTGTCGAACAACAAAGTGGGATGGGTCAAGAATTTAGAGCAAAAATAGAAGGTATTGATAGCGGGTTGGCAACGTTTGATGAAAACTTGACGAGTTTAAAAAAGACAGCGCAGCAATACCAACTGCAACTCAGTCAATTGGTAGAGTTGATTCCTGATTCACCTAAATTGATTTTACAAGAAAAGTCTACGGGACTTTATATTGAACTAGTGGATTTTCAAAAGGGTGATGTGACTTGCAGTACAGATACCGGTTTAATTCGTGATGTTACCTATAAAAAATCAGAGGGGTATATTGAGTTTACGGCGATCTGTAAACAGCCAGAGGGCATGAGTGCTGATAGGCTTGTTTCTTATAAAATAGTTTTAGAAAAAATCCCTACGGCACCATCCATTTTACTAAGCGGTAATATGGCAAGGTGTATAGATATACTGCCAAATGTAGGTAAGTGTGAAGCAAGTCTGACCTACGGGGTTGTTAAATATTTGAAGTAAAAAGTAAATAGATAGATTAAAAATAGGAGAAATAAATAATGAATTATAAAAATATTTTATCAGCGATTTTAGTCACAATATTTATGCAGCCAGTTTGGGCGGTGGATATTGTTTGTCGTGGCGGAGAAAATGGTTTGGTCGTAATGAAGGCTAAAATAACAGATGATTATTTAAACGGAAAAAAACCTTATGTAGTTAAGTTGAGTTTAATGAACCTTGATTCTGAAGTTTGTTGTCTTAATGATGATCTTATTGAGGGTGTTGAGTCAGAAATTATGTACACAAAGATGACCGATAAGTTTCTTCACGAAAAGTTATCATCAAATAGTGTTCTGAAGATTCGTCTAAATTCTAAATATCAAATTGGTAACGGAAAGAATATTGAGATTTATTTAAAACTGTTTGATGCAAGCGGTGCTAATGCTGATTATGAGCAAGAAGAAGAAGGCGGCTATATCTTTGGAATCATCAATGGCGGAGCAGACGCAAGAAAGCTAGTTTGCCGTACGTATATACAGTAATTTTCTAGTATGAAACGAGTTAGTTGTATGTGGGCGCACAGCAAATAGTACCAACTGCGCCTTACTTTTCTGAACCTTGTCTCAATTTGATACAGGGTCTTTATAATCCCCAAAAGTTCCGATACAATAGACATATGCTTATATTACTACTGTCTACATTTCTATATGCGCAAAAAACCGAAGCGGTTGTTAATAAGCATCTGCAGGAAACCTATCAAAAACAAGATTATATGCGTAAGCGGGCTGAGATCATGGGTGAGACTATGGAGTTAGAGCCTGCTATTAAAAATCGTCCCCAAGAAGAGGGCACATACGGAGTTATTAAAGAGGCGCCAGAAGAGGCGTTCCCAGACTTTTCAAGACCATCGAAGGTATATAAACCCAATCCGCTGGACAGCAGCAGAGAAAGTGTTCACCGAGAGAAACAGTTAAATCGGCACAATCAAAATTTGCAAAGAGAGTATACAAAGCAATACATTCGAAATGCTGAGCAAGACGATGTAAAAGTTTACATTAATGATGATAAAATTATAGATAAGTACCAAGAAACAAAGCCCACTAGACCAAAGCAGCGCAACGTAAACGGGCAGAATTAAGCGGCGCAATGCAATTCTAAAATTTAAGTAACTTGACCGATACGCTCACATCTTAGAACATGGGTATTACTTGTAAATAGGGAGTGATACACATGAGATATTTAGTTTTAGCAATTGTAGGTTTAACTGTTCTTTCTTCATGCGGACCGAAGGCGTTTGTTCGCGGAGAATATGAAGATGCAAATGAAACAAATATTATGACAGACAAGTGGTCTGAGAGTGATATGCAACGGGTTGTGGATAAACTTGTTAAAGACATGGTCGACACAGAAGTAATTCGCAGAGCTAAGTTAATGCCTATTATCATGGTAACAAAACTTGAGAACAAGACAAGCGAGCACATCGATACTCAAAGCATTATGGATATGGTAAAAGTCGAAATCATGTCTTCTAAAAAAGCTAAGTTTATCGATAAAGAAGCGCGTGATGACATTGCTGATGAGTACAATTATCAAGGATCTGGGATGGTTTCAAAAGAAACTCTTAAAGGACCTGGTGGCCAAACGGGTGCAGATTTAATTTTAAACGGAAGACTTGATTCTATCACTCAGCAAGTTGGAAAAGATAAAACAGTATATTACAAAGTTACATTCATCCTTACTAATCTTCGCACTGGTGTTATGGAATGGTCAGGGCAAGATCAGATCCGCAAGCGATTTGTAAAGCAACGCGTAGGTTTTTAATCTAAGACGTGAAGCTTTATTATTTTCTATTTTTATTCTTATTAGGCTGTGCCACTTATCAATCTAAGTTAACACGGCCTTTAATTTATCTGCAGAACGGGCATGCTGATCAAGCGGCCGCTATGCTAAAAGAAGATGCGTTTAAAGACTCAGATGATCAACTTGTTTATCTGCTAGATTACGGTCTGGCAGAACAAGCGGCGGGTAATTATAAAGATAGCAATAAAGCATTTTTGCAAGCGGCCGATGTAGCCGAACTTAAAGACTATCATAGTATCAGTCGTATTGCAGGATCTCTTGTGTTGAGTGAAGGAATGGTTCAGTACAAGGGTGATGAATACGAAAAATTATTAATCCATGTTTATGCCGCACTAAATTTTTTGATGTTAAAAGAGTATGATGCAGCAAGAGTAGAGGTTCGTCGTATTCACGAACGTGTTGATAAACTTAAGATGGATGGAGAAAAGTTTTTTGAAGAAAACCCTTTTGCTTTTTACATTTCAGCATTGATATGGGAGCAGACCGGCAACTCTGATAGCGCATACATCGATTACAAAAATACATTTAAGTACGCGCCCCACTTTGCACAGGTAAGAGAAGATCTATTGCGCATGAGTTATATTAAAGGGCGATCAGATGATTACGCTAAATACAAACAACAATTTAGTGATGTAAAACTGAAAGAAAAAGAATGGAAAGATAAAACACAGGGTGAGTTAATTGTGATTTATCAACAGGGCAGGGGGCCTAAAAAGCAAGCGCATCCAAACGCTCATAACTTACCTAAGTTGTATCCGACGTACAGCTCGGGTGTTCAAGCTAGAGTATTTATCAATGATAAATTAAAAGATGAAACATCTATTCTTTTAGATTTGCAAGATCTGGCAATTTCTACTTTAGACAGGCAGTACGCGGCTTTGATTGCAAAGCGTATTGCAGGAGTTGCAGCAAAGGCTGTGATTGCAAGCCAGGTAGATCGACATGCCGAGGGTTTGGGACAGCTAGCATGGATAGCGATGAATATGGCAGACCAAGCTGATCTAAGACAATGGGTTACCCTGCCGCAGACATTTCAAGTAGCAAGAATTACTTTGCCGCCAGGAAAATACAAAATGAAGATCGCGGCTATTAATGTAGGAGAAAGTGAAACTGGGGAAATGGTCGAGGAAGAAATCCAAATCTCTGCGCGCCGTAAAACATTTTACAACTGGCGATCGTTTAAATAAAAAAACCCGTAAATCTCTTTACGGGTTTTAAGTTTCAAAATTTTTCTTAAGTTTAGATATTAAATGTTTTGTTGTTTGAGTTAGGCAACTCAGGTGTAACATCGTCATTGTCTAGTAGGCTATTTGCATTGGCCGCAGGATTTTGAGCATTGTTTAAGCGGTTATCCAAGTTAGACTTAATATCATCATATGATGCTGAAGATTTTGAGTTTGTAGTTTCAACTATCGCTGGAGCATCTGAAATAGTAGTTTTATGAGAAGCTGGAAAAGCTCCTAATTTAGCTAAATAAGCAGAAATGCTGCCATCTTGATTTTGGATAATTTCGCGAAGTGTATATAAAGGTGCGTATGAACCAGACTTTTTCTCAGCTTCAAAAATGATCTGAGTCAAAGTTGCAGCAGTTATATCGCGCTTAGTCTTATTATCTACAACCATCACTTCTTCAGTTGAGCGAATCATTTTGGCAATATCATCTAGTGTCACATAACAAGACTGTTGTGTGTCATAAAGTTTACGGTTTTGATAACGCTTAATAATCTTCACTTTATTCGTCTTAGTTGCTGAACCAGGTGCGCTTGATAGGTTTGTTTGTGTTTCCAAGGTACCTCCCCATCTTAGGGTTTTAAATACTCTCTATTGCTTTTCGAGCCGAAAATAGGCTGTAACGCCACATCTTGTCAAGACGTTATGGC
>JBBKWS010000193.1:0-9931 GCA_037969075.1 Bdellovibrionales bacterium | reverse complement strand
TTTAATAATATCAGTCTTCGTAAGCGCATATTGGGCTCTCAACTAATACTTGTGTTTATATTGCTAGCTTCATTTGCAGCTTATTTGTATACAAAGCAGCTTGATCTATACACTTACCTAAGGGCAGAGACACACAAGATCGATAAAAATTGGACACAAGTCACAACCGACAGCTTAGGCGCTGGTAATTTTGAACCAGAATTTTACATGGCTTTCAAACAAAGCTCTGCGCAGTTTATTAGTAGACATATCGACAACAAGATCATCTCATTTAAAAAATCCGAGCAACAAATTTTTTATAAAACAGAAGACATTGGTTTCTTAGAATTTTTTAATACTAGTTTCTTAATGGCCTGTTTATTTGCACTAGCCGTATTACTACTCATAGCATTTATTTTAAATGCCAGTCTGGTCCTTGCCCTAAAACCCATCGGCTATTTAAGAAAGATCGTCGAAGATGTACAAGCCGGCAAATACGACATTACTACGACTTACAAAGGTAATGATGATGTATCTAGAATTATCGAGGTCATACAAAATGTATCCACTAAACTCAACCAGGTCGCCAGCCAAGCCTCACAACTAAGTGACCTCGCCACAACCGACGGCATGACCGGTCTTTATAATCATCGTCACTTTAAGAACGAATTAAAATCTTTTTTAGAAAATATGCCTAAAGAAAAAATCAATCTAGGACTGATTTTATTGGATGTAGATCATTTTAAAAAATTCAATGATACTTACGGCCATCAACAAGGAGATGAAGTCTTAAAAGTCTTCGCCAAAACTCTTAAAAATAATGCTAGAAAGCAAGATCTAGTGGCCCGCTACGGAGGAGAGGAATTTGTGGCGCTAATCCATAATCCCGATAAGGCATTACTCACATCAATTGGCGAAAAACTTCGCTCCGCAGTAGAGGCAACAAAAATTAAAAAATTAGATGAACCTGGTAAAACATTATCTGTAACCGCAAGTTTTGGCGCTCATTTAGTTTTACATGCAAACGTAGACGCCCTTAAAATGACAGAGTACATTGAGGTTTGTGATAAAAATCTGTACCTAGCAAAAGATAAAGGTCGAAATTGCGTAGTCGTCTCTTAATTTTATTTATATTTTTTTTAAGCAGATCATTATTTGCCGATGATTTTGATATCGCCTCTGGCTACTATACAAATGACGGTAAATTTGCAATACCGCGCTCGGCCTCAGTATACTGCTTGTCAGATTGTAGCTTTATAAAAGTAAAAAAACGAACCTTTGTTCTTAAAGGGCTGATCGGTAATAAACAAGACATTATCTCTATCATGGAGAGCTACACTAATTTAAAAAAAGTTAAAACAGAAAAACAAGAACCAAAAGAAGAAAATAATGAAAAAATCATTGGTCAAAAGCCTGAAAGCTCAGAAAGTCAGGACTGGAGTCAGTTCAAAATACCCTACCCCCAAGATGGACAGGCAATTATCTATTCGCCCGGGGCCAATTTAAACATTCTACTTAAAAAAGAGTGTTTTAAATCCTGCAACGTAAAGATTTTTAGAGGTAAACAATTACTTTTTTCAGCCAATGCAAATATCGGCGATATTCCACTTTTTACATATAAACTCACCAATCAATCCTACGGCGAACTTAAGATTGTCTATAGTGACGGCGAATTGATGTATCCATCAAAAGTATATTTGTTTTTAAAAGGTAAAATTAAGTTAGATGAAGCTTTAAGGAAATATTCAACAGTAGATTTTTTAAAAGCAATAGAGTGATCAAAGTAGCTTAAAACTTATATCCGAACCCAACATATGCATCAATACTGTTGTATCCTCTTTCTGCGTCAGCCCCAGCCATTATATACTGTAAATGTACCGAATAAAAATAAGGATCTTTGAGCTGCACCTTGATTCCATTTTCTATCTTTAACCCACCACGACTTAAACTGCCAAATGCAGTAGTCTCAATAAATCTCTGACTAAACCCTAGACCGACAAAATAGGACCATTTATCTTTTGAAACAAATGTCACGTCTTCAGATTTAACACTAACATCATCCCCCTGCCCCTTTAAAAAATATCGAAGAGTACCATCTACACTAAATGTTATCAGTTTAAAACCAGCTATGCTCATTGTAGATCCAACGCCCATAGCCACGTATAGTTTTTTTCTCAAAGACTGCATGTATTCGCCGTAAAAGCTTGTAAGACTAGAGCGACTAATGGTCTCTTCATCCTCCGTAATGCTCTCCATCTGAGCGCCCAGCATAAACTGTATTTGTCTTGCAAAGGCTGGATGGGAAAAAAACAATACAGCAATAAAACTAAACCTAAGCAGCATTTGCATTATCCTGCTTAGACTCATGTTCCTCGTTTTCTAAACTAGGGCTAGAGAAGTATGCCTCAATTTTTTTTCTAAATTCTTTCCAGACAATGACCTCATCACTAGCGGCCTGAACTTTCTCTTTAAATCTAAACTTAGTACGCTCATCAATACTTAATAGGAAATCATTCGTGGGTAATATATTTTTCTCAAGGTAAAGTGCTTCTTCAGAAGTAATTTCAAGCAGAAACTCTTTTAACGAATCACTATCTTCCGAACGAATCCAACTACAGTTAGGAAAGTTATTTTTAGTACCCAAATCCATTTTATCAAAAACATTTAACTTATTAATTTGTTCATCTGACATAGCATAAAATAAACTTAATACTTTTTGATTAATCCGCTTCTTGCCTTCTGTAAGAAGTTCTTTAGGATTTAACTTCTGAAGCTCACCGATCAATTGATTTAACGCTATTTCATTTACGGCTTTTTCTTCAGATTCTAAATAAAGAACTTCGCTTAACTTAGTGGTCAGTTCAGGATTTTTTTCGATTAGTAGCTCTGCAAATGACAAGCACTTTTCAGGGAAAAATTTATACCATATATCAAAATATGAAAAAATATATTTCTCAATAATTTTATCCAGAGCAACACCAAATCTAGGAAATAGTGCCTCAATAAATTTATCACCATGAGGATCATTCTCTCGAAATTCGATTTGAGCCAAGGCGTAGTCTAGGTCATGCACTTGCTCTATACTAGGCTTAAGAGGCTTAATGACTTGGCCATTTAAATGTTCGCTCCAACCAAAAACTCTTGATAAATGTTTTTTAACACTCTGTTTACCGTCTTCATTAATATCGCTTTGGGACGCAATCAAATTGTTAAAATACAGCTGCTCCTCTTGCTTCGGTAGGTATTTCCATAGATAAAACTTAGTTAAAATTTCATTTACTTTTATTCCGTCCTCAATTTTCTTTACTAGCTCAACGGCATCTAACTCAATATTAAAATCATTTTCGTTATCTTTGCTTGTGCTATCAGACTTAGGCGGTTTACTAGCTTCGGAAGTCAGAGCCTCTGGCTTTGGCACATGCCTTTTTTCTGAGCTAGGACTTGCTAGCTTTATATCTTTCATTCCCTTAGAAATCACTTTTCCACTATGTATAAATGCTGCGTAAATTATTGAACTCAAAAAGAACAACAATGCGTACCAAATAATATTTCCATCAATCAGTAAATGCTTAAATACATGCGTCCAAAATTCATTTTTTGTTTTTTCAATAAATTCATCTTGTCCAAACAACTTATCCGAATATTCAATCTGATCTGTGCTCTTTAATAACAGAGCCTCTTTTATCCTATTTGCTATCATTTCGAGTTCTTCTGGTGAAACAGGAAATTTTTTAAAAATCTTTACCTTGGTATTTAGATCCGGCAAAAATTTAATTATATCAACTTTTGTACTATCTTGATCTGTCACCTCAGGGTTCTGAACATATAGACCTGGCAAATCCACGTAACCTAGATTTTCAGCCTTCGGCTTATTAATTTCCTCAATATAAGCTTCAACCTTTGTAAAATCATTTTCAATATCAAACCGCAAACTATTTTCTAAGTTATAATTAAATATTATCTGCTCTACAGATTTCTTTTGATACGTAGTAATTTCATCTAGAATATTGGCACTAGCGTTACTAAACGTTGATAATAAAAGTACAGCTAGCAGCTTCATTATCTATTCTCCAAAGGCAGAATTCTAATTTCGACTCTTCTATTTAACGCAGCTTTCTCACTTAAAAACATACCATCAATATCTACTTCCTTATGCAGCGGCCTTGATGCCCCCAAGCCTAGAGTTTGCAGAAAGTTTTCATCAAAGCCACTAAGAATCAAAGAGTTAGCAGCACTTGTTGCTCTTAGTGAGCTAAGCTCTAAATTATTTAAAAAGCTTTTGGTTCCTTTTGGTGATATCGAATCTGTGTGAGCCTCGATTACAATATTAACTTTTTTATTATATATTTTTAATTGTTCTGACAAAACTTCTAAAGTTTGCGACCCTTCACTGGTCAACTCCCAGCTTCCTGATTTAAAAAAGTTGCTCCCCCATATTCTAATAAGTAGTTCCTTGCGCTTTCTTTCAATTCCATAGTTTAAACTAAACTCCTCTAGGCCTTTCATCTTTGTATCAAAGCCGCTTTCAATACTAGCTAGCATTTTGGCGTTATCTCTACTTATTTGATGTGATGACATTGCATTAGTAGGATCGGCCTTGCCAACTGACTCGGTAGTGAACACTTTCGCAATAGCTTCAATTACTTCATCAGAAGAATTCTTCACTGTCTCACTAAAAAAAAGAATAAAGAAACAAAGCAATATTGTGACAAGATCAGCATATGATATTATCCAATCTTCTAAAGCGTCTTCTGACTGAGGGTTAAAAGATTTAGGCCGCACGACTACCCTCACCGAATATATTAACAGTTTCAGAAGCAGACAAAAATGCGTTAGTAGTATCCTGTATTACAACCAATGAAGATTTCTCATTTAGTAAAATACATGCCTCTAATATCATTTGGCGAACCTTAGTACTTCTATAAGAGCGCATCTCTAAATTATCAGCTAGTGGCTTAAAGACTAAATTCGCAAAAGCTACGCCATACATAGTTGTAGTTAGCGCTATGGCCATATATTGACCTACACTATCCATTTCTAATCCTGATCCGATATTAGCCATTAGTGCTATTAAACCAATTACCGTACCTAACATGCCAAAAGCAGGTGGATATTTTGCCATTGATCTCAACAAGCTAGTATCATAACCTTCTTGCTCATGATATGAAAATATCCTTTGCTCTAAAATCTTTCTGACGCTCTGACTATCATAGCCATCCTTTAGTAATACAAGGCAGTCATTTATAAACGGATGTATCTTACTAGTGTCTGCCTCTTCAAAGCCAACTTCTTTCACTTGCTTGCAATACTCAACTAGTGCCAATGCTGAACTATGAAATGAAACTTCATTCTTTAAAAATACCTGAGAGCAAATCCAAATGATTCGTTTAATCTGACTTAGACTATATGAAAGTAAAATGGCAGCTATAGTTCCAAAAACAACAAGACTTAGTCCAGGAATATCTAAAAATAAGGCTGGATTAATTTTAGTAGATAAAATTACAAATAGGCATGACCCTAAACCTATAATTAATCCTAGAGTAGTACTTAGTCCGCGCATATTAATTTTTCCCACCACTAATCTTCAAAATCACCTCTTTTAATTGCTCATTGTTAGGATCTAAACTAAGGGCTTTCTGATAAAGACCTAATGCACGCTCTCTATTTCCGGATAAATACTGGATATTCGCATCGATTAGACTACTGACAGATTCTGGCGTATCTAATTTTTTCAATTCCACTAATTTAGTTTGTGCAAGAGAGATATTTTTTTTGAGAATTTCTTTTTGAATATCTAAAATTACCATTATCTGCCTTATGTTTAACTCTTTTGTTTCAGCTAGGACTTTAGATTTTAGCTCGTCACTGGCGTACTTTTCATAAGGATTTAATTTTACATTCAAACTGCCCTTGTCCCAGTTTTTAGGAATCACTATTCTAAAATCATCATATCCCTCTTTCTTAAATCTCAGATATAAAAAATCATTTTCTCCAATGAGATCTTTAATATCAATTTCTGTCGGGGTATTGCCGATTTTATTTTTTACCTGTAAGTTTTCATCTAAAATATATAACTCTGATACAGGTTCTGATTGCACAGATAGACTTTGTACACTTGAGCATGCACATGTCAATAGCAGTAATATTAAGTATTTACTGTAGACTCTCATGTATATGTTTTCGGTGTATCTACTTTTCTAATGAAGTTTTATGAAATTATCTAGACTAGACAAATATAATTCACAAACAAAAAAGTTAACAAGCATTGACCTTGGTCGATAAAATCCTAGTCTAATTACAAGCCGGAGGAATACGTATTGGTATTCCTTGGCTAATCGAAATACATAGGCCTTGATCTAATTTATCCGCTTTGCCTTCACACTCTCCGTAAGGATAATTGTATTTTCTGATGATTCTAACATTTTTACTACTGCCGCATTCCCTAGCTGCAATAGATGATAGTGTGTCCCCAGTTTTTACCACAACATAGGGCCAATCTAATCTTGCTAATAAGTCTGTAAACACCTCTAAACAATCTGATTTTAAAGGCTCTTGGCATCCAAGTAATGTAGCCTCTACAGATTTATCTAAGACCAATAGAGGAATAATATTATACGTATCCCGCATATCTTTAATCACAACACTTCTAACTCCCAGATTGCGATCATAATGGGGATGAAGATACAGCGCTCTGGTCTTTGAGAAATTCATTAATACCACATCTTCACCGTCTGACAAGCGGTCAGAAATAAAGTCGGTATTTAACTTTTTACCGTTAGTACAAGAGATTGCGAATACTAGAAAAATTAAAGATAAATATTTCATCTGATTTTATATGGCTCCACATCTTTTCCGTTTAATTGAAATTCAACATCCCCAAAAGGACTCTTTACATTACCAATTTTTAATTTACCCGTCACCCATACTGGTCCGTAGGCTAACTCATAATCCATATTATAATCCAACTCTACCAAAACCATTTGGTTCGGTGGAGGCGGAGGTGCATGAATACAGGCCATACCGTTAGGCACTAGTAAAAATTCTTTCATCCGCTTTATGTTATCAGACAATGGTACAACAAAACCAGGAATGCGTACAATTTTTCCCTCAAGCTCTTTTAATTCTACTGGCGCTTCACCAGTGTTATAGTCAAGACTTGCCAGATTTGCCCAATAGACATCTTTTTCGGCTTTAATACCTTTGTCTCTTCCGCTAGATCCTGCTTGCAGAAGCCTGACGACCACTACAATAATAAATAACGAAACGACAAAGCCAATCCAATAGTATTTCTTTTTCATGATTCCTCTCTCATTTAATACTCAAACCATCCTGCAGTGCTTTTTTATATACAGATACTGCAGGCACCAGAGCTGCAGCAAGGGATCCTAAAAAAACCAAAAACATAAAGATATAGTCCATACTTCCAAATAAAAAAAGTCCACGACCTAAACCGTAAGAGTTTTGTAAAAATGAATTCATTATTACTAGTGACAATAAAAGTGCGGCTACACCAAATACAATTCCTAATACGCTCAACCAAATTGAATCAAACAGCAGCAACAATAATAGTGCTGATGGGCTGGCTCCGATGGCTCGAAAGATAGATAACTCTCTCTTTCTATCTTTAAAGGCTGATTGCAAAGCTAAAAAAATCGAAATTAAGCTCACAAAAAATACTAGCAAACTCATAGCTAAAAAAATATTTTCTACCCCGTCCATAATACGCCAAAGCTCTTGTAAGGCTACGCCTGGTAGAATTGCCGATAAAGGCTCTCCGCTAGATTCATTGATCTGTCTTTGCAGATTAAAAACCTGCATCTTAGATTTTAGACCAACAAAAATAGCTGTGATCGACTTAGGTTGTAAATTTTTAGCTATAAAATCTTTTTCATCCATTGCCTTATCAGGAGCAGGTGCTACCCCACTCTGCCAGTCATAGTGTATCGCTTCCATTGCCTCTAAGGTGATATGCAGTGACCTGTCTACCGGGGTCCCCGTAGCAAGAAGAACTCCACTGACCGTAAAAGGTAAGTTATCATGATCCTGCAATCCTGCTGAATCCACACCGTGAGAAATTATGACCTTCTCCCCTACCTTATACCCATACTTTCTGGCCACCTCTGAACCAATAATTACATCAAATAAGTTTGGGCTTCCTTCACCCTCTTTAAATACAAGATTTTGATCCACGTTATATTTAAAATTGGTAAAAAAATCTTGATTGGTCGCTACCACTCTAAAGTCTCGATGAGAATCCCCCAATGAAATAGGCACAAGCCAGCTGACCCTCTCATCGGACTTTAACTTTACATATTCATCCCATGAAATATTATTGGTAGGATTTCCTAATCTAAAAACTGTATAGAGTAATGTAGGTAAGCTACCGCTCCTAGCACCAACGATTAAATCTAATCCTGAAATGGTAGACTCAAAACTGGACTTAGCAGAAGAACGCAATCTCTCCATCCCTAACAGTAAAAATACAGAGAGTGCGATGGTTAAGATACATAGAAAACTTGAAAGCTTGCGACTAAGTAAACTTTTAAAAGAAAGGGATAAAATATCAGAAAACTTCATGCTCCTCCCTTTTTACTCTATTAAGTATGCTTAAATCCAGTGATCTATCAAAATAGGTTTGTAAATTAGGATCATGACTCACAAATAATATGGTGATTGCCTTTTCTTTTGCCTGTTCAAATAGTAGCTTTAAAAATCTATCCCTGGCATCCACATCAATAGAGCTAGTAGGCTCATCAGCAATAATAATTTCTGGTTTTCCAATCAAGGCCCTGGCCACTGCGACTCTTTGCTGCTGTCCTACGCTCAACTGAAATGTTTTTTTATTTTTCATGTCTTCTATATTTAAACGTAAAGCTTGCAATAGTTGTTGCACCTTTTCTTCGCTTACCTGGTCTTGCTTACGTTTTGAAAACTTCAGTGGAAGCAATATGTTCTCTAGAGGACTTAAATACGAAATCAAATGAAGAGTTTGAAAAATAAATCCTAAGTGATCTGCCCTAAACGAATCTTTTTGTGATGCCGGCATCTCACCCAAGGATCTACCTAAGACTTCAATTTTACCTTTGGTTACTGGCAAGATACCGCCGATTAAATTAAGTAAGGTGGTTTTGCCGCTCCCACTTGGTCCTCTTAAAAAAACTTTCTCTCCCCTATCAATAGATAAAGCTGGGATATGCAGAGTTTGCTTTTCTCCAGTGTAGGAAAAATGTAGGTCAGTGATTTCTATGGCTTTCATGGTCTTATAATAAATGTGTGGTTTTTGCCTTTTAGTATTTTCTGATCCTGCTTTTCTTTGGATACAAAATTTGCTTCTACTTCTTTTACTTTTGTAAAAGTTTTCATAATATTAAACTCTATACTTTTTAACTCAAATGGCTTCTTGCAACTAAACTCATAGCTAATATCAAAATCGCTATGGCCGTTATCATAATCAGCTTCAACCTTATGCTCTGTTTGCTGACAATCTCCACCTGTAAGACTAAGCACCGAAGAGAGATCTCTTAGTTTATTCGTAGCATCTTCTACTACTTTTAGCTGTTTTTCACCCTTAGGCTTTGTTTCAAATCCAACGATTGAATCCCCTGGAGCTTCTATATTCACCTGCAGGCGATCTACTTCAAAAGAAATTTCGGCTTTTACCTGCCCGTGAACGTGGGCCTCAAGGGAAAATACTTTGAGTGAAAAAAAGAAGACTGCCGTAAAAATCATTGTTGTTTTGATCATTTAGACCTCCTGGCTGTATTTTTTTTAAAATAAAATCAATCATTTGATAAGGCAATGGAAATGAATGGAGCTAAATTGGGCCCCATACACAAAATAAAGTCTAATTTCTCTTGATTTCCCAGATACTTAAGCTTAAAACTTCGGGATCGTTTAAAACGTATATATTGGACTGTGGAGGAAAAACAGTGGCAAAAGCTAAGAAGTTTAA
>JBBKWS010000192.1:0-32764 GCA_037969075.1 Bdellovibrionales bacterium | reverse complement strand
GAAGCCCCGTTTGAGGGCTACTTAAGAATCTTCCTAAGTGGCTTGGTAGCTCAGTCGGTAGAGCAGAGGACTGAAAATCCTTGTGTCGGGGGTTCAATTCCCTCCCAAGCCACCATTTTTTAATCCCTACCAGCGCAAGTATTAATCACAGAAAGCAATTTTTCTTGAATTCCGCAATATACTTTTGAGCACAAAGACTCTACGCAACCAACATCTGCTCCCTTGCAGGAATTAATCACGTTAAATAGGTTTGCTTCAACACCGCAGTATATTTTATCACAAGCGTACTTGATGCAGTCTGATCCATAGTTGTATTTGCAACTGTTTACGACTTTTAATAAGTTTGCTTCAACACCGCAGTATATTTTGTCGCAACCCGCTTTTACACACTCATCACCATAATTGCCGGCGCAGGCCCGAGCAACCTTTAGTGCGTTTGCCTCAACGCCACAATATATTTTGTCGCAGGCATAATCTATGCAAGGTTTAGAATTAGGCCTATCATCGCATAAGTTATCTAAAGATTTTTGCAACAGCGATGTATGGCTGTTGGCCTGCATTTGCTGTAAAAAATATTGATCGCCCAAAATACTTACCTGGCTCTTTGTGGCACCCAATGCATTGAAACTAAGAAGTGTTGTTAATAGTAAAATAAAGTTTTTCATAAATCCCCCTAGGTAGATATTAATGCAAAGTAAATGCCATAAAACGGTGTCATTTTGCACGTTAGATAGAATAGATGTTTGGTTATTGCTTTTCTTTTGCTCTTGCGGCTTCTTGTTGTTGTCGCTTTGTATCTTCTAATAATTGATTTTGTTCGCGAGTTAAGCGTAACTGTTCGCTGCGAAACTCATCTTGTTTGCGGCTTTCGTTGGCGGCGTGCATACGGTCTTCTTCTCTGGCAAACGCAGTTTGATAAACTAGCACAGCATTTGTTTGTATTTCAGCTGGGCAAAATGAAATAGAGTCCACAGTTTCTTGCAGTTTTTTTCTTTCTTTCACATCATTAATAGCTTTTTTAGTTAATTCTACGGGCCCACAGCTTTTTACAATCTGAGATTTGTAGCTACTTATATATTTAGTTTTTAATGTAGGTCTTATGCTCTGGGGACATTTATTAGAAAAAGAAGCATCGGCTTCTATCATAGTCCTTGCGTGTTCTGCACCGCGAGTTCCAGCATTTTTTACGTCACACAAGTTTTTTTGAAAGCTATTGGAATAAATAAGAGAGAGCTTTTTTACATCTCCGCCCACAGCTTTACATAATTCTATATTTAAAGTATTTACTGCTGCGTGCTCGAGGGCGGCGGCATCAACGGCCCCAAGTTCTTTGATACTTGATTCTTTACATTGGTTTTTTAGGGTGCTTGTGTATGCCATATTATAATCTTCAGTAAAGGTTGTCTCGCTGTATTCTCCATCACATCTTGGAGCCATTGATAGGTGAGCTTTTGACGAATCCCATTTTTTTGCATCCAAGCCTCCCAAGCCATAGGCTCTGTTGGGGTTACAATGCTCAGGCATCGTTGTACAGGCAGTAAGTAAAAGGGCACAAAGGCTTAATAACTTGTTCATATTTGCTCCTAAAGAAGAAGATTATACGATACTGCGATTTCTGACAAGTTGGGGTAATAATACCAAATGAAATTTTACTTTTAGTGATTCAGCCGTTGACCCACTTCTCTCCTACGTATACATATTTTGCATGCTTTTAGAGCAACTAAAGAAAAACCCATTTGTACTGGCACCGATGGCAGGTATTACCGATGCAGCCTACCGCTCTTTTATGAAAGAAATGGGAGCGAGTATTGTGATTACCGAGCTGATATCGGCTAGTGGGATAGAATACGGCAATGATCGTACTCTAAATTTGATGAAATATGATGAGTTGCAAAGGCCAGTAGGTGTTCAACTCTTTGGAGAAGAGCCAGAAGTAGTGGGCAGGGCTGCTAAAAAATGCCAAGAATTGGGTGCAGATTTCATCGACCTCAACTTTGGTTGCCCGGTGAATAAGGTAGTAAAAAAGGGCGCTGGCTCAGCTATATTAAAAGACTTAGACGCTTTAAAGATCATGTTATCAACAGTGAAAAAATCCATAGATATTCCTCTGACTATTAAAATAAGAACTGGTTGGACACTGGCTACTCGTAATGCGATCGAAGTATGTAATATAGCTTATAATGAGGGAGTCACTTGGGTAGCCATTCACGGTCGTGACCGGGCGCAGGGCTATGCGGGCTTAGCGGATTGGGGCTATATTACTGAAGTTAAACAGAACACAAAAGTCCCTATAATAGGTAATGGAGACATTTTAACAGCGACGTGTGCTAATGAGAGATTAGTTGAATCTGGCGCTGATGGGGTAATGATTGGCAGGGGTTCATTAAAGAACCCATGGATTTTTGGTGAATCATTGGCATTATTTCAGGGTTCAGGCGCTATATTAGAGAAGGACTTCAAGTTAGCCCTTTCTAGGTTGCAGTATTACCTTGAAAAGCACTTCGACGAGCGTCTCACCCAGCTGCAGATGAAAAAATTTGCAGCATGGTTTTCGTCTGGATACCCAGGCTCTGCCAACTTCAGAAAGCTATTATTTCAAACAAAGACTTTGCAGGAAACCGTAGTTGAGGTACAAAGTTTTTATACAGCAATGCAAGGAATCAGTCAGGCGGATACTAGCGGTGATGGCTTTTTATTGGGCGGTCACGGATAAACTCTTTGTAACTACAGGATGAAATCAGGTAGTATGCTACAAACAAAAAAGGATGAATTGTGTCTAAAGAAATTCGTAATATCGCAATTATAGCTCACGTCGATCATGGTAAAACAACGCTTGTTGATGGTTTGTTAAAACAAAGTGGATTATTTCGCTCAAATGAACGTATTGAAGAGCGAATGATGGATTCCATGGATCAAGAAAGAGAGCGCGGTATTACCATCGCTGCTAAAAATGCTTCTTACATTTATAAAGATGTAAAAGTAAATATCGTGGATACTCCAGGCCATAGTGATTTTGGTGGAGAAGTTGAGCGTATTTTAAATATGGTGGATGGAGCCATTCTTTTGGTGGATGCTTCAGAGGGTCCTCTTCCGCAAACCAGATTCGTATTATCAAAAGCCTTAAAGCAAGGTATTAAAGTAATTGTTTGTGTAAATAAAATCGATCGTCCCGATAAACGTATTCCAGAAGTAATGGACGAAATTTTCTCATTATTCGTTGATCTTGCAGAGAATGATTCAGATGCAGACTTTGAAACTCTTTACGCTGTTGCCAGAGATGGTTACACTGTCTTAAACCCAGAAGAAACCGGCACAGATTTTAAATTGTTGTTTGATTGGATCATCGAAAAATTACCAGCTCCTAGAGTAGAGCCAGAAAAACCACTTCAGTTAATCATTTCTAATTTAAGTTACAGTGAATTTGTAGGAAGACTAGCTATCGGTAGAATCCAAAGGGGATCTATTAAAGTAGGTCAAGATATTGCCGTACTTAAAGATAACGGCGTAGTAAAAAAAGGAAAAGTAAAAGCCTTGTTTACTTACGAAGGTATGAAGCAAGTTGCCGCCGAAGAAGCACATGCCGGTGACATCGTTGTGATCGCAGGTATGGAAGAAGTTGGTATTAGTGATACAGTTTGTGACCCAGCTCACCAAGAGGCACTACCAAGATTAAACGTTGAAGAGCCTACTGTATCGATGATCTTCTCGGTAAATGATAGTCCGTTTGCGGGTCTAGAGGGTGATCACGTGACATCCCGTAAAATTTGGGAGCGTTTAGAAAAAGAAACTAAGCATAACGTTGCTATTAGGATCGCGCCAACTGAATCGCCAGAAAAATTTAAAGTGATGGGGCGAGGCGAATTACAGCTAGCCGTAATTATCGAACAAATGCGACGAGAAGGTTTTGAATTACTAGTAAGTAAGCCGCAGGTTTTAATGAAAATGGTAGACGGAGCTTTACAAGAGCCAATGGAGATAGCGACGATTGATGTTCCCAGTGAATACGTCGGAGTCGTAACTGAAAAATTAGGTTCAAGAAAAGGTATCATGCAAGATATGCAAAACCTTGGATCAAGAGTTCGTGTGAAGTTTTTAATCCCATCTCGCGGATTGATTGGTTACCGCTCTGAGTTTTTAACAGACACACGTGGTACGGGTTTAATCAGCGCAGAACTAAATGGCTGGTCTCCTCATACAGGAGACATCATGCACCGTCGCACTGGTACGTTGATCTCTGACAGAAAAGGTTCAACTACTACTTACGCATTAGGGCCTTTACAAGAGCGTGGAAGATTGTTTGTTACCACACAAACAGAAGTATATGAGGGTATGGTTGTTGGTGAAAATGCTAAAGAAAACGATCTGATTGTAAATGCCATCAGAGAGAAAAAATTAACCAACGTTAGAGCTTCAGGTACGGACGAAAAAGTATTTCTTGCGCCTATTAAGCCACTAACCTTAGAATATGCTATGGAGTGGATTTCGGATCATGAGTTGATAGAAGTAACTCCTGCTAACATACGCATGCGCTGTGTATTTTTGGACCCGAATAAAAGGAAAAAATAGTGCTCAAATACATCCTCGAGGCAAGAAGCCTCGTAAAGCGGGTGAAAGGGAAGTCGATACTTGATGGCATCCACCTACAAATTGAAGAAGGTGATGCCGTCGGCTTTTATGCTCCCGATCTAGAAAGCCAAGAAACGCTTATAGATGTACTCTCTACTTCCGAGCCTCAAAGTGCAGGCGATTTATATATAAATGGACTAAATACACGCTTTGACCTGAAGAGGGTAAAAAAAACACTATCTTCGGTAATCTATGCGTTTGATTCAGAGTTAAGTGTTAATCAAAACTTAATGCTTCATGCGAAGTTTTTTGATTTAGATCCGTTAATTTGCGAAAAAAAAATTATAGATACAATGCGGTTTTTAGATATCGAAGACCTGCTTCCGCAAAACCCAAAGTCCTTAAACTCATTTGATTTATTTAGATTAGGCTTAGCGCGCGCGCTAATAACTTCACCTAAAATTTTATTTTTTTGTGAGCCGTGGTTTGATCTGCAGCGTGAACAAAAAACTTTTATTCTTGAGATATTAGAAGAGGTAAAAGAGACAACTACCCTTATTTTCGCGGCAAGAAGTTTGGACTGGCTACATAGGCTGGCTAACAAGGTTGGCATTTTAAACCAAGGAAAAGTAAAAGACTTTGGTCCTCCGCAGATTTTGCTAAAAACACAAGTTGGACTTGAAGTAATCGAGTTTATATACCGAGAAGATGAAATCGATTATTTCATAGGACGTCTACAAAAAGAGTATGATTATCATATGATTGAGGATCGCTTGTTTTTATTTCTAAAGCCTGGGCAAGATTCAAAAAAGATTTTAGAAATGATCAACAGTGATGAGGTCATTATTCGCAAACCAGATTTAAGTGATCTTTTGATACGACATGTAGCCAAAACTGAGTTAAAGGATCTATCTCATGTTTGAAATACCACGTTGGACAAAGACAAGTAGTGTTTTTTTCTATAGGCATTTTAATGTATTTCTGCACTCACTGCATGTGCAAGTGTTTGAGGGTCTGATTCAGCCATTTTTGTACCTTGTGTGTTTTGGCCTAGTGCTAGGGGATTGGTTTGATATCACGAACGTTCCTTCATATTTAGATTATGTTTATATTGGTATTCTTTGCTCTATTCCCATGTCAGTTTGCTGTTACGAACTGGTGTACACGCTCTCTTCTTATGTTAACAACAAGGATTTAAAAAAATACTTCTCACTATTACCAATGAAACATGGTGAGATTTATATGGCCAGTTTTGTTTGGGCGGTATTTAAAGCTATATTTATTTCGTTTTTATTTATGTTAATTGCAGCAGTTGTTGGGGTGCAGAATCCATTCTTACTATTGCCAGCTGTGATTACAGTTTTAATTGTATCAGCTTTTTTTGGCGCGCTAACATTGTTTGTTGTGGCTCTATTTGGGTGGAATGAGTCTAATTATAACAATATAATTGTTTTAGTGGTCCCATTCTTTTTGTTTAGTGGGACATTTTTCCCGGTCGAAGTTTTACCTGTAGGTATCAGAGAATTTTTTTACTACAGCCCTACAGGTTATTCGATTCATCTTCTTCGGTCGAAGACTCTGGAGGCATGGTCTCTTCTAGATTATTCTCTTCTGTCGGTATATCTTCTTCTAGCTGTTCTTCTGCTTGGTTTAAGTATTCCACGTCTTCAAGCTCGCTTTGGACCATCTCAGGCGAGATAATTTGCTCAGACCAAGGTGGCATAGACAACTCTTGTAATCCAGATTGGTACTGATCTTCATTGATGCGCTTATAGTAATAAAGATTTAAAAACTTTAGTTTCGTGCGCTTAAATATCCGTTCACTAACAACAGGTTGAAAAAAACCACGAGAATAAGCCTTTGGATTTGGTAATAGTTGTACCAAAAAAGAAGATTCAACTGGGGTTAAGCTGCTTACATCTTTATGAAAGTAAAAATTTGCAGCCCCCCGTATGCCGTATACCTTAGGAGCAAACTCTACCATATTTAAGTAGTATTCTAAAATTTGTTTTTTAGTATATTTACTCTCTAGCTGAAGGGTTAGTACGGCTTCTTTGAACTTTCTAAAATATGATTTTTCTTTAGATAAAAAAGCATTTTTAATAAGTTGTTGCGAAATGGTTGAGCCTCCGCGTTTATTGCTTTTTGTTTTAATGTTTTGCTCAACACTTTTTTTGATTTCATCAAAATCAAAACCGTTGTGCGAAAAAAATGAAGCATCTTCAGATGTGATCAACGCCTGAATTAGATGATTTGGTATAGAGTTATACTTTATGTAGGATTTAGACTTCGCGCAAAAATTAATTTGATACATGGAAGTGGTAAAGCATTCTCCGAGAAGTTTTATAGAAGGTAGAGATAAAGTAAAATATGTTGCAAATGTTAATATTGCAATTAGCACCGTCATAAATCCGATGGGAATTAATTTCTTTTTAAATAAATCCATTTTCTCTAGCCCATGTAACGCTTTGTTGAATTGCCTCAACGGACGTTTTAAAATTTATACCTAACTTTTCTTTTGCCTTAGAGTTATCAAACCAATGGAACAAGCTGGAGGTCCACGCGGTCTCTGAGCTAATCGGACCTTTTATTCCAATGGATTCGCAGGCATCGCCAATAAAACCAAGTCCACGCAAAGCGAATTGCGGAAGAGGAAGTGATGGCGGCTTTACGCCACTGCATGTAGCTATGTGGGAGAATAAAGTTTTAATAGTAAGATTGTCGCCCGCTAGAATAATTCTTTCGCCAACAACTTGTTTATCAAAGGCAGTAAAAAAACCAAGGACAACGTCTTCAATGTGTACGACATTTACTCCGCCTGGCGTGTAAAATGGAAAGCTTCCCCTAGCAACCTTTAGCTGTACTTTTCTACTAGACTTAGTAGCGTCGCCGGCTCCGTAGATCGTGCTAGGGTTCAATATAACAGGATCAATAAAACCTTTTTTATAAGCATCTAAAACTAAGTTTTCAGCCTCATGTTTTGTATCAAAGTAACCTAGATGTAGATTTGCAATGTCGTAAGAAGAGTCTTCATTAAGAGGGGTCGGTGTAAGACTAGCGCCGATGGCAGTAACGCTGCTAAGGTAAACTAGTTTTCGTATATCATTAGCATGGCAAGCTGTTAGGACATTCTTTGTACCGCCTACGTTAACGGCATACATGCTTTCACGTGCTGATTTTTTATATTCTATTTTTCCGGCAAGATGAAAAACGGCATCCATATTCTTGCAAGCTAGGCTTGTGCTTTCTAGGTCTGTGATATCGCCAATATGTTTAATAATAGGTAGGTTTTCAATCTTCCCTAAGTCACTGGATTTTCTGATTAATACATGAACTTCATAGCCACGCGAGACGGATTCTTTGACAATCCATTCCCCTAGAAATCCTGTTGCACCTGTTATAAGTACTTTCATGTAGTACGTTTAACATGCTTTATAAAAAGCTGTCAGTTGTGATTTTGTATTATTGCCGCTAGACGTTGGTCTTTACTGTATGTAACTGGGTTTGAGCAATTTAGACTTAAATGAAATACTAACTAGTATGTGGAGGGCGAAGACGTGCCAGAAAACTTATTAAGAAAAATCTACCTATTTAGAGATATGACAAGTGACCAATTAAGCTATTTAAAAGAAGCTTCTACAACTAGTGTCTATAATGCTGCTGATGAGGTGTTTAGCCAGGGCGATAAGGCCACATCGTTATATGTTATGAACTATGGTTCTATTAAAGTATATCAAACTACTGAGAGCGGCGAAAAGGTAAATGTTGCCACCCTAGGTACGGGGTCGCATTTTGGAGAGATGTCATTTTTAGATAACGAGCCAAGGTCCGCCTCTGTTGAAATTATTGAGAAATCAGAGTTAATGTCTATTGATTATGAAAAATTAAGACATGCTTTTTCAGAGCATCCAGCGATGTCAGCTTTATTTCATAGAGCGATGTCGATTTTTATGTGTAGTAGACTTAGACAAACAACAAAAGACTTAAATTTTGCTAGAGAATTAAATTTAACAAAACATCTTTAAAAATAATAAAAGCCCGGTAAATCGGGCTTTTTAATTAAATTATTTTTTAATATTTCTTAGGCTTTGCCTTTTTTACAACGCTTTAAAAGCTCTTCCCAAGTAAATTTAGCATGTAAATCAGTTGCTTCTTTCGGGCTAAGACCACGAAGAGCACCTAATGCCAAAGCATCTGCCCAATTTTCTAAATTACGAAGACGCTCTTTAGGCCACTTACCTGAGGTAACCGCATCTTTTACTTCAATTTCAATTACTTCCATAAGATCAGCAATTTCTTGCTTCGTTTTTTCAGACTTAAATTTTGGATTAGTGAGTATTTCTTTACCGTAAGCATCTAATGATCTTAATACATTAGATACAATACGAGTAGATACAGCAACATCACCGCCAGATCTATTTAAAAGCGTAGCTTCTAACTCAACTAACTTTAAAAGAGCATCAGGTATTTTAGATAGCGGCAATGCTTCGCTAAGAGCTATTAAGCCCTCTTTATTTGTGATTGATTTAGAGATAGCGGCGCCATTTAGAGCCTGGTCAATTTTTGCTTCCAATTGCGCTTTTTCGGCAGTTCTTTGGCGACTAGTAGAGTTATCTACCTTGTTTGGGTTTTCGCGTTTTTCTTTTTCGCGTAGTGCCTCGCGTGCTTTAGCGTCTAAAACTTGCGTTTCAGTCTTTGCACCATTTCGCCCACCAGCTGATCTGGCAGCAAATGCACCATTAGCAACAAGCGTTAAGGCAACGGCCGTAATTACTGTAATTTTATTCATATTATCCCTCACTATAAATTTTTTAGTCACTTCTATAATTTTTTCATTAAATCTAAATTCAACTAATCTACAATCTCATGCAAGTTTCATCTATATGGTATGCTATTCTCATACCAAGTTTAGAAAGCTTTTCTCGACCCTTTTCCTCTTCTTTGTATGCCCTTTTCATCCATCTCTTTATAGTTCGATGATGTTGTAAGTCGGGTTAACTGAGTTATCTGGTAAGCGCTTTCTGACAAACTAACTATAAAGTTAAATAGCTCTTTAACCGGTTGAATACCATTACCATGAATATACTCAGAAAAATAAACAGGTTTTAGGTTTGCGTAGTTTTTACTTACCTCTTTTAAGGCCTCTCTAAACGCTTGGTTCGTGTACTCGTCTTGTTTAGCTCTTGCTTCTAACTCATTGATCCACTCCATGCTCAGCGCGCGGGCATTATCAGGACTCAATACCTCTCTGTAATACTCTAAAGCACCTCTAAACTCTATGGCGTCTTCACTAGAAGACGTTGCCCATGATGACTTTGAAATTAAGTCCGGAGCTTGAATCAATGATTTAAACTTCTTTAATAGGGCCAAGGTTTGTGCATGAGTTATAGTAATAACGTCTTTATCGATGGATAAGTTAACAGCCTTTACTAACTCATTTTGAATACTAGCTAAAACTTCATCTCTTAAAGCGTATGCCAATGCATGCTGGCTCCGATCGCGCTGCTGAGAAGTATAAATATTTAAAATATAATTCATATATATTTTAATTTGCGCTAAGTATGATTCAGTTAAAGAATCTGGTACTCTATCAAGATTAATACTTCCATCATAATTATTAATCAGGCCCGCTAAGTTTTTTTGTACACCCTCATTATAAGAGCCTGTGATTTCTTCGAATTTTTTAGTAATCTCTGATTCAATATTATTGTCCCACCAAGTAACAAAATGATTAGGTCCACCCTGCATCTGAGTTTTAAATTTTATTAAAAATTTTTCAAGAGCAGTGTCTTGCACAAGAGGCCCACTAACATAAGAGGCTAGGTTGTTTGCAAAATTCTGAAGAGAACCAGGGATTTCACCAAATATTTCAGGCTTACTGTCTGTGATTACATAATTAACGGCCTCACCTAATTTTGGATTGGCCCGTAGGTTATAAGTAGTAAAATCAATATTTAACATGCTACCAAATGGCAGAGCACAATACTTATTAGAATTGTCTTTTACTACAGATGGTGGGTTAAATGTTAGGGTTCCTAAAATTTTACCATGCTCAATTAAAGGTTTATTAGATGGACATAACATTTTACGTAAAAGCTCTCCAGCCGGACTGTTATGATTAAGGGTTTTATAATCTTTTGGTTGAGCTTCTTTAAAAGTTGCGTTCCACTCTTCAAGAAATCTTTCTCCACGTTCGTACGGCATAAAGCTACCTAAAAAGTGGGAGATTTGCTCTAAATAATTTAATTCCATATATATAACTTTTGTTGTGTCATCTTCGCTTTGTATAGCTATAGGCTCAGAGTATAAAGATGGGTTAGTGCCTGGGGCCTTTCCCTTTCTCTCGGTGCCATATATTTTTTGCGGAGCTAAAAAATTACCTTCACTGGCGTAACGCTTCATTACCCATTTTAAAAGTGATAGACCGTAGTTGATTTGCTTCATGTCAAGATTATCTCTAGATCTAGTAAGAGTTCCAACTACACCCTCACACTTAATGTCCTCTGGAAACTGGGCAAAAGATTTTTTAATATTGGTAAAATGTTCTTTTACAAATTTTAGTTGTAACCACCTACTTTTTTGAGAAGCTCGTTCATTGTAATTTAATAGGCCATTGATCCAACATACACTTTGTCTTACAGAGTTTAATCGTAGGGAGTCTTGATAATTTACACCCTCAAAACTATCTTTTAAGATATAATCACTGATTTCATTTTCATTTACTTCGGAACCATCTAATCGTCGCATTTTTATGCCCGATAAAATTTCATCTTCAAATAATAGTTTTTTTGCCATCGTTTGCTTTAATGGATCATCGCTATGCACATTAGACGTTTGTTCGTAAAAATCATGATAAAATTCATAAGTCATTTGAGAGATTGCATTAAATGGGGCAATAGTTTCAAGCCACGATTGAAACTGGCGTTGCATTTTTGCTAATAAACTTTGTCTCCACTTGTCTGATACTTCGTAGTGCTTTTGCAATAGATTCGAAAAACTCATGGCCTTAATTTGGTTATCTTTAAAGTCCGGCCAAACCCAGCCATATGTCCAATTCCAAGTCTGTTCTAATTTTGATAGGGGTGAGTAAGTCTCTGGTGTCCCGCCAATTTTAATATCAAATACATTTGCATGTACAGTATACGTAGGTATATCAATAGGCTCAATCTTATCAAACATTGTTAAAGCACTATAATTTTTTGCCGCTTCTAATAAGTGTGCATTTAACTTGTCTTCAGCTTCTTTGTTTAAAGGTTTTTTAATTTTCTGATTTGCGCGGGTAACAGTAGTTTTAGCAAGACGGTTTTGCATTTCTTGCTGGTATTTTAAAAGTTCAGGGCCAATGGACACACGTTTTTCAATTGCATGATGAAAGAGTGGGTGAAATACCCATTCATCTAACTTTAAGAAAATTGCTAAATGTATGGCGCCGTAAGTTGCCGTTTTAATGACAGTTATAACCTTAGCTTGAGGTAAGGGTATTAAGTTAGCAACGGTACTAATTGTCATAGCTATGTTTTTAATCATAGCAACTCTTCCGACCGCAGAACCTACTGCCTTGAGAGCCTCTGATCCATATGCCATAACAAAGCCAGTGGTTATCATTGTGATAGCGGAGGTGGCATAGCGATAGCCATTATCAGAATTAAACACATCTTTCATTGATTGGCCGCAAACTTGTTTTCTCTCTTCGATTGGTGCATTTGATAGTAAAAGATCTGAACAACCTTTTACTAAGCTTACTAAGTCATGAACTCCATTAGACACCATACCACCGGCTGCCATTCCTAGTTGGGGGATCAAAACTTTAGAAATTCTTAATTTTGCCTTAGGGCTCATGGTTTTAGATAACAAGCTTGAAAACAGTAGTGAATTCATTGCATAACTTCCGGCACGATTACCTATTATAAAGGCCATAAAGCTTACTTGTCCAAGTGGGTCGACTAAACTTTTTAAGTATCGGTCAAATACTTTTGGATCGTCTTCAGCTGTAGTGATTAAAGATAAAATATTACTTAATCCAAGTCCGTAGTAAAACACCATGGATTCCATAGGAAGGTTGTGAATCATTTCTCTTGCGTTGGGCCGTTTAGTTACTGCTTCTGAGTAGCTTTCATATAAAGCTTCTGGTGATCCCTGTTTTGAATATGAGAAAACAGTTTTAAACGACATGATCTTACCTGACTTGGGATCAGCAAATTCAACCACTATATTTTTACCAGGATTTTTAACTTCGGTTCTTTTTCCATCCGAGCTTTCTAACATAGTTCGAGCGTTCATCTGATGTTCAGCGAGTGGTTTTTCTTTCGCGCTTAGCTGAGAGAAATCGCCTAGATTAAACTCACGAATGCCTTGATCTAATAAAAATTGAATATCACTGGCTTTGGCTGGTCGGTTTTTTAATGCAGCTTGAATGGCGGCAGCTAAGGGTCTCTCATCAATAGTTTTGGATCTCACTTGCCCATAGGCGAGAGTTATTTGTAGGGGGCTTAGAATGGCTAAGAATAAGAGAACTTTCTTCATACTGTTTATATGAATATACAAGAAAGATGCCATCTCAAATTGAGACAATAGTTTTTAAGTATCTAAAATTACAGGTATTTATAATAACAAAAAAGGGAGCCCGTGGCTCCCTTGCTGCTTAACTTATGAGGCAGAGACAATTAATGTCACTATTCTCTGATAATAGTAAGCTTTTCGATAACTACATCTTTTAAGGGTTTGCTACTAGCAGGGTTTACTTTGGTTTTACCGATTGCCTTAACTATATCTAATCCCTCAACAACTTCACCAAAAACAGAGTGCATTTTATCTAAATGCGGAGTTGCACCAAGTGTGATAAAAAACTGGCTACCATTAGTATTTGGACCAGCATTTGCCATGGAAAGAATACCTTCTTTGCTATGTTTAAGTTCTGGATGAAATTCATCCTCAAATTTAAAGCCAGGGCCACCGCGACCTGTACCAGTCGGGTCTCCGCCTTGAATCATAAAGCCGTCTATTATGCGATGAAAAATTACGCCATCATAAAAGTGTTTGCCCTTAAACTCACTAGCAATTTTTGATTCGTCCTTAGTGCCCTCGGCAAGCTCAACAAAGTTTGCAACAGTCTTAGGTGCTTTAGTGTGAAATAGTAAGATCTTGAATGTTCCCATGTTTGTTTTAAATTCTGCGTACATTTTTTTGAAATCCTTTTTGGGTTCGGGTTTTTTTGCGCTATCAGTTTCTTTGGCTTTGTCAGCAGGAGCGGGATTTTTAGCTTGGCCCTCAGCCACTAGATGGAACAATAAGAAAGCACCAAAATATATGAAAACAATTCTTCGTATAGATTTTAAGCTCATTTGACCTCTCCGTTTTTAAGAAAGGCCATCTAACAGTGTAAAAAATCTTAGGTCAAGAGAGCGCGGCGCGTGAAAGAAGTATAGAGCTAAAACTGCCTATTTTTTTGACCACTTTACTTGATTATAATTGTAATTATCAAACGTGATGCGACGCTCATTAGTGCCATCTACATTAGCTATATAAATTTGCTTTTTCCCGGTTCTATCGCTTGCGTACATAATAAGCCTTCCGTCAGGTGAAAACGAGGGACTTTCATTGTTAGACATTTTTCCATTTTTCTTTTTAGCAGAGGTAATACGAATCATATTAGTACCATCTGCATTCATTATAAAAATATCAAAATGTGTTTTGTCGTAACCAGCAAAGGCAATCTTCTTACCGTCAGGTGACCAAACGGGAGATGCATTGTATTTTCCGGCAAAGGTAAGTCGTTTTACATTTGATCCACTTGTATTCATTGTATAGATCATTGCATTCCCACTTCGATCTGATGAAAACACAACTAAATTATTATCTGAATTCACTTCGGGCTCTACATTCATTGCGCCCGCGGGTCCATTTGTAAGGCGTACTTGATTTTTACCATTGGTATCCATTCTATAGATATCAGGGTTTCCGCTTTGGCTGATGGTTAAGTAAATATTTTTATCATCCGGTGTAAACGAAGAGCCAGAGTTAATGCCTGCCTTTGTTGATAGGGCAAAGCGCTTTTGAGAATCTAGCTCAAATAAAAACAAATCGGCATTTCGAGTCTTTGTTTTAGAGTTGTAAGCAAATGCAGTATAGGTGATTGATTTACCATCGTAGGACCAGTTAGGAGAAACAGCTATGGATTTATGATTAGTAATTTTTTTGGCATTATACCCATCCCAATCCATGGTATAAATTTCTTTCCAATTTCCACCAGCGCGGTCACTGTTTGTAACAATTTGAGAGGTAAACATACCAGGTTTCTTTGTAAGGTTTTGAATAATATCATTAGCAAAAGTATGCGCGATAGTTCGAACTTCACTGACAGAGCCAGTGTATTTTTTTGCCACCACAAGGCTGGCGCTAGGAACATAATATAAATAAGATTCAAGCTCTACCTTACCGCCGACTACTTGATAGCCTGCGCGAATTAAAAACTCAGAACCAATTTTTTTCCAATTATCAAATTTGAAACCGTTGGCGTATTCAGGGGCAGGTCGCAATCCCACTTTAGCAGTATCTTCGAGGTATGCTTTTGGGTTAATAAATTCAAAATAAGAGCTTACATCCAAATCATTTTTTAAAACTGAATATAAATCGGATCCAATTTTTTGATACTGGCTAACAAGACTCGCGCTACCTGTATATTGCAAAGGCGTTAGAGCAAGTAAGCTCTTTTTCACATTGGCATCAGTAACTTTAATGTAAATCCCCTCGGATTGGGCTTGTGCGCTAAGTGAAATAAATAAACTTAGAAAAATTAGTAATGCGCGCATAATTACTCCTGTTTTTGAAATTCAATATTAAAACCGTGCGTCTCTAGGGTGCCACTAAATTTAGAGGGTGGCACGGGAAAAGGCGAAGCCTTTACCACAGTCTGTATTGCCACCTCATCGTAAGCCTGGTTACCAGAGCTAGTTACTATTTGTTTAAAAATAACAAAGCCCCTGCTATCAATTCTTACTTTAACTACAGTTTTTAGAGCTTCTTCACTAAGCCATCTAGGTAAATCCCAAAAACCTTTTACATGCGAGTCAAGTTCGCCAATATAAGCATCGTATTGAAATTTGTCTGTTCCAGTCAGTGAGTTCCCGGCAGCTAGGTTATTACCTCTGAACTCTTGTTTTTTTAATCTCTCAATAGCATCTACTTGCGTCTTTTCATTGTTAACTGTGGATTTAATTTTTTCTAGTGCTTTCAGTTTCTCTAGAGCATTCTTTTGAATGTCTTTTATATCTTTTTTGTTTTTAGCCTGCGGAACGATTTTTTCTTCTGGTTTTTTAACATCTTCTTTTTTAGCAGGGGTGGGTTTGTCTTCTTTTTTATCTTCTTTTGTCTCTTCAGATTTTTTTTGTGGCTTGGGGCTAGTTATTTTATCTGGAAGTCCGACGATATCTACTCGTATGGCGGACTTGTAATCGATAGAGGGGGAAGAAAAGAAAATATTTTTTAAAGAAAAGGCACCCAATACAATCACATGAAATATGACGCTTGATTTGATTTCTTTGTGAAAAGGTTTTTCAACCTTTTGTTGGGCTTCAGTCATAGTTACTGCTTAGGTTCGGTGATAAGTCCAATATTTGTAATGCCTGCGGCCCTTACTTCGGCCATAACTTCGGCAACAATTCCGTAATCAGCTCTGCGATCAGCTTGAATGTAGATTTGTTTATTTTTTCTGGTTTCATAGATAGCTGAAAGTTTTGTTTTTAGTTCTGCAAGAGGGATCTGAGCGCTGCCAGCAAAAATACTTCTATTTTGTTTTACTACCAATGTAAACGGGTCTTCGCTTGTACTAACGCCAGAGGGTGATGTTTTTGGCAGATCAACTTCGATTCCCTGTTGCATCATAGGGGCAGCCACCATAAATATGATAAGAAGCACAAGCATGACGTCCACCATAGGGGTCACATTGATCTCACTAATTCTACCTCTTCTGCCTCTGCTACCAGAGGAGCCTGACATACCCATGATTAATCCAGTACAAAGTTGCGACGAATAATATTTAATAGGTCTGATTGAAATTGCGCTAAATCCATATCGATAGAATTAAGTTTTGTGCTGAAGTGGTTGTAAAATACAACAGCTGGAATGGCTGCCAAAAGTCCAATGGCGGTTGCAATCAATGCCTCAGAAATACCAGGGGCAACAACGGCTAAGTTAGCTGAGCCGGTGGCGCCAATTTTTTGAAATGATCCCATGATACCCCACACAGTACCAAATAAACCAATAAATGGCCCCGTACTACCAGTAGTGGCAAGAAAATTTAATTTATTCTCTAGGCTATTGATCTCTCTGTCAGAAGCATTTCTAAGTACTCGCTGTATATTATCAATTTGCGAAACTGAAAATTGCGATGACTTAGCGTCCTTTTTATTTTCTACAATTTTTAACAACTCTTTATAGCCTGACTGAAAAATCTCAGCCAAAGGAGAGTCTTTGTGTTTTCTTAAGTCTCGATGTATTTCATCCAATGACTTGGCCTCCCAAAAAAAATCTAAAAATTTAGCGTTATCTGCGCTTACTTTTATTAGCTCTTTTCTTTTGTGAAATATAATCGCCCACGAGACCACTGACATTGTTACTAAGAGTAATAATGTTAGTTGAACAACGGGGCTTGCAGACATAATGGCATGCCATGCGCCTGTATCGACTTTGATTGCTTCATCAGCTGCGTATAATTGGGAAAGTAGTAAGTTAATCATATCCAAAATGATAAAACTCTCTATGAATGATGACTAGTGATAGGGGGCTGCGGCATTTTAACTAGACGTTTGGTCAGCACTATATGTTGTGGGTGAATCTGTTGTATAGGCTCTGCACATTGGGGCCTGTAGTGTATCATCGCAAAATAAGAATTTGTTTCGACGTTGTAGTTCGTCTGTAGATAAATCCTGCAGCCAGATCTTGTCTGCCTTTTCTAACCACATAAAATCTGCTGGAAATGGTGCAATCGTCTCTATTTTAAGCTTGTGTAAAAGTAAAAATAAATTTGCTTCGGGTGTTGATAAAGCTGTTAACCATTGTGGTCGCAGTTGTCTAAATTGCGAAAGAACATTTCTGTAGGGGCTAAAGATCAGGATGCGATCTTGTATGTTGAATTTTTTGATTTGCTCATTAAGAAAGTGATTGATGGTTTCTTTATTTTCCATAAGTTGAAAAAAATAAAAGTCATTTGGAAACGTAGATAAAATGTCGTGCAATCTAATGCTTTTACTTTCTATTCTTGCAACAAGCTCATCGCCTTCAACGTATAAAGGCAGGCTCCAGCCTATGTTTTGTAATATTTTTTTTGTTTCAATCATATTTTGTAAACTAGGGTAATTCGCTAAGTTCTTGTCTCCAAGTACGGAGAAAACTTTGGGTCCATCAGACAAAAAGGCGTGTTTTCTCATCATATACTCTTGCTGTAAACCAACTTGGCGTAGAGTAAATATAATGAGTGCCCCAAGAGTAAGACTTAAAATACTGACGAGTAGTAAGCGCATACAAAGGTTCTACAGTGAAGGGCAAGAAAGTAAATAAGTTAAAAAAGTACTTAGATATTGACCCACCTATCGTTCTCAGGTAGTTTTCATTTAAAATTCACGAGCATAGGTCTTTAACATGTTGAAATTACATAAAAAAGTAGAATATGGTTTAATTGCTTTAAAGCATATGCGCGAAAAAAAAGCGGGGCTTTTGACTACCGCCAAAGAGATATCTGAAGTGTATAAACTTCCTTTCGATGCAACATCGCGTGTATTACAATTGCTCTCGTCCGCAGAGTGGTTGGCTTCTGAGCAGGGAGCTCACGGTGGTTACCGATTAAGCAATAAAAGCCTACAGGAACTAAGTTTGTACGAACTCATTGAGGTAATCGAGGGTAAGCAAGGAGTCGTAAGGTGTGTAATGACTAACACAAGTTGTCCAATCAAAAACACCTGTAACGTGATTAGTCCTATGCAGAAGTTAAATGAAAGTTTGCAAGGTTTTTTGCAAACACAAAAAGTGACAGATCTATTTGATAGTAACCGTAAAGGTATGCAGGGGGTTTCGTAATGTCTGAAACCAAATCGATTGTAGATTCAAAGTATAAATTTGGTTTTTTTACTGACATTGAAACCAACCAAATTGAAAAAGGCTTGAGTGAAGAAATCATCAGGCAGATTTCTGCCATTAAAGAAGAGCCAGAGTGGATGCTTAACTTTCGCCTGAAGGCATATAAGCATTGGCTAACACTAGAGGAGCCTAAGTGGGCCGATTTAAATTATCCAAAAATTGATTACCAAGCCCTAAGATATTATTCGGCTCCAAAAAGTATAAAGAAAAAGCAGTCGCTTGATGAGGTTGATCCTGAATTATTAAAAACCTTTGAGAAATTAGGAATACCCTTGTCAGAGCAAAAGCGCATTTCTGGTGTAGCCATAGACGCTGTTTTTGACTCAGTTTCTATCGGTACTACCAATAAAGATGTTTTAGAAAAAGTTGGCGTTATTTTTTGCTCTATCAGTGAAGCGATTCAAAATCATCCTGATTTGGTTAAAAAATATTTGGGCTCAGTTGTACCTCATACAGATAATTATTTTGCTGCCCTAAATGCCGCAGTATTTAGTGATGGATCTTTTTGCTATATCCCTAAAGGCGTAAAGTGCCCATTGGATCTATCGACGTACTTTAGAATTAACGCTGGAGATACGGGGCAATTCGAAAGAACACTGTTGATTGCAGATGATAATAGTTTTGTAAACTATCTTGAGGGTTGTACGGCTCCGCAACGGGATGAAAATCAATTGCATGCTGCAGTGGTTGAGATCGTTACTCTGGATTCTGCTCAAGTGAATTACTCAACCGTGCAAAACTGGTATGCAGGCGATGAGCATGGTAGGGGCGGGATATATAACTTTGTTACCAAGCGGGGTAAGTGCATAGGTAAGCGCTCAAAGATCTCATGGACACAGGTTGAATCGGGATCTGCCATCACATGGAAGTATCCAAGTTGTATATTACAGGGTGAAGAATCAGAGGGCGCTTTTTACTCGGTAGCATTAACCAAAGATCATATGCAGGCTGATACTGGCACCAAGATGATCCACATAGGTAAAAATACGAAGAGCACAATTATCTCTAAAGGAATCTCCGCGGGTAAGTCTAAAAACTCATATCGTGGTCTTGTAAAGATTTTGGCCTCAGCTGAGGGCGCAAGAAATTATTCGCAGTGTGATTCAATGTTAGTAGGCAAAGAGTGTTCAGCAAATACGTATCCTTATATTGAAGTTAAAAATAAATCGGCGGTCATAGAGCACGAGGCTTCTACATCAAGAATCAGCGAAGATCAGTTGTTTTATATGCAATCCAGAGGAATAGAACCTGAGGCAAGTATTTCGTTATTAGTAAACGGTTTTTGTAAAGACGTATTTAAACAGTTGCCGCTTGAATTTTCTGTCGAAGCGGTAAAATTAATAGAATTAAAACTAGAAAATAGTGTTGGGTAGGAGTGGCGCAGTGTTAGATCTAAATGAAATATATGTAAACATTGGTGATAAAGAGATTATAAAAGGTCTTAGTTTAACGGTTAACCCAGGTGAAGTTCACGCGATCATGGGGCCTAATGGATCTGGGAAAAGTACGATCTCAAAAGTTCTTGCTGGCCACCCATCGTATGAAGTGACCCGTGGGACCATTAGTTATACTCCAGGATTTGATGCGATCAACTTACTTGATCTGGCACCGCATGAGAGAGCGAGAGAGGGAGTGTTTCTTGCTCTTCAATATCCGATAGAAATACCTGGCGTAAGTAATTTTGAATTTTTAAGAACTTCGTTTAACGCGCTATCTAAGCATCATGGGATAGACGTTATGTCCTCTGAAGAGTTTGAAACGTTTGTCCTAGAGAAGATGAAGCGTCTAGATATGAACCCATCATTTCTACATAGACCAGTGAACGAAGGTTTTTCTGGGGGAGAAAAAAAACGCAATGAGATTTTACAACTATTAGTTCTTAATCCTAAAATTGCTATACTAGATGAAACTGATTCTGGGTTAGATATTGATGCATTAAAGGTTATTTCAAACGGCGTGAATCAATATAAAAGCAAAAAAAATGCTGTAATTATGATTACCCATTATCAAAGACTTTTGGATTATATAAAACCAGACTTTGTGCATGTTCTAGCTAGTGGAAAAATCATTAAATCCGGTGATCACACATTGGCACTTGAATTAGAAAAGAAGGGCTACGATTGGCTAACTGAAGGTTTGCAGTGAGCACCTTAGACACAAACTTTGATTCAGTGTTAAGACCTACCCAGGCAGACAGTGCCTTGGGAGCTATGCGTGAAATTGCAAAAAAAGATTTTCTTGCATCCTCTATTCCTAGTCGTAAGGACGAAAACTGGCGTTACTTAAATGTGAGACCAATCTTTGAATCTGCTTATAGTAACCAGGTAAATGCGGTGCCTTCTACATACGTTGAAAACTCTTTTTATTATAAAATTATATTTATAGATGGAATATTAGACACAGATAAATCTCAGCTACCAAAGGGTCTAAAATTAAGCAAGCTTTCGGATGCTATAAAAGCTAATTTGGTGAATCTAACAAGTTTTAAAAATAAAAATATTTTTACAGATTTAAATATAGCCACACTTAGTGTGGGATACTATTTAGAGTGCTTTGAAAAGATAGATGAGCCGGTTTCAATACAGCACACTTATACCACCAGCAGCAACTACGGCAGTGGAATGCTTTTTGTTAAAATAAAACCTGATGCAAAGCTTTCTGTAGTAGAGGACTCTTCTACAAATAGTCACTTTGTAAACCATCAGCTGCTGATACACTTAGATAAAGATGCAAATTTGGATTGGACGCAATTGCACCAATCATCGGTGTCTACAAAGTATCAAAACACCGAAATCAATCTTTTGAAAAACGCTCAGTTAAACTTCACTCAAATAAACTTAGGTGGGGGAATAGTTAGGCAGGATGTGACAGCAAATATTTTAGAGTCACATGCCAATGCAAACATACAGGGTCTATATCTACTTAAAGACTCACAATCTGTTGATAATCATTTGTGCGTAAATCATTTGGTTCCAAATTCTACCTGTAGACAAAACTACAAAGGTATTCTTGATAATGAAGCCAGAGCTATCTTTGATGGAAAGATTTTTGTAGCTGTTGGAGCGGATGGAACGGTTGCTTCGCAGTTGAATAAAAATATTTTACTCAGCAATACGGCTGAGGTCGATACAAAACCACAGTTAGAGATTTATGCGGATGATGTTAAGTGCAACCACGGGGCAACTCTAGGTAAATTTTCTGAAGAAGAAATGTTTTACTTTCTCTCTAGAGGGATTGATCGAAATACAGCCATACAAATGCTATCAGCAGGCTTTGTAAGGGATGTGTTGTTACAGGTAGGCAGTAAAGATATACAAAAGTATCTATTGCCAAGAATCGAGAAAACTTTAAAAGAATACGCGTTTTAGGATATTTATGTTGGTTGAAGAGATAAGAAAACAATTTCCCATTTTATCTAGAACGATAAATGATAAGCCATTAGTTTATCTAGATAATGCGGCAACAACATTAAAGCCTCTTACTGTTATTGATGCGATCCATACGTACTACTCGAACGAAACGGCAAACGTTCATAGAGGTATTCATACCTTAAGCGGAATAGCGACTGAAAAATATGAAAACTGCAGAAAGCTCGTGGCAAAATTTATTAATTCTAAATCTGAGTCAGAAGTTATATTAACTTCTGGAACGACAGAAAGTATTAATTTGGTTGCCAGGTCATTTGCTACATCTAAACTAGTTAAGGGTGACAAGATTGTTATTACGCAAATGGAGCACCACTCTAATTTGGTGCCTTGGCAAATCATCAGTGAAGAGATGGGTTTAGAGCTAGATTACATACCGCTTAATGAACAGGGTGAGTGGGAGCTAACTAAATTAGATAGCATTATTGATTCTAAAACAAAGTTGGTAGCGTTTAATTACGTATCTAATTCTTTAGGGACAATCAATCCCATACAAAAGATGATTGCAAAGGCAAAAAGTGTTGGGGCATTTACTGTTGTAGATGCGGCGCAAGCGATTGCTCATTTTCCGATTGATGTGCAAGCTTTGGATTGTGATTTTTTAGCGTTCTCTGCACACAAGCTATATGGACCGACAGGTTTTGGTGTGCTTTACGGTAAAGAGAATCTACTAGAGAATATGCCCCCTATTTTTGGAGGTGGCGACATGATTAAAACGGTTACTATGCAAAAATCCACTTGGAATGATTTACCATTTAAATTTGAGGCGGGCACTCCTCATATAGCAGGTGGAATCGGATTGGCTGCCGCCATCGAGTTTGTGAACTCGGTTGGGTTTAAAACAATTCAAAAACTAGAAGATGAGTTGCTAGAGTATGCGCAAGAGAAAATAAGTAAAATAAAAGGCATAAAGCTTTTTGGCACTTCAAAACACAAAATACCTACGTTTTCATTTAATATAGAAGGCATTCATGCAACGGATCTAGCTACCTATTTGGATCAGCAAGGCATTGCCGTAAGAACTGGGCATCATTGTACGATGCCGGCGTTGGAGTATTTTGGGATTCATGGTATGGCTAGGGCATCTTTTTCGATATATAATACCAAGGCCGAAGTGGATAGTTTAGTAACCGCTATTGAGAAGGCAAAGACATTTTTTTTATAGGATGATTATGGAATTACGAATTTTAGTACAAGATACGCCGAACCCTAAAGCAAAAAAGTTTTTGCTAAGTAAGCCCGTTAAGCGTGAGGGTAAAATCACGTATCACAAACAAGATGAGTGTTATAACAACATCCTGGCGCACGACATTCTTGGTATCGCCCATGTAACGGCTGTACATTTTTTTGAAAATGTAATTACAATCACGCAAGATGGTGAAGCTGATTGGGATGATTTAGAGTGGCTAGCTAAGGCTATTATAGAAACTAGATTTCCTATACACGATCCTGACTTTAAAGAAGCGGCTGATAAAAAAGAAAAGCCAAAGATTACTGATCCAGAGCTCTTAAAAATCGAAGAAGTTTTAGACCGCACCATTCGAAGTGGTCTTCAGATGGATGGTGGGGATTTAGAACTGGTATCTTTAAATGGAAACCAATTGCAAGTTAGGTACTTAGGCGCGTGTGGAACCTGTCCATCATCTACTATGGGTACACTTGAAGCGATTAAAATGATTTTACGTAACGAATACAATCCAGAATTAGAAGTGACTATTGCATAGTCTAGTTTGTAAACGACCTTCTTAGTATAGGCAGTGAGTGTCTATTGCAAGTACCGTAAAAAACCATGGCCCGCACATTGCTATAAGTACTTATGTATAATTTGAATCCCTAAAGGAGTTTGAGATGAAAGTATTTTTACCTATATTTTTTTCATTGCTGTTTATAACTTATTCGCATGCTGATGCTGAACGCATGGGCTGCGAACAGGCTATGTTTGAGGCAAAAAGAGGTAAGAGTTTATTGGTTTATCCGCAAGCATTTTTCAGCTTTGCAATAGATGCAAGTAATAAACCCTTCGTGATCGTAGAAAATTGGAAGCTTGGCTATAAGGATGCCTACAGCGAAGACTGGATTCGTGCAGCCACTAAGAAAGAAAGAGAGTCGGTACTTCAAAATGAAGCTTATTACGATATTGATCCAGTGAGGAACGGACCGGTCAGGCTATCTACCTTGTTAAGTACGGATCCAGTTTCGGGTGCTCGTACAATGTTGGTGCGTGACCTGATGGCTGAGCATACTCCTACAGGCAATCAATTTTATTTAAATCCTCATGTCACCTGTGAATCTATCAACTTGTTATACAAGTTGGGTGGAATATTGGGGTTGGATGATCATAAGGATCGGACGAAGAATGTGAACTTAGGAATGTAGAAATGATAAAAACATTTTTAATTCTAGTCATACCCCTGCTTTCTTTAAAGTCATTTGCGCAAGAGCCAAAGATACTTGGTTACCTGGGAACCTTCATCTACGAAGAAGAAGCTGTAATGAATCCAGTTCTTGCCTTTTCTAAGGAAGATAAGGTTATAGTTATACCTGTGGGTCGGGTGTCAGTTTTCGCTTACTCTAGTGAGCGCATAGGTACCTCTTACGACTCCGCTTCGCCACTGTATTTAGCTATCAACTTTTTTGGGAAGGATCTCCGGCAATCGTTAATAGTGGATACAGGATTAATTATGCCTTTGATAGGAGTCTCACAGGTTAATTATGGAGGGCAAAGACAACCTGTCGGAAATTGCTTGCTATTCCTTGACGATACTGATGTTAAACGCTTAATTGTTGTTAGTGCAGATCATGAGTCAAAAACAGCCGATTTTTATTTGGTAACCCTTTCACAAAGTTACGCACCAATAGATGAAATAATGGCAAACCTTTGTATGGTTGGCCACCAGGGACAACCATTAGTCGAAGGCTCCAAAGTAGAAAAAATCTCCAAATACTTCCCAGATGCAAAGCCATTCTTAAGTACGCCTGTAAGATTAGAGTAGTGGCAACTTTATCGGAGTTTTTATGAGATTTTTTCTGATTACAGTGCTGGCTATTTTTTCTATTTACACGGGATGGATTGTTTGGGAGTTCGGCTATACAAGTGTATTTGAAGTTTCTCTCAGAGAACATCCTTCAACTCAAGTACTAGTCGATCTCTTTATAACGGGCGGCATTCTTCTAACAATTATGGTTCTAGATAATCAAAGAAATGGCAGATCCTTCCGTAAGGTTGTACCGTTTGTGATAGTTACTCTTCTAGCAGGATCAATCGGCCCACTCTTGTACTTTATAATTTATACAGACCTTTTAAAATGTACTTCGAAAATGCCGACCTAAACCACTGCTTAACTAAGTAAGAAAATTCTGTCCGAATTATTTTTGGTAAATCGGATCATTAAATTTTTTGCATTGATTTTTTAACGCAAGGCTTCGCTGACAGTAAGAATTATTGCATCACTCTAATTTTTGAACCATCCATCGATTCTATTTTATTAATAGTAGAAGATTTTAGGCTTTCAGTATTGACCTGATCTCCTGAGGTATAAATATAGGTAGCACCTAATTTGTTTTCTCCCTCAAAAAGATGCGCTTCAAATACGATTTGTTCTTTATCATTTAAGTTTGCAAATTCGATTTCGTGGGTAAAGGTTTTTTTAGTGCTGGCATCTACATACCCGTTGCTATCGCCAGAGGTAATTTGAGTGCCATTTGGTAGCCACCAATTGAACTCGTAGTGATCAAAGGGACCAACTACTTCTACTAGTAAGCGAATGCTATTCTCATTCTTATTTTCTAAACGGCGAATTACAAAAGTACTTCGTGGTTTTGTATATCCACGAGAAAATGACGTTTTTTTATGTAGGATATTTTGTTTAGTATCTGTTTGTTTGATTGCAGAGTAATACAAGCCAGCCGTAAGAATTAATAATATTGAAGTTATAAATATTTTTTTTATCACGGACACACCCTTGTACCACTAACTAAAAGATCGTACACATTTGTTGGCCATGTAACATCGGAGGTTCCGGCTAGTGGGGCCGTGTATACCATCACATTAATCATATAAGTCCCTGCGGGTAAGTTTGAAACAGAAATTGATTCGCTTGATGTTCCATCATTTGTACTACTTGCTAAAATACTACTACCTTCACCGTAGGTATAATCAGATTTATATAAATACAAATCTAAGTCTAAACTGCCTGATTTGATTGTTAGACTTAGCGATAGCGCGCCACCACCATGGGTGAGCTGATAAAAATCATTCGATGAAAACTGATTGGAATTTTCAAAGCTACCATCCTCATTTTTATCATTATTGTTGGCGGGTTTAATAGATGCGGTATCAGTGCACACACCACCAGCAGCCGGAACTGCATAGTGAGCTACATATTTTGCGGCCACCGGATCATACATAAACTCATCTTGTAAGTCAGCGTTTGCCGTACTTGTGGTAATATCAGTATTTGCTGCAAGCGCATCGTGTTGTTTAAAAAATAAACCTGCATTTCTAAACTTGGTAGAGCTTGCTGGAAACTTTGTAGTACCGGCAAACACCGCCCAAAATTCGTTAAAGGGAATTGCTGTTCCGTCATTATCATAAGGAGCTGCTGCATCAGTATCAGTCATATCCAGAAGAGATCTTGATATACCGAACTCTCTAAAGATGCCCTGTCCAGCAGGTACAGTATAGGCGCCACTTGGGTCTCGTTTGGGACTATCTGTATCTAGGTTGTGATAAAAATATTTTCCGGTTGTCCCATCAGTGTTGCCGTAAGTATCGATGTATAGCGGGTTGCCTCGAGATGACATTGAAAAATAGGTGGCCCAACCTTCACTCCACGCAAGCCTTGGATCAATGACCGAGTTTGCATTGTGTGACCCCCCAGGAGAATCAGAGTCAGCATAAATATCTTCTAAAAAATGTCCAAACTCATGCACTATAACGGCATCATCAAAGTGATCTGTATCAGCAGAATTTACATTTCCACTAACCCCACCAACTATGTACAGCCTAGAGGTGCCTGACAAATAAAAGCTAACGGTATCACTTGCACTGTTGCCTAAGTAGGTCCCGGGGTTAAAACCAGCTTTCCAAAAGGCAGTAACCTTAGGAGTGTTTATAACAGCTGTGCAAGAAGCATCCACAACATTACACCCAGCGGTTTCTGTTCGCAAAAATTCATTGGCCTCAAATAGTCGGTCTAAAATATTAAAAGCCCCGCCTTGCAGATCACCATTGTGTGGTGCAATTGTATCAACAAGTGTGCGATTGGCGTCACCTGTGACTGATGTTGAGGTTTGAACTTTATAGTAATTAAATAGCTTTGGTGTGTCTAATACGCTGGCGACTAACTGTCCAGTGGTATTGGCTCGGGATCTTACTTCGGCAAATACACCAGCTGATACTCGTTGTATATTTACCGCAAAGGCTCCGCTAGCATTGGTTGATCCACAGCCCAAGACAGTCCCTGAGCTATTAATAATAGCTACTTCGGCAAAGCGAATTGGCAAATTTCCAGAAGGACCACCTAAACCGGTACCGTTAGGGAGTCGTTTAACATAATAAGCATCCCCAGAGATTGTAACAGGATCAGTGATAGATGGAGCTGAGCAGTAAGCGGGCTCAGTACCGCAGACTTCAGAGACACAGGGATCATAGCCTGGATTAGTAATAATGGTTCTAGTGCTAGAGCTGCAGCCAATCAGAAATAAAAGAGGTATTGTTGCTACGATAAAACGCATAGATTACTTATCGGAATCATTTGATAAACTATAAAAAAAATGATTCACTAAATTGTTCAAAAAAGTGTCTCAAGGAGGGACTCATTGGAAAAAGGTTTTAATTCAGATGTGACATCAGATGGGGTCACTTATCACATACAAACTGAAGACTGGGGTCGTGAGAACCCATTTTTAGTAAGTCGTGTCTTCCGTAATGGGGCTGTAATCAAAACCATAAAGACAACATACGTTGAAGCGCTTAAGTCTGGACCATCATCTCAATCAGAATCCATACGTTTGGCCATGCGAGAGCAGCACCATCAAATTCTAGACCTCATCAATTCTGGCCAATTTAACTAAGAGTAGTTTATCATATTTATATGATACAACTTTCCCATGTTTATAAAACATACCCAGGTCCCGTACATGCTCTTAAAGATCTTAGTTTAACGATCAATAGGGGTGAATTTTTATTTATTACAGGGCCAAGTGGCGCAGGTAAAACCACTCTTTTTAAAATGCTATCTGCTTTTGATAAACCTACAACGGGCGAACTGGTAGTGGCGGGACAGTCTCTTGTTCAATTAAACAGAAAGCAGGCTCCTTTTTTGAGAAGAAAAATCGGAGTCGTATTTCAAGACTTCAAATTATTAAGCGACAAAACAGTGTTTGAAAACATTATTCTGCCGCTACAAATACTGGGTGAAAAAAGACATCACATATTGAGTCGAGCAAAAGATGTACTAGAGCAAATTGGTCTTTTAGATAAAGCCGAAACTCCTTGCTCAAGTTTATCTGGGGGAGAGCAGCAGAGAGTCGCTATTGCTAGGGCTATTATTCATAGGCCTGGTTTACTGATAGCGGATGAGCCAACGGGAAATTTAGATCCGCAATTAGCTCTTGAGATCATGAAGCTTTTTCAAAGAGTCAATGAGCAAGGAACGACGGTTGTTATAGCAACGCACGATTACGCTTTATTAGAAAAGTTTGGAAAGCGAAGAATCCATCTTGTTGGTGGTCAAATTGACCAGGATTTTATATGAATTACCTTGATGATTTAAAATCACAAATGTTTAAAAATCCTACTCTACAGATATCCACCTGTCTAGTGATCGCACTATCATTTTTCGTAAGCTTTAGTCTTTATATATTATTTGTAAATTTAGATCATATTTTCTCAGGCTGGTCCAATCACTTACAGATGACAGTGTATTTAGATGATGCTGTTAACGGAAAAAAACAAACGACTCTGACTAAAGAAATTGCTGCTATTGCCGGTGTAAAAGAGGTTAGTTTTATTGATAAAGAGACTTACAAAAAGGATTTTGTTAGCAAGTTAGATCAAGTCTTCCCACAGTTGAAAGCACTAGAGACCATTGATAACCCCTTTAACAATGGCTTTGAAGTGGAGTTAATAAAGCAACAAAATATATCAAGTCTTAATGGCTGGATGGAAAGTATCGCTGATAAAATAGCAGTATTAAAAGGTGTGCAGGATGTAACCTACGGAAAAATTTGGCTAAAAGAATATGCGCAATTAGTCTTAGCCATCAAGTCATCTGCTTCAATTATTATTTTGATAGTTTTACTGTCGAGTATGTTTGTTATAGCCAATGCGATTAAAACGTTGATTAGCAGTAGCCGGGAAGAAATCGAAGTTTTAGAAATTATAGGCGCTTCCCCTAGCATGATCCAAAGACCTTATTTATTAAATGGTATCGGGGTAGGGGCGATCTCATCTTTATTGGCCATCATCTTAGGATTTATGTTGTTTGAGTTTTGTTTGGGACTATTTCAAAACCATTTACAGTCCTTAAATATAAATTTGGTATTTCCACCTCTGCTTGATTTATTTGGCTTTTTTATAATAGGGTTGACAGTCTGTACATTGGGAACATTTGTTCATATTAAAAAATTAAACACAGGCTGGCTAGCATCACAATCTTAATTTTAATTTCACTTATTAGTTGCTCGTTCGCATCTCTGACTGGTGATGAATTAGTTAATAAAATTCAAAAGATAACATCCTCTTTTGAAAAAAAAGATATTAAACAAAGAGAGGTTCTCTCTGAGATGTATAGAATACAAAGTGAGCAAAAAAAGATTGAAAGAGAAATTTCTAAATTAAACGAAAAGAAAGAAACCTTATCTGCAGCAATTAAAAAAGGTTTATCAGAATTAGATACCTTACAAGAGAAAATGCGAGATTTAAAAACCCTCATATCTATGCGTTTAAGAGTGTCGGGGCAGATCATCGATAGTTCAATGAAAGATATTGTTTTACTATCTAAAAACCCTAGCGAAATTGAAAGGTTATTAAAGGGACTATCTTTTTTACTCGAAAAGGATATTCATTTGGTAAACGAATTAAGAGATAAAAAAGAAAAGTATACCTTGGTACAAAGCAAAACTACAGAGACCATTAAACAGCTGACAGCAAACAAACAGATACAGCAGCAAAAGGCAGAAAAATTAACTTTATTAAAAACACAAAAAAACTCATATATCGCAAAAATTCAAAAAGATAAAAAGAATTATCTAAGTCTACTTTCTGGGTTAAGGAAGGCGGGCAAAGAATCACTGCTTTTAAATCCCGAGTCAGGGGTGGCGGCGGTGATTCGTAAAAGTTTTTTTGAGCAAAAAAAACAACTTGAGCCCCCAGTACAAGGAAAAATTGTGCAAGATTTTGGTGCGTTTGAACTCGACGGCCAAGCAAAACTATACTCAAAAGGGATTTACTTTGATGTAGATGAGCCTAGGGATATTAGTAGTGTGGCCTTTGGCAAGGTAGTCTTTGTTGGAGATGTAAAAGATTATAAAAACACTGTTGTGTTAGATCACGGAAATCACTATTATACAGTATATGCTTTTTTGCGTGAAGTAGCAGTTAAGGTTGGCCAAGAGGTTGATAAAAAACAATCACTTGGTAAGGTAGGATATAACCCGTATATGAATATAAGCGGGATTTATTTTGAAATCAGACACTTTTCTGATCCATTGAATCCTAAAGACTGGTTTGTTAGCTCACCAAAAGCAATTAGTAATAATAAGAGCATTAAAGGGGACACCTTATGAGATTCTATTCTAGATTAACCTTTATCACATTAATAGGTTTTGTTGGGATCATCCTTGGATCAATGTCCTCAAAGACGATCATGGCGGTAGCGCAAGAAAAATATTCTGAGCTTCAAACCTTCTCAAAAGTACTTAACTTGGTTCAGCAGTATTACGTTGAGGAAGTTCAGGTTTCTAAGCTAATTCAAGGTGCCATAAAAGGTATGCTAAATGAATTAGATCCGCACACTAGTTTTATGAGTGCGGATACATTTAAAGAATTTAAAAATGAAACTAGTGGTGAGTTTGCGGGACTTGGCGTCGAGATAAGTGTGCAAGATGAAATATTAACAGTGATATCTCCTATTGAAGATACGCCAGCATTCAAAGCTGGGGTACAGGCGGGCGATAAGATAGTCAGTATTGACGGTAAAAGCACAAAAGGCCTTAACTTGGTAGAGGCAGCTCAGCTTATCAAAGGAAAAATTGGGAGTATTGTTAAATTAAATATTTATCGCAAAGGCTTTGAAAAGCCACAAGAGTTTCCGGTTAAGAGAAGTATTATAAAAATTAAATCTGTAAAGTACACAGACTTAGAAGATGGCTATGCTTATGTTAGATTGACTAGCTTTATAGAAAAATCTGCAGATGATTTTGAAAAAGCGGTTCAAAATCACACTAAGAAGTATAAGGGCACAAAAGGTCTTATTATTGATCTAAGAAACAATCCGGGCGGGTTACTAACTCAAGCTGTAGGAATTTCAGATTTATTTTTGGATAAAGGAATTATTGTGTCTACTATTGGCCGTAATAAAAAAGAAAAAGAAGTAATCTCTGCTAAAAAAGATGGAACCTTTCCTGATTTTCCAATCATTGTTTTGCAAAATGAGGCCTCTGCCAGTGCCAGTGAAATTTTAGCAGGCGCTCTTAGAGACAATAAACGTGCCGTGATCATGGGACAAAGAAGTTTTGGTAAAGGATCGGTTCAATCGGTGATTGAGTTGGGTAATGGATCGGGATTAAAACTTACAGTAGCTAGGTATTACACGCCAAGCGGAGTTTCAATCCAAGCGTCTGGTATTGTGCCAGATGTAACTTTAGAAAATGTAAATAATGAGGCATATGAGAAAGCGATTATTAAAACTAACTCGCGCCGTGAGTCAGATATCGAAGGTCACCTTGAGGGCGATCAAGAGAAAAAAATGAAAGAGGCTGAAGCCTTCAATCCAAGCGATGTGTTTTGGAGTAAAAATGAGATGCCAGCTGAAGGAAAAACCAGCAAACGAAATGAACTACTTCGTAAAGACTTTCAGTTACTGCAGGCCTATAATTATCTAAAGGCCTGGAGAGTATTTAAAAACAGGTAATCATTAATGAAGATCGTCAGCCTTATGGCGATCTCTATCAATTGGTCTATCAATATGATCAATGATCTTATCTATCTTTTCATCCGAGTACATCCCATAGCTATTGATTAAAATGCCCTTTATGTTGTCGTCCTGAGAAGAAATAGCATATACCACGGACTGATCATCTGGATCAGTCATTACATCCATCCTTACAATCTTATCGATTTTAAATCCTGTATAATGTTGGCCGTCTGCATAGTACGTCTTTAAAGAATCCTTAGTGTTTAAATCTAAAGTATAACCTTCGGCTTTTAATTTATTCAAAACATCCGCCAAAGATTGTGATCCCATCGGTACCATTTTTGCTTTATTTACAGTATTCATGATCTACCTCCTCAGGTACATTCTATAATCTGTATTATACTGCAAATGATGGGGGTTTTGTAAGAAAAAGCCGAATGTGAAGAATTCTTCATAAATATGTCTAGGACGTAAAAAGGGCTCCATAGAGCCCTTTTTGACAAA
>JBBKWS010000191.1:0-4237 GCA_037969075.1 Bdellovibrionales bacterium | reverse complement strand
TTAGATTTGCGTCTCACCGATATTGATTTTTTTAGACTTTGATTTTTGTAAAATTACAATCGCAAGTCCTCCGCCTATTAGTAAACAAGCAGCTAAAATCAATCTCATATTCATACCCTTTGCGCCTTCTGGAGTACTGGCTTTTGCCGTTTCAACCGGCGGTGGTGGAGGTGGTTCCATCGCAGGAGGTGGCGGTGGAGGTGGTTCCATTGGCGGCGGCTCTACTATACCGGCCGTATTCATATCCGGAGGTGGAGGTAAGTCGTTAACCGCAGGTTGCTCCATCATTGGCTCAGGAGGTGGCGGCATATTTTGCGCTACATTTTGTACTGGAGCACTGCCCTCTGGAAAGTATCTGATTTCCATTCCGCCAGAAAGATCTGATTTAGAGTCGATAGAAGCATTTGTCGCCCATAATTCTTTCCAAGAATTCGAGTCACCAAGAAGAGTTTTACCAAGGCTTCTAATATTGTCGCCCTCTTGTGTTACGTATGTTTGAGCAGGAATCCCGCTGTCTTCATAATAAGTCAGCATTTGAGAGTTATCACCACTTCGGTTTGGTGAGTTGTAATACAACTTGTCCCCTGTAGTGAAACTTCTATTTAAATGCGGGTTGGCCGCTAAAATATCTTGTGATTTATCCATTCCATAAATTTTTTGGCTGGTAGAGCTAATGTCATCACCGGGGCGCACTATGTAAACAGTATTTAATAGTTGGCCACCTTTTTCAAAGGGAGCGCTCGCTATTTTTTTAACCGGCACCCATGTTCTTGCTATATCTTCTGTAGGAGATGAAAATGAAGAACTAGAATCTGTTTCTGCAAACCCAGGAGAAACGTCAGAATCATCCGTTAGTGATTCGCCTGCATCAGCAAAGCCACTATCGCTCATCGTTGTATCTGATCCGAAGTCTGTTGATTCTCCACCTGATATATCAGTAACACCGCCTGAATCAGTAGTCGCATCGTCAGAGGCAAAGTCTGAACCTGCGGCATCATCTGCAGGTAGTGCTGAATCATCAGAAGCAAAATCATCAGTTGGAGCAGCGTCTGCAGAATCATCGACAAAGCCATCATCTGCAAATCCATCGTCGGCGGCAAACTCATCGCCACCTTCTCCGCCTTCATCTAAAAGGAAGTCATCAGAGACCGCGCCGTCACCCTCTGCAACTGTCTCGCCGTCTAGTTCGGCATCATCGAAGTTATCAAGCTCTGAGCTGTCAGTAACTCCGTCTGCATCAGAAATTTCTTCACCGTCACCCGCATCATCAGATGATGTACAAGAAATTGTGGTGAATAGTGATAAACTAGAAATAAGAAGAAGTATCAATAGCTGTTTCATGTTCCAAATCCTTTGGTGCGCTTATTCTTTATCTTCCCTATTTAACCATTGAAAATTTAATAAAAAAATCATTTTTTTTAAGAATAGAACCAATAGTCTTAAGCCCTTAGACTAGTGACTATGGCAAACTTAGCTTTGAACCTAGCCCAATCTTGTTGGTTTTAAACCAGCCCACATTCATTTCTAAGGCGTACATGGCTGGTCTAGCACTTCTGTAAGTAGGCGGATCACCTTGCTTTTTACCAAATGGAGGCATGTCTTTGAGGTCTATTAGAATTTTATTTTTATTAAAATAAGCGATGGTCAAATGTATAAATGTGTTTTTCATCCAAAAGGACAACGGCTGTTCATCCGAGAAAATAAACAGCATACCTTCGTCTTTCGCAAGAGACTTCCTGTACATAAGTCCTTGTTGCCGTAAGCTATCCGTATCGGCAACTTCTACCGTAATATTTTTATCTTTAACCGTAATCGTCTTTTTTGAAAAGGTATTACCATAACTTAGGGCAATCAATGTAATCAAAAATAAGTTCATATAAGAAGCTCCTTAAGAACCCCGTAGCGAATTCCTTTGGTAGAGACTATCACTTCTGACTTCTTAAAAAATAACATGGATTCTATTAACACATGAGTAGCAGAGATTATAATGTCAGCTCTTTTGGGATCTAGTCCTACTAAAGTCTTTCTTTGTTCAAGAGGAATCATCATTTTATTTAAGAGAGCTTTTATGTCTTCAATATTTAGTTTTAAATTTTGTATTTTACTTTCATCGAATTTTTTTAATCCAAGATACATACTGGCAAGTGTTGTTGGGGTCCCGGCAACCGCCACCCAGTTTTTTGAAGACAGTGGTAATTCTAAAGTTTTCAACTGATTATTAATATGTTCTTTAATACTACTAACTTCGTTACTTGTTGGAACATCAGATGCAATAAACATTTCTGTTATTCTAACGCCGCCAACGTCTATACTTTTTCCTTTTAATCCATCGTTTTCTGAAAATAGAAACTCTGTTGAGCCTCCGCCGATATCAATGACCATAGAGGAGGTCTTGGTATCATGGTCCATCATGGCACCATGAAAGGTAAGCTTGGCCTCTTCTTGCCCTGAAATTATGCGTAAGGGTATTTTAAACGATTCAGCAATAGCCAAAAGGTCTTGTTTATTTTCGGCATCTCTTGCCGCACTTGTAGCAACAGCTAGAACTTTTTCGACATTTAATAGATTTATTTTATCCGCAAATTTTTCTAGGGTAGCTTTTGCTCTAACTAAAGCCTCGGGATGCAATACCTTTCGCGAACTATTGGCTAAGCCTTGTCCCAAACGAACTATTTCTACTTCATCCGATAAAACACGGAAACCGTCTTTGCTTTTTTCAGCAATTGTGCAAAGAAATGAATTAGTACCAATGTCTATCGCTGCAACTCTCATTAGCCCTTCAGTTTTTGTAAAAGTACTTTATTTAACACCTCTGGATTCGCCTGACCCTTAGATGCCTTCATGCTTTGCCCCACAAAAAATCCAAACAACTTATCTTTTCCACTTCGATACTCTTGCAATTGATTCGGACTAGCCGCCATCACTTGCTCTACAATTTTTTCGATAGCGCTTTCATCAGACACTTGCACAAGACCTTTTGCCTTAACAATTTTCTCTGGATCTTCGGGCGATTTCCACATTTCTTCAAAAACTGTTTTTGCAATCTTTCCTGAAATAGTTCCATCTTCAATCAAACAAATTAGTTTTGCCAAATGGTCAGCAGAAATTTTTGATTGTTCAATCTCTAGCTTTTCTTCGTTAAGAACACGAAGAAGCTCGCCCATCACCCAATTAGAAGCTAGCTTTGGATTTCTTGAGTTCTTTGCTACAACCTCAAAGTAGTTTGCCATAGATTTGGTTTGTGTAAGCACATGTGCATCGTATTCTGGTATTTGATATTCAGACATAAAACGATTTACTCTAGCCAGAGGAAGCTCTGGCAGCTCTGATCTAACTTTTTCAATTCTGGCATCAGTAATAACGGCGGCCTGCAAATCAGGATCAGGGAAATACCTGTAATCTTGTGCGTTCTCTTTAGATCGCATAGAATAGGTTTTGTTTTTGTCTTTGTCATACAGCCTGGTTTCTTGTGTTACCGCTTCTCCGGACAATACCATATCTACTTGTCTTTCAAATTCGTATTGCAAAGCTTTTTCGATAAAGCGAAATGAGTTTAGGTTTTTAAGTTCAATTCTAGTGTTTAATATTTTTTCCCCCGCTTTACGAATACTAATATTGCAATCGGCTCGCATAGAACCCTCTTCAAGATTACCGTCACAAATCTCAATAAATTGTAAAATCGATCGCATTGATCTTACATAAGCAGCCGCTTCTGCAGGAGAATGCATGTCTGGGCCCGAGACAATTTCTAAAAGTGGAACCGAGCTACGGTTATAGTTCACCAAGCTGTATGTTCCGTGATGTGAAGATTTACCCGCATCCTCTTCTAGATGGGCTCTTTCGATATGTATTTTCTTTTTTGAACCATCATCTAAAATTATTTCAACCTCTCCGTTACCACAAATTGGAAGTTCATATTGAGAGATTTGGTATCCTTTTGGTAAGTCAGGATAAAAATAGTTTTTACGAGCAAATACAGACCTGTGATTTATTTTACATCCTAGGGCAAGGCCTGTGCGAATCGCAAAATCTAAAGCTTTATCGTTTAAAACTGGCAGTGCACCTGGCATACCCATACAAACAGGGCATGTATTCTCGTTGTCGGCAGCATCAAATTGATTGGGGCAAGAACAAAACATTTTAGATTTAGTTTGTAACTGTGCATGTACTTCGATTCCGATAACGCATTCAAAACCTTTAATTAACATTCTGGTCTCCTGTCAGCTACATTCGATGC
>JBBKWS010000190.1:0-2526 GCA_037969075.1 Bdellovibrionales bacterium | reverse complement strand
TTATCAACATATTTAAGACCATTGTGATAGCGGTTTTTCATATGTATTCGCTTATGCTCATCACTTAAGGTCGAGTAAGTAACTCTATTTAAAATAGGTTGATAGTGTGCTTCTGCTGAGGGAAATGAATAGGTTGAGTGTGCGCCATCAAGTAAGCTATATGAAAAAAAATTTTTATTGTCAGTTCTATTTTTTGCAGCAAATCTATAGATATCATCAAGCACTTGTTTGTCTTTTTCAAAAGCCTGGCCTGGATACTCATCTTTAATGAAAGCATTCATTTTTATAAAGGCAGTTTTTTTAAATTCGGGAAAACTTTGCAAGGTGCTGGCAAATACATGAGTTTCATAGTTCAGCTCTTGTAAACGGTCGATAAAAACTGGGCTACGATTTTCTCGTAAAAAATGATCCCAATAAGTTGAGTATACTCCATATAAAATTGAGAAGACCCCATTTCTAGTGGAGTTGCCGCCGCTATAATGATTTACGAAGGTTTGTGACGCTTTTGAGAATTTCCAAATATTTGGAGTGATTTCTTCATTAAATGATTTGAGTCTAAAGCAATCGATAACAATAAAAATAAAGTTGTACTTCTTCTCAGGTATCTTCCAGTCGAGCGGGCGTAGGGGATAAATTAAGCCTCCAGATTGCGCTATAGAAATTTTAATTTGAGGGGTGGGCAGCACACCATAGATTTTAAAATAGGTACGCTTAACCGTTAATGGCTGATAGTAAGGAACAATTTGAAAGACTTTGGTAAAACTATTGATGTCATATAAATCACTATACGCATATATGGATACTCCTATGATTTGAGTTATGCCTAGAGCGAGTAAGTAGTTTTTTAGGTAAAATGGTTTTTGAATCTTTTTTAGTAAAACAAAAAACAATAAATATTGAAGTACGATAAATACGGTGGCTATAAGTGAGTAAATTAATATCTCCGTATTACTGATCCCTAAGGTTCCCCAACCACCTTTAGTGGTTATTACATTCCAAACCATTAAGTTGATATGAAAACGAAAAAAACCGTAGATCTGGGTGTCGACTATAATTAATAGAGTGAAACAAGAGAACAGTATGGGGAGTAACCATTTTTTTATATTCAGTGGTAACAGGTAAAAGGGTAAATAAATAATATAAAGCAGTATGCTAATGTGGGCAAAGAGGCTAAGGGAGTAGTAAGCCCCTTCAGTGATTGTAGTTGGGGGGGTGGTTTTAAAAAGCAAACAGGAAGCAAGAAATACTATTATTGTATTAAGCCATACATAGTATTTCTCTGCATTTTTGAAGCTCATAGGCTAGTTGTAGTATAGATTTAGAGGTCCAGCAAGCAGATCAGAGTCATTCGCTTTACGCGAGGATAAAATTACTGCATTCTCTTAGTATGAAAGCACCACAGTTTGTGCCAATTATACTTGCAGGGGGGAGTGGAACTAGGCTTTGGCCAGTTTCGAGAATGTCTTATCCTAAACAGTTCTGCGAACTCTTGGATGATACCCTATTAAATAAAACCATTCATCGCTTGCAAGAGTTTGGAAGCCCTTATTTGTTAACGTCAAAGCACTTGGCACCGCTATCTGAGCGTGCGTTACTAGAAAATAAAATTTCAAAAGAGTATTTGCTAGTTGAGCCAGAGGCTAAAAATACCGCCGCAGCAATTTCTTATTTATGCGAGTTATATAAGGATCAACCGGATACCATTGTTGGAATTTTTCCATCAGACCACTGGGTAGAAAATCACAAAAAATTTACGGCAGATATTACTAAGGCCATACAGTTTGCAAAGTCTAATAAATCATTAGTTTTGATTGGCGTAAAGCCGACTTCACCTACGTCTGCTTATGGTTATATAGAAGTAAATAAAAACAAGGTGAGTCAGTTTATAGAAAAGCCCAGTATAGATCAGGCAAAAATATTAATTAGTAAATCAAATATATTTTGGAACTCTGGGATTTTTATCGCTTCTATCGGGTTTTTACGTTCTTCTTTTGAGACGTATAGTCCAAAATTTATTCAGGCATTTGTGGGTAAGTCTGTACAGGATGCGTATAAATCGTTACCTAAAAATAGTTTTGATTTTGAAATTGTAGAAAAGCTAGATAATATTGATTTTGTGCAGGCTAGTTTTGAGTGGTCTGACTTGGGTTCTTGGGATCAGCTCATAGAAAATTATGGCGGCAGTGTAGCTAAAACCTACGAGGTAGATGCAAAGAATAATACAGTAGTAACTAGCAGAACTAAATCTACTGGGTTTATAGGGGTAAATGATCTTTTGGTTGTAGATACAAAGGATGCTTTATTAATCTCTAAAAAAGGTGAAACACAAAAGGTAAAACTTCTAGTGGATAAGATGATTCTGGAAAACGATAGAAGAGCCATCGACCCAGTGAAAGAGTTAAGAGGCTGGGGAGAGTTTTGTGTTTTAGAAGAAGAAGACACTTTTAAAGTTAAAAAAGTAAAGGTACTCTCTGGTCAATCGATCTCGTATCAATCACACAAAAGCAGACAAGAGCATTGGATTAT
>JBBKWS010000189.1:0-4110 GCA_037969075.1 Bdellovibrionales bacterium | reverse complement strand
CTTATTTCAATTCGATTTAGATTTAATGTTTCAAAAGCAGTTTTAATTATAGCTTTTGTGGCTTTTTTACATAAGCCTCTGCCACGAAACTCTTCACCCACCCAGTAACCTATCATTGCTTTCTTATTTGAATAGTCAATATCACGCAGATGAATAATGCCAACAATACTATCCTTCTCCCAAACTAAATAACATAACGCCTTTTTCTCAGAGATCTCTTTTAACGTAGAATCAAAATACCACAATACATCCGCTTCCGTCTTGGTTACATCTAGCCAGCCCAACCACTCACGTAGGTAATTGCGGTTACGATTTATTAGCTTAATAAATAAAGCTGCATTATCTTTATGGATCTGCTTAAGAGATAAGTCTGGCTCAATCTGAATTCTGTCCATCTACGCCATCTCTACAAATTCACAAACCGCCTTTTGGATTCCACTAAACACTTTGGCAGGGGTTGTATCATACATATAGGCGGGACTGGTGATAATTTTGTTTTCTCGATCAGTGACAAAATCATCCACATCACAATTTACGTGATTAGCTCCTGTCTTTTCAATTTCAGCGGCTGTTTCTTTATCATTGCCAATAGTGATCTCTATGCCATGTTTACCCAAAACTAGGGCCACGGTTGCAGGTGCAATGCAAAATGCTGCGATTGGTTTACTAGCTGCATGAAATGCATTGAGTATACGACCAATTTCAGGATCAACAGTGCCAGAGGCACCTTTTACGGCAAAGTTAGATAAATGCTTTGCAGCGCCATATCCGCCAGGCAGTAAGACGCCATCAAAATCTTTTTCAACTAATTCTTTCAAAGGCAATACTTGTCCCCTAGCAATCCTTGCAGACTCAAGTAAAGTCTGACGACTACTCTCTAAATCTTTACCGCTAAGATGATTGGATTCTGTTGCATTTTTATCAATAGAAAAACAGGTGTAATTAGCATCACATTGATCTAAGGCAATCAACGAGCTAACAGCTTCTGTGATCTCACTTCCGTCTAAATAACCACAGCCCGATAGAATGACAGCAATTTTTCTTTGCATAAAAACCTCCTACAGATAGTAGAAAGCTAACTGATTTAAATTATAGGATCAAGTGCCAATTTACCGGACAACAATTATCCGATTCTGAAAAGGAAGCAGGTACCTTTTTTAAGTGCCAAATTGAAAATCCCGCACTTCTCTACACTCATGGACTGGAACAATGCGAATCTCACCATCATCTATTCTGCCATCCTGATCATCATCAAAATGTTGCGGGATCGAATGGGTAATACAGCGATTCATATACCTAGATGTAAACGGCACGTTGGTAGCTACTTCATAAATAAAGTGTCTTCTAAAACGACTTCCGTCTTCAGAAACAAAGAGTTGGTCGAATTGATATTCTGTACCCTGTATGACACAAGGATTTAAACCACTACAATTTTCACGGTTTTTAATCGACGGAGGAGGCTCTTTAGAGATCGCTTTTTTAGTAAAATTATGAAAAGTCATCGTAACCCCAACTTCGCGGTAGAGATCCTCTGTTAGATAACAAATTTCTTGGTCTATAGTACTATCTTGTGTACTAGGATCATCTACTGTTGGCGCTAAATCTCCCTGCGCAATTTTTAAAGCTTTCACGGCCGTTGACTCTTCTACCACTGGCAACAATAACTGTCTTTCAAAGTGAAGTACATCTTGGGTCTCTAAATCCTGCAGTTCTTCTATCATTTCATAGCGGTCACAAGGGACTGGTCCTCCTCTTGTATTGCAAGTCTCTCTATCTTTGCTTAAAACCTGTAAGCGATGTGCTTCTGTCACAGTGGATGCTCCACTAAAATAAGCTACACTCTTTGCGGCTAGTGTTGCTTCACCCACTTTTAAATTTACCAATTGAGAGGCTTCCAAACGGTAACATACAGAGTTTAGAACTGTTTCACTGGCAGCAGTAGGGCCGTCACCTGTATCTAAATCCTCTTTACAACTAGAGCCCATAAGTAGACAGGCCATCAATAAAAGACCAATACTCTTCATCATATAGAATCCCAACCCCACACCCACATTTGCAGAGGCAAAAACTCTTGCAGACGTTTTTGTGTTTCTTCATCTATGCCCTTAATATCTTCTGCCAAAACAGGGCCCAGTAATAAGCTCGTTAAATCATGTTCAGTTTTGATTTCATAAAGCTTCTCACCGAATCCTATATGGTATTTATTATCCATTTGCAGTAATTGAAAATCATTAGAATTCTTAGTCCCACGAGCGTAGCGAAGTACTTTTGAAAAAAGAGTTGTTGGATTTAATATTTTAATCATCCCCAAAAAACCTTTATGCGCAAATACTCCCTGCTCTTCTAGTTTTCTAATTAGATTTTGCGAATGTCCTGGTATGATCCAATGGATTTTTCTTTGTTGTTTTTCTTGAATATGATTTAGCAGTTGAAATAAAGGCTGTAAGTTTCCGCCCCACTCGTGAATGTAAGAATCAAAGTCAGCGCCTTTGCCCTCAATGGCATAAGCAACCAATTGTTGGTTCGCGTCCCATGCAGTATAAACTCTTGAGTTAGGAATATTTAGTAGTGCCCGCACTTCTTCAATGCCTCTTACGCTATGAACTGTGTGTTGTTGATACAGCTTTTGTATCGCTTCAGGGGCGACCTTATTACCTTCAATGATTTTTAAATCTTGTGGCTCAACGGTAAGTTTTTTATCGATAAGAGCCGTTACTTCTGTACCAGCTAGAGTAAAACCAAATTTTTTGTAAAAATCATATTTATCAGACCATAAAATAGCAAACTCACAGCCACTGGCACGGGCTTGTTCAATGCAATCTTCTAAAATTTTTGAGCTTAGGCCTTTTTCTCTATATTCAGACTCTGTTACCACTGAACCAATCATAGCCACCTTAAATAAACCCAAGTGACTCTTAACTAGCAGTGGCTTCCATACCGCATGTGAAAGTATTTTATCATTATCCTCAATAATACGGATATTCTGCAGATTTCCCGCAGTGAATGCCGTGGGGTATTCTTGATCCAGTGACCATGTAAAATTTGGCCTAAGACTTTCTTTTAAAAAATCTAATACCTTAGGCAATTCACCTACTTCTATACTGCGTGGGCCTTTCATACAAACTCCCCCTACTACCAGTATATCCAATACGTAGACTTACAGTAGTGCTGCTGTAAAAATTGGACGAAAAACTTGTTCGTTTCAAAGGTTTTTGCTATATAGGTCTAGCAACTATCAATGAGGTTAATCTTGGCAGACCCAAATGAAAAATGGCCCAAAAATAAAGCCGGCAAATACTATGTAGATCAAGCCTGTATTGCTTGCGACGCCTGCATCACCACTGCCCCAGACCATTACCTAATGGATGATGAGGCTGGACATGCTTATGTATCTAAACAGCCCGAAGGTCCAGCTGAAGAAGAAATAATGAAAGAAGCCATGGAGTGTTGCCCCGTTGAAGCCATTGGTAATGACGGCGAATAGATGGCCAAAGAAAGTATTGCGTCCAAGCAAGACAGATCCAAAAAAATCATCAGTATATTAAAAAAAACATACCCTAACTCAAAGTGCTCACTGCATTTCGAGTCTCCGTTTCAATTATTGATTGCTACCATCTTGTCAGCACAATGCACCGATGAAAGAGTTAACAAAACAACCCCAGTATTATTTAAAAAATATCCTGATGCTAAAAGCTTTCTAACAGCCACTCAGATAGAAGTTGAAACTCTAATACGGTCCACCGGGTTTTATAAAAATAAAGCAAAAAATATTTTAGCCTGCTGCAAACAAATTGTAGAAAAGTATCCTGATGAGCTCCCAAAAAATACTGAGGACTTACACGCACTCTCCGGAGTGGGTCGAAAGACAGCCAATGTTGTCTTAGGTACGGCATTTGGAATACCCGGCATGGTGGTTGATACCCATGTTACACGAATCACCAACCGCCTTGGTTTTTGTAAAGGGACCGATGCAGTTAAACTCGAATTAAAATTAATGAAAATTGTAGAAAAAAAGGATTGGGTTAAATTCACTCATCTACTTATCGATCACGGAAGAGCTATCTGTGTGGCCAGGACTCCAAAATGCGATGACTGTGTCATTGAAAAGTA
>JBBKWS010000188.1:0-27846 GCA_037969075.1 Bdellovibrionales bacterium | reverse complement strand
TAAATTGCTAAACAGTATTTCATTTAAAAACTCCTTATTAATTTGGTTACATTAGTAATAATGGGCTTTTAGGTTTATAGCCAGATATTTACTGAAACAGTGTTTCAGAATCTGAAACTGTATTGTAAATCAGCTAGTTAGGGCATTATTAGTTTGTAAATTTGTGCCATTTAATGAATCAAGAAGTCAGTGTGTTTATATACGGTTTATGACTTATAAAGATTGGTTTTTAGCAATGGAGAGGATGGCTCGAAACTGAAATTCGAGAGGTTTTCCGGCCAGTGTGCCCCTAAAGAATTTAGTTTATAAAAAAGGCTCGCATTTTAATTCAGCTTCGCAATTCAATTTTTGTCTGAAAGTTTTATTTTGCAGAATTACTTTATGTAGTCTTGCTTGTCCGCCTTCATGTCCAGCGAGGCTTTCTTCGTTGCTCATAGAGCAATAGTATGAGGCAAGAGTTTCAATTTTATCTTGAGAATAATAATTTTGCGGCAATTTCGAAACCAATCTGGCTGCAAGAAAATCAGCAAGATCCTCCTGCATTTTACCTGCAGGTCGCTTTGATTTGTTGGGATCAAGCTGACAACCGTTTACAAATTCTTCGAGAACTTGGGAGGTCTTTGCTGAAGCTCTGTAGTATGTATTGGTATCAACAAAGGCAGCACGTGTAATTAAGTGTGCCGTTTCATGATATATAATCTGTGCCAATAACAATTGATATTCTGGCTTTGCGAGTTCCATTTGTATGTCTATACCCATAGTTACTACGTCGCGCGATCTTTTATTTTCAAATTGAGGTGGATAATTTACATTTCTATCTTTTGGATTAAAACTAGCTGTACCCCTATTAGTCAGTAGTTTTTCAGCGTCAGAAGCTTCAAGATCTTGATCTTGGGAATTAGCAAATTCAATGCGCCCTAAATTTCTTTTCAATAAATCTCGATCTTCCTTTTGATAAGGATTTACGTCAACGTAGCTCAAAATATTTAGAAGAGGGCTTTCGCTATTATCATGTATCCATGGCTGATCTATACTTTCAATAAAATCTTTTTTTGATTGCTCTAACATATCGGAAATAATTGAAGAAGCTTGCTTGAAATTCGGGTCATTTTGTATGTATTCGAATTTTTCTTTCTTATACTTTAAATAAACTTCGCGACTGCAAAGAGACTCATTTCGTTTTTCGCGCATGCAAGTTCCTTTTATAGCTTGTGCTTCCGTTGATGTTCGATAGTTAATCCAAACATCCTTTGATGCTGTGAGAATATGCGAGGCCTTGACTTTATTACAAAGTTCTTCAGCCGCATGGGCGCAGGGCGCTAAGGACAAAGTTTGTTCAAAAGAACATTTCTGGGCAAAACTCATCGACCTTGAACCAAGAGTAATTAATATAAGAATATATAGCCTCATTATAAAATTATATAATTTAGTCAAAGTTTCATCAATTGGACGAAAGTCTTGATAAAATTGACGGCGCGAAGAGGCAGTCACTTTAGTATCTTTAAAGAGAGGCTTTCGAAAAAAGTGACTTTAAAAAACACTAGAGTTTAAGCCAATTGGAATTCAATATAGCACTGGTCATGCGATCAGTGCTTTTATTTTTTTAAGGCTTATTAATTACAGGGAAAGACTAACTTCAAAGCTGCCATTAAGCGTGTTGCTAGCATCAAAGATTACTTTAATGCCGCCGATGATCGAGGCTTCTGCCTCGTTGGCTGTGGTTAGCTTATAGATGCCTTCGGTTGTTGTTTAGCCCATAGATCCAACTGCAGACGGAAGAGTAAATAATACGGTTTTTGCTGGAGTCATAGGGGGGGTCGAATTTTTTCCACAAGTTAATAAGGTAGGTTTTGGTACATCTATTGCTCTCTAATGTGTATATGAAAACAAAATGCCAGATTCTTAGACTTGGTTCAATCGCAGTGTCGATATTTTGTTCGACCGCCTTACTTTTTTTGGCTTCTAAAGTGATCGCTAGCGAAGACAAATGCGCTCCCTTGTTCGACACGAATAATACTTCAATGTTGTTGTATCAAGACACTAAGTTCGAAGCTGTGGACCTTAGCGATCTTCCGAAAGCTACTAATCCAACGGTAGTTACCCAAGGTATTGGCAAAATGCAGGATGGCAGCGTATTACTTTTCCTTAATAAAAATGGAGAATCATGGAACTCCGCTTATTCTCCAGCGCCAAAAAACCCTCAAGGTGATCCACGCTGGTTCCCAATGCTTTTTGGTGCTGAAGTGGGGTACCACTTTGGGTTTAGAAAAATATATAATGATACTATGACTGCGCCAACTCCGGAATTTATGAATCATCGAATAACTGATATAAATAAGACTCTTGCTGAACGAGGCGTTGAAGAAATAATAATGCGATTCCATAGAACCAGTCCAAAAGCTGAGGAAGGAATTGAGTATTTATCAAATATTCTTAGAGAATCTAGTCTACCGGTAGCTATTTCGGGTCATTATGCGGTACATGACGTAGCTTATCACTTATCTTCTATACTTATGCCTAAATCTATTTTGGATTACATCAAGTTGAATATCAAAATTGTGTTTCGCTATAAAGCAAAAATAGATAAAGATGCTACCCTTTCGCCGATAGAAAAAGAGATCGTAAATTACTCCTTTAGCCTGTTGCTAAATAATATAGTTCGAAATATAGACTTTGCGACTGGAAATATAGGGGTTATTTTTAAGCAAGAACAAATTGAAAAAAGTGGTGGAAAAGTAACTGACAGCAAAGAAATCGAAGATAAAATTGACAATCTCACTTTATTTCCAATTAGAGATATAGGAGAGTTTATTTCAAACCCCTACCAACTTGCGCAGGCTGCCTTTAATATTCTTGAGCAATCAGGCGCCTTATTAAGGCAGATACCTAATAAGTCGAAAAATGAAGTTGCTGCTCTTAATGCTCGGTCTCGTGAAAACGTAAAAAAATTTATTGATGAATTGGTAGAGTCTGAAAAATCAAAAATTGAGGCTTTGGAGACTCCTATTTCAGCTGTAGAGTTAATAGCTTTTGTAAAAACAAGAATAAATGCAATCAAAGATATACTTTCTGAATAAATAAAATCGTTGAAACTTCTATTTGGAAGTAAGTCTATATATGTTTTTTTGTTTTATTACACATTAGTTAGGGACAAAGACTAACTTCAAAGCTGCCGTTAAGCGTGTTGCCAGCATCAAAGATTACTTTAATGCCGCCGATGATAGAGGCTTCAGCCTCGTTGGCTGTAGTTAGCTTATAGATGCCTTCGGTTGCCACTAAGTTTGATCCGCCACCACTAAACGTGACCGTACGGTTGTTGTTTAAATTATATGACCCCACCGTAGACGGTAAGATAAATAATAGGCTTCTGGTGGGGGCATTAAATGGATCACACGGATTGGCGAAGGTCTCTTCCCATAGATCGATCAAATAGGTCTTTGCTCCACCAACAGTACGGATGCGAGCAATGCCTTGATTGAATGTCCAAGGAGCATTAAAAAACTGACCAGTCACAGGGCCCGATTGGATACCCTCATCTGCTGGCGGAGAAGGAACATCCGGGTCTACGATTCGGCCATCACTACAAGCGATTAGCGTAAAAAGCAGGCTAAATAGAATAATAAGCTTCATGGGTACCCCTATATTGGATGTGATATACCTAATAGGATAAGGCTAAATTTTAAAATAAGCAGCTGCCCGGAGGTCGAGATTTTATGCTTGCCAAAGAGCATTAAACTGACTACTACTAGCCTCTAACTACTGAGAATGGCTCCAAAAGTCTCGGCCGATTTGGTCTTGAGCGCCTTCACAGAAGAGGAGATAAAATGAAGTTCAAAACCCATGCGGGTGCTAAAAAGCGTTTAGTCGCGCTTAAGTCCGGAAAAGTGAAGCGTAAGCATTGTAGAAAACGTCACCGCTTAGAAAATAAAACCGCTAGCAGAAAAGCTAATTTAACAGGAACTACCTACGTCGACGGCGCTAATATGAAGCAAGTTGAACGTTTATTAGGTATTTAAGGTAGGAGAATAGAAAATGGCACGCGCAAAAGGTGGATTTAAATCCCGTAGAAGAAAAAAGAAAGTCTTAAAAAGAGCAAAAGGTTATTACGCAGCAGGTTCTCGCTCGTACTCAATCGCTCGTGAAAAAAATGATCGTGGTATGGCATATGCTTTCCGTGATCGTAAAGTTAATAAAAGAATGTTTAGACGCTTATGGACAGTTCGTATCAATGCCGCGGCTAGATTGAATGGTACAACCTACTCTAGATTAATCCATGGATTATCAACAGCAGGTGTGACATTAGATCGTAAGTCACTAGCATTTATCGCTGTTAATGATGCCTCTGCATTTGCTACACTTTGTAAACAGGCTGTAAACTAGGTTTAAAAACCTAGTTTCTTCTCTATATTACTATAAAAGGAAGCATAGATGGAAGAAGGACACAGGCCTTCCACGCAAGAAAATACAGACCAATTTGAGCAGAGAAAGCAAGATCACATCAAGCTTTCTCTGGATCCTGAGGTTCAAACAAGAGGTCTTCTTGGCTTGGACCATATTCAATTAAAACACAACGCACTCCCAGAAATCGACTTTGAAGAAATCAGTATTACTGATGATTCTTGTAAGCTGTTTTCATCTCCCTTTTTTGTAGCCTCAATGACTGCAGGTCACAGCGAGGGTGATAAGATCAATCGCACATTGGCCGAAGCTTGCAGCGAGATGTCTTGGCCATTTGCCGTTGGGTCTCAAAGGCGTGAGCTATATGATGTTAATGATGGAAAAATTTGGAATGAGCTTCAAAAGAAATATTCGAATTTATTTTTGATCGGTAATATTGGTCTAAGCCAGTTGATTCAATCAAGGTCTGATGAAATAAAAAATCTGGTAGATAAAATGGGTGCTAAGGCTTTGATGGTGCATACAAATCCACTACAAGAGGCTATTCAGCGCGAAGGAACTCCTAACTTTAAAAATGGAATTACGTCTTTAGAGACCATCTGCAAAGAACTTACAATTCCAGTTATTTTAAAAGAAACGGGATGTGGATTTTCAGCGTCAACGTTAAAACAAATCAATGAAATCGGTCTTTATGCTGTAGATATCAGTGGCTTAGGTGGAACTCATTGGGGGCGCATTGAGGGTAAAAGAAACTCAGGGTACAAGGCTGATGTTGCTGAGACGTTTAAGGACTGGGGAAACTCAACTTTAGATTCTTTGCTGGCAGCGCAAATGCAAAAATTAAAATATCAAATTTGGGCAAGTGGCGGAATTAGAAGTGGTTTGGATGCGGCGAAATGTATAGCGCTGGGTGCAAAAAAAGTTTCTTTAGCAAAGCCAATTATGGAAAGGGCACTTGTCTCTACTGAGGCGGTTGTGGAACTATTGCAACAAATCGAGTATGAATTAAAAGTAGCTATGTTTTGCACGGGCTCGAAAAACATTAAAGACTTACAAAATGTAAAGCATATCAAAGGTTATAATCAACTAGTAGAGAGTTCAGATGTTTAAATTTAGTGTGCCAAGTAAAACATTTTTAACGGGTGAGTATGCGGTTCTACAAGGTGGAAGTGGTGTGCTGGTTGGGACTTTTCCTAGGTTTGAAGCAGTTATAAGAAAAGTAGACGCCGATAGAGATGGAATGATTGAAGGTCTGTCTTTACAAGGCCCTGCGATGGATTTTTTAAAAAATAATATCGATATATTTTCATCTTACTCAATTTCATTTTATGATCCTCATGAAGGAAAAGGTGGGCTTGGTTGGTCGAGCGCGCAATTTATTATGTTATACGCTCTTAAGGCTTGGATTAAAAATGATCAAGTTTTGCCAGATATAAAACCAACAGAACTTTTAGAAGAGTTTTTGCGTTACGCCTGGAATGGGCAGGGCTGGGCCCCGAGTGGGCTGGATGTTTTATGTCAATTGCAGGGTGGAATATTACAAGTTACGGCTCCTAAGAAATTTGAAAATTCAAAAATTTTATCGGTGTTGATTGAAGACTATAAGCATTATGCCAATTGGCCGTTTCAAGACATTAGCTTTTGTTTATTAAGAACAGGAACAAAAGTCGCAACCCATGCACATCTATCAGGTTTAAGTAGCATTAATTTTTCTGAGCTGGCCAAGTATTCGCTACTAACTGGCGAGAGCTTAGAAGTGAAAGATGAAGAATTGTTTTTAGACTGCGTAAATCAATTTAGAGAATCCCTTATTAATCAACAATTAGTAGATTCTAATAGTGTTGGCCTGTATTCACATTTGCAAGAAAGACCTGAGGTTTTAGCATATAAGGGCTGTGGCGCGCTAGGTGCTGATGTGATACTCGTTATTACCATTAAAGAATTAATGTCAGATTTTATGGATTGGGCTGAAGAAAATGATTTTGAGGTTATAGCTACTTCGAATGATGTTAGTAGCGGTTTAACCGTAGAAAATCTTACGAGCGGTGATGATATGCATGTGGCGGGTAGTAAGTAATGAAGACTATCGAAATCAGTGCGCCATCAAATATTGCTCTTATTAAGTATATGGGAAAAACGGATGTAAAATCAAATATCCCAACAAATCCCTCAATGTCTTATACTGTTGATTACCTTAAAACTCATATTGAGATTACTGAAAACAATGTCGATGATTGGCAGTTACTAGATGGCTACTACCCTCTGGCATTGTCAGAGGAAGGAAAAGAAAAATTTTTACGTTTCTTTTTACTTTTAAAAAATGAACTTCAAATTGCAGGAAATTTTTTACTAAAATCTGCCAATACATTTCCGGCGGATGCAGGGCTGGCCTCAAGCGCATCAAGTTTTGCAGCTCTTACAAAAGGAGCTTGGGAACTTTGCAAACTGCAGCATGGTGATAGGGCTCAGTCTATTTTATTGAAAAATAGTGATTTGCAAGTGAATGAAGCTCTAGCCAGAATTTCTAGGTTGGGATCGGGTTCTTCTTGCAGGTCATTTTTTGAGGGATTTTGTAAATGGGAAAAAGAGCGGGTAACCAGTATGAATTTCCCGTACAAAGATTTACATCACATTGTATTTTTACTTGAAGAAGGTAAAAAGGAAGTTAGCTCAAGCGATGCCCACCGGCGAGTGCCGACTAGCCCTAATTTTTTGAATAGAATTCAAAGAGCAGAAGATAGACAGGTTAGGCTAGAAAAATCTTTATTGGCATCGGATTGGGATACAAGCCGAAAAATTGTTTGGGACGAATTTATAGATATGCATAATCTTTTTGAAACTGCTGATCCCCCATTTTCTTTTATAACGGATGAATCCAAAAAACTATTGGCGGCACTCTTACTTAACTATGAAAAAGATGGCTCGGGTCCGATAGTTACAATGGATGCGGGGCCTAATATTCATTTGTTTTTTAATAACGAACAGAAACAAATGTTTTTGGATTATAAAACCAAATATTCTAATTATAAAATGATGAGTAGCAATGAAACATAATGGTTTTGCAAAATGTATTTTGTCTGGTGAACATACTGTACTTAGGGGCGGAAGTGCTTTAGCCGTCCCATTAGTACGTTGTCAGATGCAGGTTGAGTTTTTTGAAGGTAAAGAATTCAAGACTAATTTTTTAGGAACTAGGGGAGAAGAATTACGAATTCCTTTTTTAGTAGCGTTGGAAAAAGCTTTAGAATTAGCTGATAAATCAAAAAAAGATATTAACGGTATGTTAGAAGTAACCAACAATATACCTATTGGTTCGGGTCTTGGAGCATCTGCTGCCTTTTGCGTAGCGGTGGTGCAACTTTTTATACATATGGGCTGGGTTGAAAAGTCTAATGCATTTAATTTTGCAAGAGAGATTGAAAATTTATTTCATGGTGAGAGTAGTGGGCTTGATATTGCGGTTATTCTTGAAGGTAAGTCTATTCTCTTTAATAGAGCGGATGGGATGCAAAAAATTGATTTTTTGTGGCAGCCTAATTTATATTTATCCTATTCTGGTAACCGAGGGCTTACATCGGACTGTGTTACCAAAGTGAAAAAAATGCATGAAGATTATTCTTCGAGAGCTGTACGTGTAGATGAGAAGATGAAGCAATCAGTGCTATTAATAACCAAAGCTTTGACCGAAGAAAAAGATGATTTTCTTTTAAAAGAAGGAATGGATCTAGGACTTTCTTGTTTTCAAGATTGGAATTTAGTGAACGCAAACTTAAGAGAGCATATGCAAATTCTTAAAAACCACGGGGCAATGGCTGTTAAGCCTACGGGGTCCGGTGATGGAGGATTTGTTTTAAGTCTGTGGCAAGAGGGACAAGAGCCGACTGGCGCTGAATTCATCCCCGTTTTTTAATAAATACTACCGCTTGCAATTGTGACTTTCCAAATTTAGCCATTTTTGAGAATTCTTTTTTTTCTACAGGTATGTGACAGTTATCAATTATAGATTTTCCCTTGTGTAGATCGGGATCATGTAGATAGATATGGTTAGAATCAATTCCGCTAAGAGCAACCCAATGAGGAGCTTTTGTTTTAGTAATTTTATAAGAGCTAATTAATATCAATGCTAGGTATCCATTTTTAATCTTCGTATCAATATCTTTCCAAACCCAATCTTTATAGACAACAGGTATCTTTAATTTTTTTATGGTATCGACAAAATTACTGTGAACAACTTTAATGATTTCTTTTTTCTTTTTAGTTCGAAGTCCTTCCATAAAGAGAGGTTCGGTCTTATTAAGTATGATTGCTGATCTGTAGCCTCTATTAAAGGCTGCTATTGCTAAGCCCCTTGGTCCACAACCACCATGCCCTGCGGTCATAAAAATTGTGGTGGCTTCGCGCCATATGCTTAACTCCTCGGTAATATCCATTTTTACTTTTTTATCTAATGCCGACATAAGCATTAGGAGTGACGCTGGCCCACAGGTAAAATCAGTCTTTTGAGAGTAGTATGGGATATTGCGCTTTAGTTGATTTTTACTAGGTAAAATTCGCTTTTCGTATTGTAGAGCAGGGCTATGGTCTTCATAGTAATTTTTAATTACCTTAAACCTTCTATAGAAGTGAGATTCATATAAGTGAATGGCGGCTTTGTTGTCAGGCTTTACTTCGAGGCGTATTAGTATTTTTCCGCGGTCAACAGCATGTTCCTCAAGGCTTTGAAGGAGTGTAGCCGATATGCCCTTTCCTCTATAGTCAGGGTGTATGGCTATAGAATACAGACGAGCATACTTTGCAAAAAGTGGTAAGAATACTAGGCTGTAACCTATTACTTTGCCCTTATACTGAGCAGTCAGAAGGGAGGCCTTTGAGTTTTTAATGTGATACTTAATGCTGCTTAACTGTAACTTATTGTAAGAAAACGCAAGGGTTTCAATATGATGAATGCTGGTAGCATCTGCTAACTTTGCTTTTTTAATTACAACGTGTTTTTTATTAAACATATTAATTGATAGTCCTAAATAAATCTCTAAACTATCCTACAGGTGAATTAACTTAAGTCATCTTTAAATATGGCAAAACTATTCGTTGTAGTAAATTCTTTGAGTGATTGGTCTAGTTACTATCCAAGTGAGAACGTAATCACGGTCACTGACTATCTACATTTATCCAATCAAAAGAGCTTTGATCGGGCGCAGGTCATTAATCTTTGCAGAAGTTATAAATATCAATCTAAGGGCTACTACTGCTCACTATTGGCTGAAGCAAGAGAACATCGAGTTATACCATCAGTAAGAGCAATTAATGATATTAGTCGAAAATCTATTTACAGTTTAGAGATAGAGGATTTCGAAACTAAAGTTAAAATATCAAGTTTAGATAAAGATGCAAAGTCATTTAGCCTTCAGATCTATTTTGGGAAGTCACAGTTTGAAGAGCTTGAGGACCTATCTAAGAAAATATTCGAAGTGTTTTCTTTTCCCATAATTAAAGTAAAGTTTACGAAACAAAAAGAATGGCAAATTGAATCTATCAAACCTGTATCAATTGCAAGTTTACTTGAAAACGAAGAGGACTTATTTGCAACAGCTTTGGATGAATTTAGTAAAAAAATATGGAGAAAACCTAGAGCGAAAAAGTCATATCAGTATGATCTTGCAATACTTTATAACCCTGAAGAAAAACTGCCCCCTAGTAATAAATCTGCTTTGAATCAATTTTGTAAGGCCGGCAAGAGACTTGGTATCAATGTAGATCTAATTACCAGAGATGATTATATGCATCTTTCAGAATATGATGCGCTATTTATTAGAGAAACTACTAATCTAAATAACCACACCTATATGTTTGCAAAGAAGGCAGAGTCATTAGGGATGGCTGTGATGGATGACCCAAACTCTATTTTAAAATGTACAAACAAAGTATATCTCTCAAACTTATTAGAGATCAATGGAATCAGAGCCCCGAAAACTATGATTTTAGATAAAGAAGACTCTCATTATATTGAAAAGTTAGAAGCGCAAATTGCTTACCCAATCGTATTAAAGATACCTGATGGATCATTTTCTGTGGGAGTGGTGCGGGTAAGTAGTCGTGAAGAACTTATTAAAGAGAGCGCTAAGCTTTTTGAGAAAACCTATCTCTTGATCGCACAAGAGTATTTATTGACAGAATTTGATTGGCGCATAGGGATTTTGAATAAACGTCTATTGTATTCATGTAAATATTTTATGTCCAAGGGACATTGGCAAATCATTGAACATAGTGGTAGTGGAAAAATAAAAACTGGAAATGTGCAAAGTTATTCCCTGCAAAAAGTACCCAAAGAAGTACTAAAGGTGGCACTTAAATCAGCCAACTTAATTGGTAATAGCTTATACGGGGTAGATATTAAAATCGTGGATGATAAACCAGTAATTATCGAGATCAATGATAATCCAAATATTGATTTCGGAGTAGAAGATGAGTTTCTAGGTGAAGATCTATATACAAAAATTATGGAAGAATTTTTAAGAAGGTTGTCGTAATTAGGTTAAACATCGACTCAAGATTGTTGAGTCGATGTTGTTGATTATATAGCAAGAACTCTTTTTTGTAATAACCTTGCTTGCTTAATTTTCTTTACTCGATTTTTATCTCCAAACCTATTTAGCCTTTCTAAGAGATGCTCACTGACTTCGCTTAATGCTACATAAAGACTGATTGCAGACTTTGTAAGTATGATCCCTTTGTAGGGGCCACTTGTGCACCTAAACATAACAGAGAAAATATCTGCTCCGCCTTGAGTAGGAGAGTTGTCCATACTTAATGTTACAGTAATCGAACACCTCCTAAGTTTCGGAAACTTGTGTATTATCTCAGAAATTTTTTCATGAGTAATATCTTTTGCTAGCTCTGAACTATCAAGGTTTTTAAATATAATATTGATCATAAAACATCCTTCCGTTTTTGCTGTTTAGTTTTTTATTTGTAGTATTGTCGTTTTGCTTTTTAGGTCTTATGCACGAAGCTTTTATGTCCTCATAAATCTCAACAATGGGCACAGTTTTCCAGGTAGAAGTATTTACAATATCTTTTGTTTTTGTAAAACAGGACTTAAAATCTATCATTGTCCTATTCGATAACTCGGTTGAAACATGACTTGCAGTAGCGGAAATATTGTTAATTGGATTAGTTACGTTGATACTTGCAACATACTTAACAGCAGTATAGCCAGTCCATATAACTGATGCTACTGTAAGAAATGCAACTGTTAGTATGGCCGTCACTAATAAAACTTTAGTTTTCATCTTAACGCTATTATGTTTCTTTGTCATTTGTATCAACGTATTAATAAGGTTATTTTTCATACAGTTGCCTCATAAAAGTTATTAAAATGTAAGGAGATTTCTTTTGCAGGGGACTCTTCACCATCCTTTAGTATTGCTAAGATCATTCTACCTTTAGGAATTTTACTGTGATCTGCAACAATTACATCACCTCCATTTGCTAAAACAGTCTGAGCTAAATCATCTAATATATCATCATCTTCATGATCTAAATCCGTCGGGTGTATCAAAAGTCCGCCTGTAACCCTGTCTATTTTACCAAAAATTTGTACCCCATCTGCAACAATTAGTTTTTTGATTCGGCCTTTAACAGCTGCTTTTGAAATTTGAAATAAGTTTTTTTGCGCAAGCTTTGAATCTTCTGCTAAATAAAACTCAATAAAAGCCGTATCTAGCTTTCTTTTTGCATCATCTTCAATAGAATTACGTGCGGATGCTATAATATCTGGGAGGATGTCTTCATCGAAATTGCTAAATAAAGACTTTCTGCAAGTTAATGGATATTTTATTTTTTTAAATAATGAATCTGTTATTTTTTTATCTCCTGCTAAATATAAAGGTATCGATACCTGTTTAGTAAGACTAAATAACAACTCATTGATCCACTCGTAAATCGCTTCAGTTTTTAGGCTAGTAGTCATTTTTTGATTTTTTAGTTGATTGAATTCGATACTATCAATCAAGCGGATTGAAGTTTTACTACCTTGATATAAGCTGGCTAGCTTATTTGAAATACCTAGAATAAAAAAGTCTTGATCACTTTGAACCCATTTTAATAAAGGTTTTATATGGTATGAGTCTGCAATGACACACATATGCTCAAGAGAAATTGGTAAGTTTATCACTCTAAAACTGTTCGAGCTTCTAAATATTCCAATATTGTCATTGAAATGTTTTAACAAAGAAGTGTTATCTAGTAGCTTGTATACAGGTTCTAAAAAAGCTTCTATCTCATCGCTAGACTGAACAGGTGTTAGATATTCTTTTGCTACTTGAATTGAGTCTATAATTTGTAGTCTAGTGTCTGCTAAGTCGCTAGTATTTTTAATATAGGCAGTCATGTGTATGCCTTTACTAGAAAGTAGAATAGATTTTAAAGATCCTAACTTTGAATAGATCATTATAATAACTCCTGTTATTAGGGTAAGCATTCATTTGCTTACTTATCTATTATTTTACATAATCATATGATTTTATAAAATAGATAAATAATGTTATTAGTATTGCTTAAATCTATACTTTGAATTTATCAATTAACTGTAATGATATGTCGTTAGGAATTTTTCTTTTAACTGATAATAAGAATAATTCTTCATATACGCCTTTTAATGGGCCGATTTCTATAAGCTCACCAGACAGTACTTGCTTAGTAACCGTGTGAGCTGCTGTAGGAACCAAGCCCAGTGAGCTAGTTGCCATCATTTTCTTTACACTTATATCCTGGCTCTCGGTTATAATATTTAGATCAATACTATTTACCTTAGCCCAATGATCAATATCGTACCTTAGCTTGCTGTCATATGTAGGCAATATAATTGGTTGTCCTACTATTGAATTTGGGAAGCCTTTACGTAAAGCTTTAAATTTAGGATTAGCATAAAAGCTAACGTGCTTTTTTGTGATCAACCTGTGTTGTATACCTTTTGCCTCTGGGCCTATCGGCAAAAAATTTGAAATAACTAAATCCACCTTGTGAGCAGTTAGATCTCTAATTAACTCATCAGACTTTCCTTCTGACAAAGTAATTTGGCAATTTGTAATCTGTAGTGCAGACTTAACTAACTGCAAGATTATTTGTTTTGGTACGCTATCAAGCGCACCAAGATGTATTGATGGTTTTAAAGGTTTGATTCTATCATGGAGTACTTCGTACATCTCAGAACCCATTTTAAAAATATTTTTTGCATAATCTAGAGCAATTTTTCCTTGTTCAGTGATTAATAATTTTTTATGTTTTCTCTCAAACAATTGTATTCCAATTATATCTTCAAACTGTTTCAATTGTGCGCTTAACGTTGGTTGCCCTAGGCGAAGTTTTTGGGCTGCCTTAGAAACACTACCTTCTTCAGCTATTGTTTTAAAGTAAAATAAATGATGGTAATTGATCCAGGGTGCTGCCATACAATGCTCCTTTTTGCATGTCCATAATATCGCAATAAGCGATACAAGACAACATATTTATAGATTTGATAAATGTATAAATATATATGATGATGGTTTAACTAGGAGTTAGTTAATGGTGTTTTTTCAGTTTGCAGACTATTGGTGGTTTTACCTAGGTTTTACAGCGTTTATTTTAATTTTACTGGCATTAGATCTTGGTGTTTTTCATAAAAAAGCGCATGAAGTCTCATTTAAAGAGGCCTCTATTTGGACCACAGTGTGGATCAGCTTAGGACTTATTTTTAACTACTTATTTTATCATTATGCAAAATGGGAATTTTCTACTAACGATATTTACTCATTAATACCTGGCTTCAACCCAGATATTCAGGCCAGAACAATTGCTCTTGAGTTTTTAACAGGATTTGTAGTCGAAAAGGCCTTGGCAATTGACAATATATTTATATTTGCTGTTGTGTTTTCTTATTTTTCTATACCTAAGATGTATCAACATAGAGTTTTATTTTGGGGAATCTTAGGTGCCTTATTTTTTAGAGCTATTTTTATATCGATGGGCTCTTACTTAATGCAGTATGATTGGATAATTATATTTTTTGGCATTCTATTAATGGCAACTGGTATAAAAATGTTTTTTGTAGGTAAAGAGAGTAAAGACTTAAATGATAGCTATATTATCAGAGGTCTTAATAAAGTGCTTAGAGTTCATCCTAAGATAGAAGGACAAAAATTCTTTTTTCGAAAAGAAGGTCTTCTGTATGTAACCCCACTTTTTGTGGCTTTACTTTTTTTAGAGTTTACAGACATTATATTTGCTATTGATTCAGTTCCTGCTATTTTTGCCTTAACTAATGAACCACTTATCGTTTTTACTTCTAATATTTTTGCTTTATTAGGGCTTAGAAGCATGTATTTTATGCTATCTGGTGTAATGGATAAATTTATTTATATTAAATACGGTCTAGCGGCTGTCTTAGTTTTTGTTGGTTTAAAAATGGTTTATTTAAATAATGCTTTTGGTGGTAAATTCCCAATTACTTGGTCGTTAAGTATAATTGCCATGTTAATTGGTGGTTCTGTGATTGCTTCCCTATATATTAATACATACAATAAAAATATAAAAAATAAGTAGGAGTTACTTTATGAAAAATGGAAAAAGAATTTTTTTATTTATGGCAGTAAATATTTTAATTATTGCTACACTATCTATAGTTACGTCAGTTCTAGGTATCCAGCCTTACTTGGATGCTAAGGGCATTAACTATACGTCCTTATTAGTTTTTTGTACGATTTGGGGCTTTGGTGGTGCTTTTATTTCATTAGCCTTATCTAGAAAAATGGCTAAATGGATGATGGGTGTAAAACTTATTGATCAAAGTACACGTGACTCTCGTCTACAGTCTATAGTTTTACGCGTACACGAATATTCTAAGCGCGCAGGGTTAACAGTTATGCCTGAAGTAGGCGTATACGACAGTCCAGATGTAAATGCCTTTGCTACTGGTCCATCTAGAAGTAGATCACTGGTTGCGGTTTCTACGGGGCTCTTAGATAGAATGAATGATGCTGAAACTGAAGGTGTTTTAGCTCATGAAGTAGCCCATATTGCTAACGGTGATATGGTTACGATGACACTTATACAAGGTGTAATTAATGTGTTTGTTATGTTTTTAGCGCGGATTCTTGCAAATATTGTTGGACAATTTGTTGATGAGAACAAACGCTTTATTGTTCAGTTCGCAGTAATAATTGCTTTAGAAATACTATTAGGCATGTTAGGCATGCTTGTTGTCTCTGCATTTTCTAGAAAACGTGAGTTTAGAGCCGATTTAGGGGGTGCGAAGTATGCTGGTAAAGAAAAAATGCTAGCTGCATTAACTAAATTAAAAGTAAATAGCAGAATTGATCTCTCACAAGAAGATGACCAGCCTGCATTGGCTAGTTTTAAGATCTCAGGAAAAGCGTCTAGATTTTCTAAGCTTTTCTCTACTCACCCTGATTTAGATGACAGGATTGAGCGCTTAACAAACTCTAGGCTTGGTTAGACTATGATAAACACTGGAAATAAAATTCATTCATTTTTACATTCAGAAATAGCACCAGGAATTTTACTATTATTTAGTGCGGTTGTGGCCTTACTAATAGCTAATTCACCGCTGTCTGTTTTTTATAATAGTGTTTTGCAAACCAATATTCTGGGTTTAAGTTTACAGCTTTGGGTTAATGACGGCCTTATGGCTATCTTCTTTTTTTATGTTGGTTTAGAGATTAAAAAAGAGCTATTAGTCGGACATTTAAGCTCCCCAAAGAAAGCAGCCCTCCCAGTGGCTGCAGCGATCGGTGGGATGGTGATTCCCGCAGCTCTATATGCTATATTTAATTATAGTGACCCGGTGGGAATAAAAGGCTGGGGAGTGCCAATGGCCACCGATATAGCTTTTGCTATAGGTCTGCTAACGCTTTTTGGAAAAAGAGTGCCAACCAGTTTAAAAGTTTTTTTATTAGCCATTGCTATTGTCGATGACCTAGGTGCTATTTTAGTTATTGCGTTCTTTTATACGAGCGAAATCAGAGGAGCGGGGCTAGGTATTGCGGCGGGTGCTATAGGCGTTGCTATGCTTTTTCGCTACGCAGGAGTTCGGTCTTTTATTACGTATACTATTATTGGGAGCGTAGTATGGCTAGGTTTTTTATATTCTGGTGTACACGCAACAGTTGCTGGAGTGCTATTAGGTCTTTTAACGCCACTAAAATACCCTGTGCAAAAAGGATCTAATAATAATTTTTCTCCAATTGAAGATCTACTTACCAAGCTTCATCCTTGGACAGGCTTTGCCATCATGCCTATTTTTGCATTGGCCAATTCAGGAGTTAATTTGCGAGGAGTCGATTTGATTTCTATTGTTAGTCACCCTGTGCATATCGGTATCGTTTGTGGTTTATTTATAGGTAAGCCGCTGGGTGTATTGTTGTTTAGTGCTTTAGCTTATAGGTTTAATTTAGCAACATTGCCACAAGATCTAAAATGGCCACAGATATTTGCCGTCGGCTGTTTTGCCGGGATCGGTTTTACGATGTCGCTCTTTATCTCCAGCCTAGCTCTACCTACTGAGTTAGATGTATATGCTAAGGTTGGGATTATGACTGCATCGATTTTATCTGGGGTTGTAGGTAGTATATTATTTAAATTTACTTTAAAAAAAGGGATCACTTAGTCTGCTTGGTCAGTTGATACAAGGCTATGCCTAATGCAACACTGGCGTTTAATGATTCGCAAGATTCATTAATAGGTATAGATAATTTCTTGAAGTTAAAATCAGGAATTCCAGGCCCTTCTTCGCCAACTAAAAGCCTAAGGTTGTTTGCGGTGCTGACGTTTCTTATATTTTCTCCTCCAGCGTCGAGAGCATATATATTATGCGCTTCATTTTTTAAATCATGAATAGAAGGTCCATAGTAAAACTGCATAGAAAATAAATTTCCACTTGCAGCCCGCACAGATTTAGGTAGAAAGGGATTGGCTGCCTCTTTTAAAAGTACGATGTCAGTCACGCCAAAAGCATTACAAGATCTTAAGATAGCACCCATATTACTTGGGTCACCAACGGGTATATATACAGTAATCCCCTTATGTTGAATTTTCTCGTAGTCTAAGATTTTTGGTGTTTTTAATACTAAAACAGGAAAGTTTGTTCCAAAAGCATCAATTGTTTTAAATAATTCGGATGTTAATTGAAACTGGGTAATGTGGCTGTAGACATCAAGAGACATACTGGTTTCTTTTGAGGTTAGTATACAGTCGATGTGATCCGAATGATTTTTTAATGCATCTAAAACGACAGTCTTGCCTGAGAGTAGGTATTTATCTTCATCTTTAATGCCTTTGCTTTGCAGGAGGCTAAGCCAAGATTTGTATTTTGCATTTGTTAAAGAAGTAATGAGTTCGATTTTATTCATCATCATTGTCATAATCTATATCTAAAAGTTTGTTTAAGTCAGCTTCAGGATGGGGTTTAATTTTTCTAAATACAAGTAGTCTGCGATCGTGAGTAGATTTTGGGAGAGAATAGGTGATGTTTTTTTCTAAATTATAGTGTTCACTATGCTTATCAAGGGCCATCTGTAATTCTTCATCTACGTTTGGACCTTTCATAAAATAAGCCACCCCGCCAGTTTGTAGACTATGTTTAATGTTCTCTAGAGTGTTAGAGACATCTTCAACCGCTCTGGTAATTACAGCATGCATAGGATAAACAAATCTAAGATCAATATTTCTTCCAAATATACCTAAGTGTTGTAAGTTCATCTCGTCCCTTACATCTTTTAAAAAATTAACACGCTTTTGAACCCCTTCAGCAAGGTAAATGGGTTTGTCAGGATTTAATATTTTCAAAATAATTCCTGGCATTCCAGGACCGGTACCAATATCCATCAGTGGAAACTCTAGTTTAATAAGGTCATTTATAATGGCGCAATCAATGAATTGCTTTATAGCGATATCTCTAAAGTTAAGCATTCGGGTAAGATTCTGCTTATTCTGCTCTCTCATTAACAAAACATAATACTTGGCCAGACTTGCCCTGTCATCATGGCTTATATGTGAAAAATCGTGATTTTTAAATATATCAAAAAGCCTATCATTGGCTTCTTGTTCATCATATATGGTGTCCGCTTTAAGGTGCCCACGACTCTTTGACTGTACTTTTCCTTGGTTTTTTTGCTTATAGGGACTAAAATTAGTCTTATTCTTCTGGGCCATAAGTATTTGTAACAGGGAAGGGGAAAAGTTGAAAGAAAAATTGAAAAAATGGTGTTTAGCCCATCAGATTACTATCTCTGTTGATGACATTCCTTATGGTGAAAAATGGATACTAAAAAAACTTCAGGATACGGTTAATTTCAACTTTTATACCTCCGGCAAGTGGCTAATTCAGGGTAAAGATTCAAAGCTAAAACGAGAAATTGAGGGCTTATTTGTAGAAGCCACAACGTCGGCTAAATTTGCAGGGAACGTCATTGGAAGCGATGAATCAGGTAAAGGGGACTATTTTGGCCCGCTTGTAGTTTGCAGTTTTTTATTAGCTGAAAATAAACAAGAATTTTTTAAAAAGACGGGCGCAAAAGACAGTAAAAAATTAACGGATAAAAAGATTTTAGAAATTGCTGAGGATCTTAAAAAATTGCCACATGTGTTGATCGCATTAAGTCCATCTGAATATAATTTTATCTACGAGCAGGATAAGAACCTGAATATACTACTCGCGAAACTACACGCCGATGCGATCAAGGGTCTTCTTAAAAAGCATTCTGCTGACCACATAGTGATTGATCAGTTTGCGGCTAACGCCTCAGTGATCACAAACCATTTTAAGGATGTAAAAGCTAAGGTGAGTACACAGTTTAGGGCTGAAGAAATCCCTGCTGTTGCTTGTGCGTCCATTTTAGCTAGAGCCTATTTTGTTAAAGCTATTGAGGCGTTAGAGAAAAGACACGGACAGGCTTTTCCAAAAGGTGCTTCGATGGAAGTAGAGCTTGCCGCAGAAAGATATGTTAAAAAGCACGGAGCTTCCAAATTATCAGAAGTTGCTAAATTACATTTTGTAACAACGCAAAAAGTACTGCAGCCTAAGCTTGGATTATAATAGATATGGTATAGTCATTAGTGACTAGGGTACTTGTACTGGTAGTGGCGTATTTGAAAAACTAGGAGTTTCGCTTCCAGAGCCTAGAGCTCCTAGTCTATTAGAGCCCCAACAGTAGAGAGCATTACTATCTGTCAGAGCGCATGCTGTATTCGCCGCTGCTTCTGCTTTTATAATTTTTTCTCCTGCCACAGGAGAGGAATTATAGCTAGAGTTAGCGGTTGCTGGTCCGTATTGGCCGCGACAATGAACGTTTCCAATTTGTGTAACCGCACAGTTTAACATTGCGCCAGCACTTACCTGAATAAAAGGCTCTTGGCCTGCTAAGTAAGGGACGGGAATGTTTGAATAATGATCCCAACCATCTGGCGCTGAGCCGGCTGGCACATTCGTGTTTCCTAATTGACTGTGACCATTTTGTCCCCAACAATAAGCAACGCTGCTACTCGCCATTGCGCAAGTGCTGTAACCACCTGCGCTTACTGAGGTAAATACAACGCCACTTGGATTTGAAACTAAGGTAGGTGTAAAAAATTGAGGATCACCTATATTACGATACACAGGCGCAGAGCTATTACCAATTTCACCGTAGGTATTAATCCCGCCCCAACAATAAATTGAACCTGTGGTCATCAATCCGCATGTGTGTTGATAGCCAGAACTTAATGTTACAAAGCTTACGCCCGCTGGAACGGGAACCTGTGTTGGAATGCTGGTTTGAAGAGTATTGGTTCCTAAGCCCAATTGACCATGTCCATTTCTTCCCCAACAATACGGTAATCCATCTGCACTAAGGGCACAGCTGTGGCTAACGCCCGCAGAAATTTTACTTAAACTAATCCCAATAGGTGGAATCACCAGCACAGGAGTCAGCGACAATGCTTCGGGGCTGTAGCCCGTGGGTAAATTTGGGTCACCTAATTCGCCACTTCCGTTACCACCCCAACAATATATCTTAGAGTTTGTTGTTTCAGCGCAAGCATGACCGCCGTAAACATCTACTGTGATTCTAGTAATCACTACATCTGATGGAATATTTATAAGTAGTGGGGTTGCTGAGCTGACAGCAGGGTAACCACTTGCAACTGTATCTCCAACAAGACCAGTTGCATTTGATCCCCAGCAATACACCTTATTATTTTTTAAAGCACAACCACCTGAATCTCCTATGTCGAAATCCAAAATACCATCAGCTATTTCGGGATTAGGGGGCGAAGTTGGGGTGGGGTCAATTTCTTTTATACTATTTTGATTGATTGCCACTAAGTCAACTTCACTACAGTTTTGAAAACTCACGACGAGCGCCAAAAGACTAAGTGATAAAAACTGTAAGTTGGCGGATAACTTCATCATTAACTTCATCGGTAAAGGTCTAGTAAAGCTGAATCCAAAGAAGAAAATCTCATTTTGAGGCATGCATATCCTATTTAAATTTTACATGGACACACTACTAAGTTTGATTTTTAAATTAAGATTTAGAAATTCGCGATTTAACGCTATTCCTTTGTACATATAATAAAGTTAATCAAAAAAAATAGGTTTACTCATAACTTATTGGTTTAAGAGACTTAGTCTAGGTACCTATATTGCAGTAAGTAAATATAGGGGGTTATATGGGTGTCTCTATTTGCAGGAAACTAGGTTTTATTGTCATTCCTTTGTTCACCTTAGCCTGCGGGGATATAAATTTGATGAAACCGGGTACTCCGCCGGTAAACGCAAAATCTCAAGGAGATTTTTGTATCAGCCCTCCGGAAAATAAAAATAGACTTACTAAAATTATGTTTGTGATGGATAAATCGGGTTCAAATAATGGTACTGATTCGGGAGCAGTGCTTCGCGGATCAGGAGTTGAAAATTTTTATAATGATCACTTAAATGATGAGTACATTAAGTGGGGCATGATCCGCTTCGGAATTATAACAGATTATATGATAGCTGATCCGTACTTTACCCAAGACGAGGGCAGTGTTAGGAATGCAATTGCCGAGCTACGATCAAGCGATAGTGGCGGCACACCGTATTCTGATGCTTTAGCAAAAACAGAACTGGCGATCCGTGATGATATCGAGGCATTCCCTGAAGAGGACGCCTATTATATGGTGTTTTTTATTTCTGACGGCCAGCCTGAGCCCTATATTAGTGTAGAGCAGGCCAGCGCTTTGGTTAAATCTATTATTAATGTTAAGCCAGGGAAAATATTTTTATCCTCTGCTTATTATGGAACGAATGGTCCTGCTGCGCAGGAGTATCTAAGAGAAATGGCACTAGCAGGCGGAGGAAAATACGCTGACCTAAATCTTACAGGTGAGCTAGACTTTGAGGCTTTAATTGTAAAACCCACCAATGAGCCTTGGCAAATTAAGAATACAACTTTGATGGTGTATAATACGAATGCCTCAACTTGTTTAAATGGAACGGTTGGGGTTGACTCGGATTCAGATGGTATGTGCGATGAAGATGAAGTTCGTTATGGTTTGAACCCCCAAAAAAGGAACTCATTTCCAACACTTACAGATGAAAGAGGCAAAGTTACCGATCTAAGAGGGTATGGGGACTATTTTCATTGGAGAAGAATTGTGTTTGGCGAGAGTCTGCCTGCATGTGCGGATGCAACAGATGAAGACCACGACCTGTTAACAAAATGTGAAGAGCAATATATTGTAAACCAAAGACCTAGTACCGTGTTTCCTGATGGAAAGCCAAGATATAACGGAGACCCTAAAAATCCCGATACCGATTTGGATGGTTTTTTAGATGGGATAGAAATCTTTATGTTTAAAGATAAAGGCTCTGCTAATGATTATTTAAATGTGTTGAGAAGTTATGATGGTGAGTCTGATAGCTCGGGCACCCAGCTTAGGCAACATAGAAACCCTACAGTTTGGGATCCAAGCGCATTTGCTTATGATATCATTATAAATCCTAAGGGATATGAAGAAGGAAAGACATGTTATTCGTATTCTCAATCTAGGTTAGAGCTATTTAATACTCTAGAAGTAAAAGAAGAAGACACCTTGCCAGGATTAGGTCACGCTGCAGGGGATAGCGCTGTTCTAATCTATTATATACAAACGCCGCAAAGTGATAAAGATGGACCTGGAGTTTATAAATACTCGCTACAATACCTGCAGGCAGATCAAAGAATCAACGATTCAAGAGGAACGAGTGCAGGAGTTGATATCGAGGTTCCTTTTACATCTTATATAGTACCTCAATAAATTAGCCGTTAGGCTGATTGTCGAAGGTATTATTTTGGTATAGGATATAAAAATGCGCTCAAGACACAATCATAATCATAGTCATGAAAATAATGTTTACCAGTACCGCTGGCAGATGTTCGTTCTTTTAGTATTTTTACTTCTATTTATTGTTTTCAAAGCGGATGCGCAGAGCAAGAAAAAGTTAGATCTAGAGGACCTATCAATTAAAGGTGAGCTATTAAATGATGGGCGTTTAAATATTTTAGGTAGAGAGAGAGTGTCATTAGAGAACTACGTAAAATTTAGAACGAATTATCGACAAGTTATGGTGCAAGCTTTACCAACACCAGCTCCTAAAAGAATGTCATCTAATTAATTATAAACCAGTTTCGGTTTCAGCTTCGTTTGGAGCTTCGTATAGAGTTGTGGCAAAATTAATACCAGCCCAACCTTCAGTGATTAAAGTATTCATCACCCTTTTGATATAGACAATTGAAATGCTCTCATCTGCTTGAATATTTACTTCGCCTTTAAACTCTTGATTTGGTCTTAAGTTTTGTTGGAATATTCTAGCTTGCTGTAATGCTTGTCTAAGGCGTGGCATATTTTGCTGATCTTGTTCTTCGATATGCACAGTGTTGGCACCAACTTCTTGTGCATCAAAAAGTACAGCTTCATTTGTAATAGTGATTAGCGGTTTGCTATCAAGTGGGTGAGAGTGCTCGGATGCTGGTAACTTTAAATTTTTTGAGATAAAAAACACTTCGCCAGTTGCAGAGTAATTCATAATCAAAAAAAGAACTAACACTGAGAAGAGATCAATGAAAGGTGTTAGATTTAAATCCATCACCTGTGATTTTCCACCTTTATGAGTCTGTCTTTCGCGAAATCCGTGTAAATCCCATTTAGGTCTAATATGGTTATCAGGAGTTTTAATAATTCTTGAAAAGTTTCCTTTTGTTCCAGACATTATTGAGTATTAACTCCTACATTAGGAAATCCAGCGCCAACAACTATATCAAAAACAGTAATCATATTTCCGTATAAAATTGTATTTGCCGTGTTTAAAGTTACATCCTTCTTATCAGGGAATTTTAGTCGCCACTGCTCAATGCTTGATTTGATTCGCTCCTTATTAAGCTCTTGCCCTGCTACATTAGGGATATCGGTAGCTTTTTCTGATTCAAGCAGCTGCACTTTGTCTGGCAGTAGGGTGATAGACAGACTGACTTCTTTTTCTTTTGGCACAGGGTTATCGCTTGAAGTAGAGTTATCAACGTTTGTTGATAAGCTAGATAGTTGCTGCCAAACAGCTGTAGAAATCAAGAACAACACTAAAACCGAAAAGAGATCGATAAAAGGTGTTAGGTTTAAGTTTTCTCCATCACTTGATGCTGACATGACTACCTTAATTTATCGCGATTAGATAATATGAAATTTAAAGTTTTTACACTTGTTTCATGAATTGAATCGACAACATCAGTGGCCCATCCGTTAATCCAACCATAAGCTGCTAATATTGGAATGGCTACAACCAACCCAAAAGAGGTTGCAATCATTGCCTCACCGATGGCCGATGATAACAGCGCTGCCTTTTCTGAAGGAGCAACGTTAGCAACACCTCTAAAGGCTGCGATCATACCTGTCATGGTTCCTAATAAACCAAGCAAGGTAGCAAGATTTGAAATTGTAGAAAGTAGAGGGGTTCTTTTTTCAATCAGAGGAATTTCTTTTAAAGCCACTGCATCCATTGCTGTCTGCACTTCTTCATCGGATTTTCTGTTCGCTACAGCGATTAGTCCTGCTGAAACGATGTTCGTCAATGGACTTCTAATTTGCGAAGCCACAGAGATGGCTTTATCAATGTTACCTTGCATTACATGAGCATTGATATGTTGAAGTAACTCTTCTTTTTTAACTTTTGTTGCTGATGATAAAACTCTAATTCTCTCAACCATAATGGCAATGCCGATCAATGAGCAAATTAGGATCGGGTGCATTACTACTCCGCCAGCATGGTAAGTTTCTCTAATCCATTCCCACATGAAATAACTCCTTTTAAGGGTATGTACTTATTATAAAAAGAATTGGGTGAATGTCTATGTGAGAAGGGAAACTAGACTATAGTCTTCCGAATGGAAATCCAATGTTTGGCAAGGTAGATTGCCCATTTTTCGCTGTTGGAAATTTCATGGTCATAAACACTTTCTTAACGCAATCATTCAGAGAGTCTGCACCTGACATATCTGTTTTAAGAACCTTTACCCAATTTACGGAACCTCTGGATGTGATTTCCCACTGGTATTCAGCTCGGCCTTTAAGATCAGGATTGTCAAAGAGAGACCGTTCATAACAGCGTTGAATTTGTGCTACATATTTTTGTAAAGCATCCATGACTTGCTTTCGGGTCAATCCTTCAGACTTTCCTATGCTTGCTAACTTTGGTGCCCCAATCACGGCGCCCCCAACAGCTCTAGTTCCAGCTCCGCCCTGTAATCCTTGTGTGCCGTAACCAGTGCCAGTGCCTTGCCCAAGTCCTCTAGTTTTAACACCGGGTTCTCCGCCGGAAGAAAGCTTACCGCCGGCGCTCTTTAGACCAGCAACAATATTTGATGTACTCATCGTCCCCTGTCTGCCACCAGCATTAGGGTTTATATTAACAGCAACTTGCGGAACCTGGTTAGGTGCCAACTTCATTGAGCCAAGTGCGCCAAGAGCACCCATGCTTTCTATTTTTGGGGCAGGCTTCTCTACAGTCATTGGAAATTTATTTACCTTACTTAAAGTCTTGCTTTGGTTTACCGCTATTCTTTCAGTGGGACGCTTTTGCACAACTTTCGGAGGCTGTACTCTTACAGGTTTTTTAGGCGTAGGTGGAATGCGCTTAGGCGGGGGAGTTGCTTTTTGTTTAGGTGGCGGTGTCGGGCGCGGAGTAGGCGCAGGTGTTGGAGTCGGAGTTGGTTTTTTTTCTATGGGCTTAGGCGGCTGTACTAATAATTTTACATACCTTGGCTTAACATTTTCGATAATTGGAAGATCTTGTGGAGCACTACCCAATGAAAGTAATATAATTATAAAAATGTGTACTAATCCAGAGATGGTTATGGATTTTTTTATCTCCTCATCTGGATTCAACATTGGTGTTTTACTTAAACGCTTAGGGGCGGGTGCATATCTAAGAAGAACACTTGTTGATGGGCTATAGTGGACAGTCAAGACATCTTCATTTTGTAGTTGAAGCAAATAACCTTTTGATCTTCTTGCAACTACCCCTGATTTTATTAGTTCTTCAATACTAATGGTTTGTTCATTTCTAGATAGACTTGCTTGCGCGCCTGTTGGAATCAGGCAATTTGATTTGTTTCCATCATAAAATGCTATTCCTAAATCTCCGCCAAGAGTAGGTAGTTTTAAGTTTGCATGCTCACTTACACCAAGAGTAATTTTAGTTTCAGGATAAAAATGTTGGTGGTCATAAACCTGATCTTCCCATTTAACGAAAGCTTCTAAGACTCTATTTGCGGGCTTTAGATCCTTAGCTAAATGATGCGGCTTAAAAAATCTTTCAGTCGTAGAGTTTGCAGCAACAAGTATTTGGTCAACGACTACGTCCTGACGATTGGATAACGGCGACATGGAAGGTGTCGAGACTTTAGGAACTTCGGGCTTTTTTTCTAAATCGGTCTTTGCCGTATCAATAAAGGCCTCTTGCATAGAGGAATCTTTAGATATTTGTAGTGGTAAGTCGGGTATATTTGAATGCAAACTTTGTGGCGGCGGTAGATCTTCTGGGGCCACATCGATAACAGTTTTTTCTCTGTCACTAATTTCGTCGATAGCCATTATTTTTGTTTTAGGCTCTTCCTGCGGAATAGGTGGTGGAGCATCAGTCACTAACTCAGGAGAAAAATCTATAGTTAGCTCGCCAATTAGTACCTGAGTCTCTGATGAGATTTCTAAACGACGCTCTTGTTTGCCGTTATGAAGAAAGCCATTTGCAGAATTTAAATCTACTAAAAAAACCTTACCTTCATCAACCGTAACAACACAGTGTTGTCTTGAGATGAAATCAAAGTCTTTTAGTGAAAGACTACTTTTCTCACTTCTACCAATAGTAATAGGGTACTCATGAAACATCTGTTCATGGTACAATTCGCCGCCGAATTGAATCTTTATTTTAATAGGATATGGTAATGGTTTTCTATTACTTTGCAAATTAGCTCCCACCTAAATAATATAGCGAGTAGAAGCCAGAAAATGCAGAGTTTTTAAGGATTTAGAAAAAAGCTCGACCTTTCTCTGGGGCATGGTTTTGTTAAAGTGAAACTTCACTTCGCATAGTTTGTCTCAAATTGAGACAGACTTTCTAAGTAGTCGAATATTTTTGCTCTAAACCTTTAGGTCGAGTTGTCTTAATCCGATACATTAAGTGTGCTCTTTGATTAAAAATTAGAGCTTTGGAGATTCTGTGAAAAACCGTATTCGATTCAGTATATTGTCTTTTTGTATGGTGATGCTTGCTGTTGCATTTCAAAACTGCGGTAATGATGTAGGATTTAGTACAAAGCCCTCTATATTTGTACTAGAAACTGAAGATATGCAGTGGACATCTCTAGAGAGTTCTAAAGTAGCAGTTACTACCGACATTAAACGTGTTGATTGGAATAACGACGGCATTGATGACATGGTGTTCAGCTATAAATCGGGCTCCAATATCATTACTGAGGTCTGCATGGCAGTAAGAGACAATCGAATGCAGACTCAATGTCATGCGCTTGGACAGAGTCCCTCGTACGATCAAGATGGCAATATTATCAATCATAATGACAATGTAGCGACTGTAAGTTTAGCGGTAGCGGATATGGATAATGATGGAAAGCTAGATATTATAGAATTTAACAGCGGTAAGAATATAGATTCATTTATTATATATAACCGAGGCGTGTTAAATGGCGTGCCTCAATATGAAAGAAAAAGTTTTCATAGACACACTTATAGTGCGTCATTAGTAGGTAATTTGGTAGATTATGACAATGACGGCAAGTTAGACATAGCCTTTGTAGAAATGGTTGTGGCGGGCTGTACGGCGCGCGATGCAGAATGGAATTGTACTAGCTGGAATATTTCTGCCAATGGAAATTCAGGAAGTCCAGT
>JBBKWS010000187.1:0-17056 GCA_037969075.1 Bdellovibrionales bacterium | reverse complement strand
CTCTCTGGCTTTTTGTACCACGAAGAATCGATCATAATCTTGCCTCCGGAATTTTATAGTTAGCTGTAGGGGATTTTTTGTTTTTTAAAAATGACTTGTGGTCTGATGCATTTATAATCTCTCCGCCCTTTGGCCCGCCCTCTGGCCCCAATTCAATGACATAATCCGCCGAGTGGATCACATCCAAATTGTGTTCAATCACTAGCACCGTATTATTATTGTCCACAAGCTCGTGCAGAAGCTCTAACAGCTTACTAATGTCGGCAAAATGTAAGCCTGTCGTTGGCTCATCCAATATATATAAAATGTGTCCCGCGGGACGCCTAGACAACTCACGACTTAATTTTATTCGCTGCGCTTCTCCGCCAGATAAAGTTGTCGAGCTTTGCCCAAGCTTTATATAGTTAAGCCCTACTCTATCTAAGGTCTTTAATTTATTATAAATGATTTTATGATGCGTAAAAAAATCTAAAGCTTCTTCAACCGACATATTTAATACGTCTGCTATATTTTTTCCTTTATATCTAATTCCTAAACATTCGGGGTTGTACCTAAGGCCTTGGCAAAAATCGCACTCTACATACACATCCGCGAGAAAATTCATTTCAACTCGCACTGCTCCGCCGCCTCTGCAGTGTTCGCAGCGACCACCCTTTACGTTAAAAGAAAAATATCCCGGCTTAAAACCCCTGATCTTTGCCTCTGGAATTTCAGCATACAATGTTCTAACTAAGGTCATTAAACCCGTGTATGTAGCCGGGTTAGATCTTGGTGTTCTACCGATGGGCTTTTGATTTATATTAACAACACTTGTAATTTTATCCGCACCCTTAATATTTTTAACGGATGCCACACTGTACTCACTTTTACTTATTTTATTATGAACGAACTTATAAATGGTATCTATAACCAGAGTACTCTTGCCACTCCCGGACACCCCGGTAACAGCAATAAAACTATTTAGCGGAAGCTTTACGTTCACATTTTTCAAATTGTTTCCACTAGCCCCTATAACTTCAAGGTTGTCTTTTTTTGTTAGATCTCGTTTTTGACTTGGTCTAAACACTTTTTTACGACCCGCTAAATAATCACCCGTGAGGCTATTTTTATTTTGCATTAATTCTTTCGGGGTTCCGAAGGCCTGTATATTTCCTCCGTTAATACCTGCCCCTGGGCCTATATCAAAAACTAGGTCAGACGACAAAATAGTTTCTTCATCGTGTTCTACAACTAAAATTGTGTTACCCTTGCTTCTTAATTCTTCTAATATTTCCAATAGTTTTTTGTGGTCCTTGGGGTGCAGACCGATGCTTGGTTCATCTAATACATATAAAACACCCATCAACCCTGAACCCAATTGACTTGCCAGTCGGATTCTTTGCGCTTCACCGCCCGACAGGGTTTTTGACGGTCTACTAAGAGTAATATAAGAAACCCCAACGCGGTCCATATAAGTAAGTCTTAGCTGTAGATGCTTAATTATTTTTTCGGCAATTAGTTTTTCTCTTGGGGATAGTGTGATGGTATCAAGAGCTAATATTAAATCGCTGATAGATAAATCCGAGTAATGTGAAATATTTTTATTTTCTATATAAATATGAAGGGCTTCTTTTTTTAACCTAGCCCCGTGGCAAGTATGGCAGGGTTGTTCATCATAATATTCTACTTCTTCATTTAAAACATCCGCATCTTCATCTGCCACTATGTAATCCATAGTCCCAATACCATTACAGGTTTGGCAGGCTCCCTTAGGGCTGTTGAAACTAAAGAGCTGAGGCTCTATCTCAGGAAAACTTAAACTACAAGTTGGACACGATGCTTTTTGCGAAAACGATTTTCTTTCTTTAGTGGTAAAATCCTCAACGATGATCTGACCCTTAGCCAAATCCAGACCCTTAGAAATACTTTGAGAGATTCTTGAGCGAACATCATCTTTAATAATTATTCTATCAATAATGAGTTCAATATTGTGAGCCACTGTCTTCTTTAACTTCGGCGCGTTTGTTAATTCATATTCAGTACCGTCAATAACCGCCCGGATAAAGCCTAGTTTTTGCCACTGCTCAATTTCTTTTCTAAACTCACCTTTTTTATAAACGGCGACAGGAGCTAGCAACAAAAGCTTTGAGCCTTTTTTATAAGAAAAAACTTCGTCAATAATTTGTTCATGGGTTTGTGTTTCTACAACTATTTTACACTTAGGGCAGAACGGCTTACCAATTTTAGCAAACAATAGACGTAAAAAATCATATGCCTCTGTGACCGTACCAACTGTTGATCTTGGGTTTGTTGAACCCGTTTTCTGTTCAATCGATATAGCCGGAGATAGGCCGATGATTGAATCTACATCTGGTTTTTTTAATTGCTCTAAAAAATTTCTGGCGTAAGCTGACAAGCCCTCTAAATACCGACGCTGTCCTTCGGCGTAAATCGTATCAAAAGCCAGTGACGACTTCCCACTACCAGACAAGCCGGTAATAACGGTAATCTTATTGCGAGGTATGTCTAGAGAGATGTTTTTTAAATTGTGCTCTCTAGCACCCCTGACGCGAATACCTTCATACCTTTTCATAGATACGCGTTCACAATTTTCATTGCATCACTTTGGATCTGATCTAACATCTCTTTCGTATTTGCTTCAAATCTCATTGAGACTACTGGTTGCGTGTTTGATGACCTTACTAGCGCCCAACCATTTTTGAACGACGCCCTCACTCCATCAATTTCTGTTACCGCAACATCTTTTTTAGCAAGGTAGTACTCGCGCATTTTTGCTACGATAATTTGTTTTTTCTCTTCCGTGGTATCAATTCTAATTTCTGGAGTCGAATACGCCTCTGGATAATCTTCTAATAGAGCTTCTATCGTTGTTTTGTTTTGCTTTAAAATCTCTATCATTCTTAGACCGGCATATAAAGAATCATCATATCCATAGTTGCGATCAGCGAAAAATATGTGGCAACTTAGCTCGCCACCAAATGGTGCCTTCTCTGACTTAACTTTTTCTTTAATTAATGAGTGCCCCGTCTTCCACATAATGGCATTGCCGCCCGCTTTTGTGATGACCTGATACATCCTATCTGAACACTTTACATCACCAATAATTTTTGCACCCGGCTGCTTTTTAAGAATATCTTTAGCAAAGACGGTCATGATTTCATCGCCCAATAAAAATCTGGCAGTGTTTGTTATCATGCCAATTCTATCTGCATCTCCATCAAAGCCAATCCCAAGTGCTGCTTTATTTTTTAATACCTGTTTTTTTAATTCGTCATTATTTTCTTCGACCGTTGGATCTGGGTGATGATTCGGGAACCTACCATCTGGCTCTTCAAAAATGATTTGAACGTCTACCTTTAGCGCTTCATACAATCTTCTAACCACCGATCCAGCAGCACCGTTTCCGCAGTCGACGACCACCGGTACTCCAGACAGATCGCCGAACTCTTCTTTATAACGTTCAATATAATCCGGAAAAATATCATGATTCGAAATCTTCCCCTGTCCGCTTGAAAACATTTCTTGTAGCAATATGTTTTTTAACTCTTGAATTTCTGAACCGTTAATTGTTCTCTTTCCTACTGATATTTTAAACCCATTGTAATCTGGCGGATTGTGACTGCCTGTTACCATAATTGAACCGTTTACATTTGACATTGTAAACGTAGAAAAATACGAGATTGGAGTTGTAATTAAGCCCAATAAAATAACATCGCCCCCGGAATCTGTAAAACCCTTAGTTAATGCTTTTACAATCGCTGGACTTGATAATCTTGCATCCATACCTATGGTAATTACTGGCCTATCAATATTGGTTTGTTTTTTTATGTATGTATAAAACGACTTTCCCAGGCCTTCTACAAAAGAAAGATCGAAGTCTTTTTCAAAAACACCACGTATGTCATATTCTCTAAAAATTACAGGGTTCATCATGATTGCCTCCTTTTTTTGGCAAGGTTAATTGCCCACTCTAGCGCTTCAAGCATGGATCTATAATCCGCCTTATTCTTTCCAAAAATATCCTTGGCCGTACCATGGTCAACGCTAGTTCTAACAAATGGTAGACCTAAACTAATGTGCACTCCGCTTTCTCTTCCGTGTAACATTTTAAATGGTATAAGCCCTTGATCATGGTAAGCACTTATATATATTGCGTGCTTTCCTCTTTCGTCTGGTTGAAATGCTACATCTGGAACCAGTGGACCGCTAAGATGCATATCTTTATTTTTCTTTATAACTTCTTTTACAATTTCTATATCATTGCCTAAAAGACCACTCTCGCCAGCATGAGGATTAAGCCCTAGTATACCAATAGGTTTATTTTGCTCTCGCTTCTTAAACAGAGCTCTTAATTCTTTGGCCGCAACAACTGCACCACTTAAATTTTCTGCATTCCATGCCTTCGCAATTTTCTGTACGGGCAAGTGTCCTGTCGCTAGCACTACACTAAAGTGGGCGCCTATAAAACCCATATAGACATTGCCGACTCCTGACACTCTTCGCAGAATATCTGTGTGACCAATATCCTTAAGGCCTGCTTTTTGTATGGTTATTTTAGATAATGGCGCTGTGGCGATCGCATCAATGTGCCCAAACCTTGCCGCTTGTGCAGACTGCTCAACCCAGACAGCCGGACTTAAATTACTTATAATTTCAATCAAGTCCTTGCTGTGTTCTGGCATATAGCTCATTGCTTCTGGCCACGAAGTAAAGCTGTGCCGCCTAAAAGATTTATCAATAATCCGCAAGTGTGATGACGGGCAGTCTGGCGATCTCCATAAAATAAACTGAATATTTTTTTGAGGCCTAAGCTTATGCAGCGCTTTGGCAATTACTTCTGTGCCAATGCCATCAATATCTCCACTGGTGATAGCTATACGGATAGGATTCTTCATGAGTTTATTTTAATAAACGTTTCTTTTTTCTTTTGTTCAATCCAAAATCTAAATTGTTCTTTGAGAGCTTTATTTGTTAACTCACCCTGAATTTGATTTTTCTTCGCTTCATAGTCCGCACTAGGAATTAATTTTTTTTCATTCACCTTTATAATGTGAACTCCCATAGATGTTTTAACTGGCGGCGTGATATCCCCTGCCTCTAGGCTAGAAACCGCCACTTCAATCTCTTTCATTACTTCGCCACTTTTAAATTTACCAAGCGCTCCGCCTGCAGAAAAATTAGGGTCCTCACTGCTTTGACCCGCTAATTCTTCAAAGTTTTGACCGTTTTTGATTTTTTGGTATATCTCTGTTGCATTTTTTTGCGCCTCTCCTTTTCGAAATAGGATGTGCGACAGTGTGTACTGAAAAGAATTCTTTTTAGTTTTACCAAATTTTTCTAAATAGTATGAGTTAATATCTTCGTCAGAAATACGAATCTTTGATGTAATGGATTGCTGAATAACGGCCTGTCTTTCCATTCTATCTTTTACATAATCTAAATAGTCCGCAAAATTTGTACCTTGCGCTTTCAACGCTTCTCGTAGTTGAGACCTGCTAATTTTATTTCTTCTTTGTATCTTATTAATTTCTTCATCAACAGCTTCTTTAGTTACTTCAAGGTTTTGTCTTTTAATTTCAGATTTTAGTATTTTTTCTTCAACCAAGAACTCTAGTGCTTTTTTATCATTTTTAAGTAACTCGCCCTTGTTTATGGTGAATAATTCGTCTTGAATTTTATCTGCCTTTAAACGCTGGCGTAGTTTTATCATATCAGACTGTAGAATTGGTTCTTCACTTACTATTGCCAATACCTTATCAACCACCTCGGCTTTTGCCACTAACGTACTCACCAACACCAATATTACTAAAATTACTTTATTCATCATTCAACTCTACTGTCATAGTTTTTAATAGCTCTTCATGAATCTTAACCGTCGCGTGCCCGCGCCTGCCTTCTAGCCAAGAAATATATGCCTTCTGCTTCTTGTCTTCAAATAGTTCTTGCTGAATTTGCTCCCTAGCTTCCTGCAGGCTTTTTTGACGCAATGGGCGCCTCTCAAGTACCTGTACAATGTGGTATCCAAATGGACTTTTTAGGGGTTTTGTAATTGTTTTAATACCTTGCTTTGCCGCCTCATCAAACACATCCGCTACGCCCTCTTCTACCCAGCCTAAATCGCCACCCTCTATGCCTTCGGGACCAATTGAGTATTCTTTTGCTAGGGCCGCAAAGTCCGTATCTTTTTTAATTTGCGCATAGAGCTTTTCGGCATCCATACTTTTCGCCAAAACAATCTGCCTGACGTGATATGCCTTGTTCTGACTAAAACGGCCTTTGTTTTGCTGATAGTACTCAGCAATTTCTTTATCTGTTGGCTCTACAACATTTTTAGTTACATCTTGATTTACCTTGCGCTCAAGAATACTTTTTCTTAAATTCTCTTTCCATCTTTCGATCATAATATTATCTTCAGCAAGCGATGCTCTGAAGCTAATATCATCGGGATATTGCGACCGATATACTTGAATTTCTTTTTCAAGTTCAGCAGGGGATATCGTTAAATTATTTGCATCGGCCCACTCTTTTAGCAAAACATAGTTGATGTAATCTAGTACAATCACATCCTTCATATTTGCTATAGTTTCTGTTGATTTTGCTATAATGATATCTGACCCCTGCAACTTTTCGGTTAAGCGCTGAGCGAATTCTTGAACCGTCAATTCGTGCTGATTTACCTCTAGAATAATTTGTTTTTTAACTTTAGATGCCGTACAAGACGCTAGTATTAATAGTAAAAAAAATAGCCCTTTTTTCATAGGGCTATTTTACAAAATTATCTATAGGAAAGATATTACTTTATGTTTTCTTTGGAAATTTTAACTGGGTACTTCTTTTTTAGAGTACCAAAGTAGCTATCAAAGATTTGTTTTCTTTTTACATCAAAAACTACCTGTCTTAAGTGTCTCTTGTTAGCTTTCTCGTATGGATTGCGTCCCGTCAGTTTTACAATGTGAAAGCCAAAAAGTGTTTCCACTAAACCATAAACTTGTCCAACCTTTAGCTTATAAGAAGCCTCATAATACTCAGGCGTAATAGTTAGTCTAGACTGCCAGCCGATGTCGCCACCACTTCTTTTTGTGGTTGCATCATCCGTATAAAGAGCCACTAGCTCTTCAAATGACTTCTTACTCTTTTTTACGTCCTCATATATTTCAGTGGCACGCTTCTTAGCCTGCGCCCTTTGATCCGAAGTGGCGTTTGGCGGCATCTCGGTTAAAATATGTGACGTTCTAAGCTCTGGGTTTGATTTGTAGTAGTTGCGCATATCATCTTCACTAACTTTAATTTGCGCTACCCTTTTTCCAATTTGCTTTTCAATAAGCGCTTGATACAAAAGCTGATTATATCTCTCTTGCACTTGCGGGTCTTTTTCCATATTTTGCGCTTTTGCCTCTTGAAGGCCTATCTCATAGCGAATCAGGTCCTCTAAAAACACTTCTTTTGACGGTACATTTACTACGCTTTTTTGCTGTACCTCTTTATACTTTTGTTCGAACTCTTTTGCTGAAATATTTGTTCTACCCACTGTCGCGACATTTTGCGCATAAGTAGTAGTGCCATATATAAAACATAGTATTAAGCTGAAAATCATTAGCTGCGTGTTCATCATTGGCCGTAATCCCCCATACGAGACGGTGGTTCTATCGTATTGAAACCACTATAAAAATGTTAACACTGGGCAGAATCGGCTGCAAGGCAAAGTTCTCTGGCCTTCTGTGCGACTGCATCAAATTTTTGGGTTAATTCTTGTTGTAGTAGTGGTGAGTGGACATCTGTATTTTCAGGCAGCCTAAATGCACTCGACCAAGTTATAACAACGCGAGCGAAAGGATATGGTAAATATGCTTTATTCCATGCCTTTTTAAAAACAATTGCCTTGCTAGCGAAGACTCCTGCTACATATATTTCTGCCTTAAGCAGCTTAGCTACCTCAAACACGCCCGGCTTGATTATGTGATATGGTCCCCTAGGTCCATCTACTGCCATCACAGGATGTCTACCACTTTTGGCTAGTCGCAGAAGGCCCTTTAAACCAGAGATCGCACCGCGTGAGCTAGACCCTCTGGCTGTTTGCATGCCTAGCTTTTGTAAAACATAATCCATCAACTCTCCATCTTTACTCATGGAGGTCATTGTACAAGGAGAGTATTTTTTTGTTTGAGAAATTAACGCTAACTCGTCACCATGCCAAATTGCTAAAATATATTGTTTTTTTTGCTTCATAGCCAGTTGCAGATCCGCAGAATCAACAACGCGCACTCGCCACGTTGCACTTAACGAGCGGTAAAACAGATAAACTATTCTTGGCAGAATGTATTTTCTAAACACAATCTAGTTAACTAAGAAGCTTTTTAAACTCTTCAGTAAGAAGAGGAAGAACTTGGGTTGCATCACCAACGATTCCATACGTAGCCTTTTGAAATATTGGCGCCTCTGGATCTGTGTTAATTGCCACAATTACTTTTGAAGTGCTCATCCCAGCTAAATGTTGGATCGCTCCCGATATTCCCGCTGCAATATACAAGCTTGGGGCAACAGTTTTTCCTGTTTGGCCAACCTGCATAGAATGCGGAACCCAGCCCGCATCTACTACTGCACGGGATGCTCCAACACTTGCTCCGAGTACATCAGCAAGATCTTCTAGCAATTTAAAGTTAGATGCCTCTTTTAAACCACGTCCGCCGGAAACTACAATACTGGCTTCCGTTAGGTCTAATCGCTTTGAGGCTCCCTTAACAATACTCTTAACAATAGATTTCAAATCTGGAGCTGTAAGTGTTTTTACCACTACTTCTGCAGCACCACTTCCTATCACATCAACAGTTAGTTGGTTCGGTCGCATTAATACAAATTGGATAGGCGAGCTTACAAACTCTGCCGTTGCTAAGCATTTGCCCGAGTACATTGGTTTTTTTGTAACCGCTTTGTCTCCGGTAATTGTAATTTCGGTGGCATCAGCAATCACTCCTGAAGAGAATTTTGCGGCAAGCTTTGGAATCAAATCCCTTTGTGCTGCACTACCTGTCCCTAGTACTATACTTGGCTTTATCTCTGATATTATTTCTGTGTAAGCTGTAAAATATAATTCGGCACTGTAATCATTCAATGTATCTTGCTCGAAGGTAAAAACTTTTTGCGCACCATATTTCCCCGCCTCTTCAGCGGCGGCTTTACTGCCCGCGCCCAAACTAATCCCGTGTACCGTCATCCCGGATTTTTTAGCTGCAGTAAGCAACTCAAGACTTGGACCTTTTACTTTTCCATTAGCGTGTTCAATTGTAACTAGTATGTTTGCCATAATTTTTCCTATATTACCTTTGCTTCTTCTCGCAGAAGCTTTGTAAGTGCCGCGGCTTGAGCGGCCGCTTCTCCTGAAATCATCTTTACCGCAGCCCTGTCTGCAGGAAGACTAAAGTTAGACAGCTTTGTTTTACTTTCTGATTCACTAACCCCAAGGTCTGTAAGACTATATTCTTTTACTGTTTTTTTCTTTGCCTTCATAATACCAGGAAGAGAAGCATATCTAGGGGTGTTTAAACCTTTATTCGCTCCCAAAATAAATGGCCCTTTAATTTCTATAATCTCTTTTGACCCGCCCTCAACTTCTCGCTCAACCGTAGAAACCGTATCATTTTTAGTAAATTTCGATACAACATTTGCATGCGGCATGTTTACTAAATCAGCTAACATCTGAGTGACCGCGCCCTGCTGATCATCTATCGCAATCTTTCCTGTAAATACCATATCAAAGGGGCCGTTTTTTTCGATTACTGCGGCCAATGCTTTTGCTGTTAAATAATTATCTGCTGTCTCTGGGGCATCAACAACAATTGCCTCATCCGCTCCCATAGCAAGAGCTGTTCTTAATGCATCTACAGCACGGCCTTTTGGTCCTACCGTGGCAACAATAAGTTGCGACCCAGCATTAGCGTCCCTAAGCTTAATTGCTTCTTCTACTGCAAATTCATCGTATGGATTTAACACCCACTTGATCCCCGCGGTATCAATGCCGCTTTTATCTGCTTTAATTTGGACCTTTGTGTTTGTGTCAGGTACTTGTTTTACACATGTTAAGATTTTCATTACAGCCTCTTTTTCCTAGGTAAATTTATGATTTTTTGACTCTATTTTTTTAGGCGCCCAATAGTTACATAGAATTTGAATTTTGTCTAAGTAAAATACCTATGTCCGAAAGCAGTATTGTAATTCTTCTGGTTGTTATTTGTCACCTTTATTGATTATAATCACCCATTAATCAGGAGTTTACTTGAGCACAGAAATACGGCTAAAGTCGCTAATCTTACAGGCACAATCCCAGACTACGTCTGGAGAGACAATACAGCAGCTTAACCCTGACTTGCCGCTACGCCTAGAGTCGAACTTTCAAATGTCTTTTCAACATAAATTCATACGTCTTAACGAGTTGCCGAGCGTTTTGCAAAATCGCGGCGGTGAGTTCTCCCAAACTAGAATTCGTGAGGCCCTAGATATACTGGGCGTTAACCTATATTACGTATTTACAGATGGTTCTATTGTTGCGATGGATGAAATATTTTTTCACCCCAACTGTAACTTAGTTAACCCCGAGCTCTTACCGGTAGTTCGCGGCGTTTATGATACCACCGTGGATTTAAAACTTTTTTATTGGACCTCACCATCTTTGTCATTTCCTCTTAAATACGGCGACATAGAATATGTTATCTTAAAAATAATTAAAAACTCTCAAAAGCTTGTTGTTAACAATCGCCTTGATTTGTTTATCGCTTTTTCAGATATGATTCAAAAATCAAACTTACTTGAGGCAGCATGTAGCCCGATTTTAAAATATGAATTTTATATTGCCGACAAATCTCAAGAGCGAGTTAAACTAGAGCTCGCATGGCACTCGCAAGAATCAGGACAAAAAAGTGTCCTTGGCGCTGGAACCCTTAAGCTCAAACTTGGTGATGAAGAAAAGATTAGTTTTAAATCTTTTGACTGGACGCCTGGTGAAAATAAAATTTTCTTTCACCCGCTGTCAGAGTTTTTAAATGATTTTTATTTATTTTTGAAAAATCTAAGTCCCGATCTTGAGTTAACAAACAATGGGCAGATCACAATACCTGCCTTTATCAAAGAAATTCCTTTGGCCTCACATGAGACTATTCAGGTTGTTACCGCCTACTTGCGTGAAAAACAGAATTTATTTCCTTTTCTAGAAATCTCTTGGGACTACAAGGTACAGACTTTTACTAAAGAAGAGTCTACTTTTCAAATTTTCATTTCTAAGTCCAATGAAATTTCAGTAGCGGTTACGGCAGGGGATTTTTCTGTATTCAACTTTGGGTTCTTAGGTCACCATATAAGTCAGGGATTTTTGCTTGGCTTTAAGTTTCTATTTGACGACAACTCTATTAGCGATCGTCGTGGCGCTAATCGTACCCGAGATATTAAGTTCGTAAAGCACTCTGGCCTTTATACAATGTATATTTATGAAATATTAAAATATGCACTCAGTGCAAATGATGATAAAAAACTATCTCCTGAAGATTTTTTCGACAAGCTAAGTCTATCTCTTGGCCGAGCTATTTTATTGATGGAAGGGATACGCGCTGAAGAGAATTTTAAGCATTTAGTATCTAAAAATATCTACTCGACCTTGCAGCTTAATTATTTCAGAATTTTAGAAGAGGTTACAGATGGCTCTCTTTCTGTATTTACCTCGGATAAAGAGGTTCGCTTTGAGGGCGTAAAGTTAGAGTGGTGTCGACTGTTGTTTACCATCTTAGAGGATCTACTTATTCAGACGGACGGTGAACTTTTTAGAAAGTCACGTAGCAACTATATGCCATTCACCAGAGATCTAGAAAATGAGATGGCTTGGGAGCTGTCTACAAATAAAGATATTGAAAACATCTCTTTTAATGAAAGAATCGCTAAATATGCTCTTTGGTCTGAGGCTTTAAAAAAGTTTATTCGCGTACAAAGTTTATTCGCTTTAACCGAATCTGGTTGGCAGCTTTTTATTAATGGAAAGCCCCTTGAGACTCTCGACACTAATGATTTTAATTGGAAATTTAATTTGTCAGAAGAAAATCCAGATCCAGCTGTTGCCAACCAAAAGATGGATTGGTTTTCTTTACATCCTAAATTTTTTCTTAAAGGTAAAGAATTAGATATCGATGCCGCCATTGAATTTACCCAAGGCGGTTGGTTAGAGTATGACGGCAAGGTGTATGTATTAAAGTCTAAGGAAATGCCGTCTGTAAAAGCGTTAGAAAAATTTTGGGCGAGGATTGCTAAATCTAAAGAAGACACAAGTAAGACCAAATCTAAAACCTCAAAACTTTTTTCTATCCCGAAAAGTGCTACTCTTGAGCTACTGGCGCTTAGATCTTTAGGTGTTGCTATTGACGGCGGAGAAGAATGGAGCGAGGTTTGTGATTTTTATGACAACCTCTCTGCAGGCCCAAGAGAACCGCTGATCTCTCCTGAAATTCAAGGAGAGCTGAAGCCTTATCAAAAAATAGGTCTTCGCTGGCTACAAGATATTTACACTTTAAGACTAGGTGGGATTTTAGCGGATGACATGGGTCTTGGTAAAACACTTCAAACACTTGCTTTCCTGGAGGCCTTACGGGCAGAAGGGACGCTGGGTAACACTTTAATTATAGTTCCTACGTCACTTGTTTATAACTGGAAATCAGAATCGATCAAGTTTACTCCAAAGCTGCCCATCCTTCAATTTCAGTCGAAGGACAAAGAGGCTCTCAGCCAACGTTTAAATGACGGCACAGGCGCCATATTAATTGTTACTTACGGGCTACTAACTGAACATGAAGAATATTTTAAACAACACGCCTGGAACATTCATGTTTACGATGAGGCACAAAACATCAAAAATATCGTTACTCGTAGGGCCACAATTGTTCGACAGATTCCCGCGAGATTTAAGTTGTGCTTAACCGGTACTCCTCTGGAAAACCATTTAGGTGAATTTTATTCTTTAATGGATACCGCTGTGTCTGGCTCTTTAGGTGATTATGATGAATACAAAAAAACATATATCTCTCCAGCAGTAATAAAAAAGACAGACATGGATTTTTTAAAAGTAAAAATAAAACCTCTGGTACTCAGACGTACCAAAAAAGAAATTTTAAAAGAACTTCCTGATAAAACAGTAACTATCATGAAAATTCCTTTCTCTGACGAACAAAGAAAAATATATCGTGACGTCGCTCTTTCCTGGAACCAAAAGGTTAAAGACAGCGTAAAAGAAATGGGTGAGGCAAAATCACAAATGATAATGCTTACCGCGTTATTGCGCCTTAGACAGGTGTGCTCAGACCCAGCATCAATTCCTGGGGTTAAGTTTCAAGAAGAGCCTCCTAAGTTTGGACTCCTTAGAGAAAGCCTTATCAATATAGTAGAAAGCGGCGAGAGCGCCATTGTATTTACTCAATTTATTCCAAGCCTTGAGAGAATTCTTAGAATATTAAAACAAGAAAATATTCCTGCTTTTAGTCTTGATGGAAGAATGACAAAAATTAAAAGGGAAGAGACTCTTTCTGGCTTTAATGACTTTGAGGGCGGGGCCGTGCTTTGTATGACTTTAAAAACTGGTGGGGTCGGTCTAAATCTTACCAAGGCAAGTTATGTATTTCATATGGAGCCATGGTGGAACCCTGCTGTTGAGAATCAAGCCACTGACCGTGTGCATAGAATTGGACAAGAAAGGCATGTGCAGGTCTACCGCTATTTAATGGAAGAATCTGTAGAAGAAAAAATCGAGTTTTTAAAAGAAAGAAAATCATCTCACTTTCAGGCGTTGTTTAGTGATACAGAGGTAGTGAAAGATATTCACCAGACCTCTTCGCAAATTACCCAAGATGATTTTGAATTTCTACTTTCTTAATCACACCAATTGTTTGGCACTATTGCTGTGGTTAACTCATTTGCCCTTAAGTATAAAAATCTTTTACCATCACTTACACGAATTCTTTCTGTTTTAGGAGACCCTTGATAGACCTCTCTTATTTCCCCGTAACCTTCCGCATTCGTCACAATTTCGCCCGATTTATTTTTAAGAGTCCAAATCATATCTCGGTTTGCATTATCTCTTAAATTAGCCTCTGTGACTATCTCACTTGTGGTTCCCTCTGTATCTCTACAACGAACCCTGAAGTGAATAACAATATAATTTAGATTTCTACAATTAGCATTTGAGAGGTAGCCCGACCCAACTCTACATGTGTTAAAACTCTTCTCAAAAAAGCCTAATTTTTCTGCGGGGATTTTTAGGTTTATAGCTTGCTCTAATAAATTATAGTCGATTACCTCTTCTATTTTAATTTCTTTATTCGGCAAATCATTTTTTATACTCTCGCGCAAATCCGTACTTACTGGAACATCATTTTTTTGTACCGAGCTACATCCCCAAACAATAATCGATAAAAACAAACATGTGAAGACTTTACTACAATTTTTCATTCTATCCCCTGGACCAATTTAAATAATTATACCGCAAGTATTTGAATCTACAAATATGTTAATCCTACTGTTTTTGACAAAGTTTTTTACACGACCTTAGCTTAGATTTTTTTTCTACTCTCTATTTTTGGTCTTTTTGTTAACTATATGTACAAAAACCACTGAACAAACTTTTAATTACTCTCTGTAAAGGGCCGAATTTATTATATAATGATAGAGCAGGGGGAATTATGAAGTGGGTTTTATTCTTTTTATTGGTAGCCGGTGTAGCATCAGCAAATTGTTTGCCGGAAGACATTATAAAAGACGAGTATCTGGTTCGATTAAAATCCTCTGAAGATGTTAGCTTTCAATCAAAGTCTCATTCTACTGTTTTATCAGAGCTACTAGGCGCTGATGGAATGCAAGTAAAAGTGATTCATAATCAAGATGCAAAAAAATCATTAATTTTATCTAAATCTAAATCCTCTGAAATACCGCCGACCTTACTTCATGTTAAGGCTGAAGGCTCTAAGGTTTATGATATAACCTCAAATCCAAATGTATTAAGTGTTGAACAGAATTGTGTGGTTCACTTACAAGCTACACCAAACGATACCTCTTTTTCTAGAATGTGGGGCCATCAAATAATTCATACCGAAGAGGCGTGGGATATATCTACCGGCAGTAAAGAAGTTGTCTCTGCCATTTCTGATACTGGCGTCGATTATAATCATGAAGACTTAAAAGATAATATGTGGATTAACGATTTAGAGAAAAATGGCACAGCCGGTGTTGATGACGATGGAAATGGATATGTCGATGATATTTATGGTTATGACTTTGCCAATCAAGACGGTGATCCAAAACCCGGCACTGCAAATGGATTTTACCACGGAACCCATGTTGCTGGTACTGTGGGGGCTGTAGGTAACAATGCCCTAGGTGTTACAGGTGTCGTTTGGAAAACAAAACTTATGGCCGTTAAAGGTTTTCCAGATGCAAGCGCTGGCGGATCTCTAGATGCACTACTTGCAACAATTTATTATGCCGCAGACAATGGCGCTAGAGTTGTAAACTGCTCATGGGGCGGAGCTAGGGCGCCAACAAGTGCCGAACGAGATGCTATTAGATATGCTTTGCAAAAAGGGATGGTCCCTGTAGTTGCCGCTGGTAATGACACACAAAATGCCTCAGGTTTTGCGCCAGCTGGTGTAGCAGAAGCGTTAACAGTCGGAGCTTCTAACTCTTTGGACCAACTAGCTACTTTCAGTAATTTTGGAACTATTGTTGATGTCATCGCACCAGGTGGTGATGTTGCAAGAGGCGGTCGTGGATTAAACGAAACTATCTATTCTACGTACCCAATGAATGCTGGTAAATATAATGGGATACAAGGCACTTCAATGGCAGCTCCACATGTTGCGGGTCTTGCTACATTGTTATTTAGTATAAATCCAAATCTAACGGCCCAACAAGTTATCGATATGATCAAATCAACTGGTGATGTAGTAAGTGTCGAGGCCTCAGATTCTGCATTATCTAAATTTACATATCCAAGAATAAACGCTTTTAAGGCTGCCGCAGCAGCGCAAGCAGGATTGCCGCCAATTGATGAAAATCCACCTTGCACGGGTGATCAGTGTTCACAATCAGGTTCAAGTGCATCTAAAGCTTTGGCTGAGTTTAACTCTAACGGCTGTAACTATTCTGCAAAGGCATCAGCTCCTGTGCACTTTGGTTTTATGTTTTTACTGCTGCCGTTAATTTTGGTGTTTTTTAGAAAGAAATAATTATTTTTGAATGCAGCAAAAAGCTACTGTTTTGCTGCTAACCCATGAAACGTTAAATGGCTTCCTGGTGTCACATTTTTCCTGCATAAGACTTTGAAGCTGAACTTGCGGAACAGCATGATTTTTAGATCGGCAATATGAACTACCGAAAGATGGATCAATTGTTAACTTAGGTTGCGCTTGAGCCATACCCACTACCATTAATGTTACTAAAAATAATATGTGTTTCATTAAGTCTCCTAGTAAAACGGAATAATAACAGAACAAATTTTTTAGAGAACTCGATTGTGGATATGTCTGTTTATAGTGTTTTTTACCCTGAAACAGCGACCAGTAATCAATCAGTTAGCTCCTCTTGATACTGTAGAAGTTACATATTTTCAATAAAAAAGGGAGCCCTAAAGCTCCCTTTTTAAAATCAATGGAATTTAAAATTACCCTTTGATCAACGGAATTAAAGAGAATGATACTAGTAGACCAAAAATCACGAATGCTTCAATAAAAGCAAGACCGATGATCATTGGAATAAAGATCTTTCCTTGTGCCGCTGGATTGCGAGCGATACCAGTAAGGCCTGAACTACCAATTAGACCCATACCAATTGCACAGCCAATAGGTGCAAGAGACATGATTAGTCCGATAGCTAGAGCTAAAGAACTTTTTACGCTTGCATCAAGAGCAACAGCTTCTTGTGCAAGAGCTGGTGAAGAGGCAAGTAAAACTGCAAGAACAAGCATTTTGTTTTTCATATTAAGTTTCTCCTTCTTAATGTTCTTCATGTGCTACGGCCATGCTTAAATAAACCATAGACA
>JBBKWS010000186.1:0-14340 GCA_037969075.1 Bdellovibrionales bacterium | reverse complement strand
CCTAAGTATAGTTTTATAAATTGGATATCGTAAGAAAGGCAGGAGGTAATATTATATAATAATATATTAAACTAGGATAACACTGATTGCCACTTTTACACCTGTCACTATTCTATTTTACGGTTTTTGCAACCCCATCTGCTATGGATACATATCAATGCGGGCAACCAGAGCAAATTGCCGCTGTCTTAAAAGCAAAAACTAAGTTTGACAATAAAGGCTACCACAGATCTTCGGCAAAATTAATTGCGGAGACAGAAAATCTAATAGTTAACAAATGTATCACTGCCCAAAATCTATCTCTGACTACCGAAGAGTTTAATGAGTTTACAACAAAAATCAAGCTGCGACGTCACGACAACCTTCAAACAGCAATCAGTCCATATTATAATGTTAATGAAAGTGTATCAGCATTAAATACTTTTTATAAAAGATATCCTGATTTAGAATCAGAAGAGCGGGGCAAGTCCGAGTTAAAAATTTCCGCAGGCAAAGCAAGAAAACAAGACTTGGATAGCAAACTTAAAAATCTACCTTGTGATACCGTAGACTTGCGAAATGAGTCGCTCGGAGAAATTAGGCATCAAGACTCTATGGGATGGTGCTTTGGTGAGATCGCCGCTGACCTACTGTCCTTTAAAGCAAAAAAACGACTGTCTAGTGCAGACATAACCGTAAACTATTATAGAAATTCCCCAAAAACCTTCTTTGATCAGAAGCATAAGAACATCTCTAATGGCGGCTTTGTCGTTGATGCGATAAGTTCAGCAATGAAAACCGGGGTTTGCCTAGAAAGCGATATGCCTCATGATGATTTTACAATCACCAAGATGATGGACTACATTGAAAACACCAAGAACCTTATAAATACTAAGCCTACACCTGCAACCTGCCCCTCTACACCTTTATCTACTTTGACTAATAATATTTCAACCGCCATCAGTACACACAGAGAGAAGTTTATAAGCTCTATTCCTGATTATTTTGATTCCATCCCATGTAAAAAGCAGAATGTAAAATATGAAATGGTGAATTCTCCGATCATAAAAAATAATGATGATATTAATGGACGATTAAATCTTTTAGAAACAATAGACTCTCAACTAAATACAAACAATCTTACTGCCATTACATTCGATGCTGATATGTTTCGTACCAAAAACAATGTCTACGATGGGAATAAACATGTTTCAACAGTGGTTGCTAGAAAATGGAATAGTAAGACTAATACATGCGAATATTTAACGCGAGGAACTTGGGGGAAAACCTTTAAAAACCCTAATGTAAATGTAGATGATGGCTATGTTTGGGTAAGTCGTAATGAAATATTGGCCAATGTCATAGGAACGGTATATTTAAAATGATACTATTAATAACTAGTATATTCCTGTTAATGGCTAATGACACAGCAAATGTCTGTTTAACGACTAAATTGCGTGTCAAAGAGAGTCAACAGTATGTAGAGTCAATCACTGCCATTTGCATGAATGCGAATGCCACAAGCGTATGGTCAAAAAATTGTAAAAGCAATAACTGCCAGAGCGATACTACTGAGAAGAAAATGGAGGCAATTCTTTTAAATGAGGATTTATCAAGAATGCCCCCAGGCGTGGATCTATGCAGAAAGCTAAACGGAACATTTCAGTTCTATGATTTTTTTTACAAAAACAAGTGGCACTCAATGGAGCGCTGCCTATTTTCAGACAAGTCTTTTATAGATTCTGGGGCCCTATACTCGAAATATCTAGAGTTAAACGAATAACTTAGCGAAAATTCACTTCTTCTTTTTCGCCTTAAATTTCTTTATGTGCTTCTTTTTAACCACTCGCTTAGCTTTCTTTTGTATTTTTTTATTTAACTTTGATTTTTTTCGACTTTTCTTAGAAATCTTTTTTAGCTTTCTCTTGCCCTTCTTTATTGCGGGCTTCCTCTTTTTTGAAATAGTCTTTTTCTTTGTTCTTTTAGATTTAGCTTCTAAGGTCTTCACTTTTGCTTGTAGTTCTTCAAACGTACTTTTAAGGTCATTAAATCCCACTAAAGATTGATTTGCCCCTGCCTCGATGATTCGGTCAGAAATAACTTTAAAATTTTCACTTAATAAATGAGAAAACTTAAAATATGGATCATTAACCTGGCTTTTTTGTGTCTCTAACTTTTGAATTTGCAATTGCAGCTTCTGTGTCTTTAAATCTGTATCTTTTCTCATAAGATCGAACTTGTTCTCTAGATGTAGTGGGGCATGAATATCAGGAGTTTTTTCAACGAGCTGCATATACCACTTTAAAGCCTGATAAATATGCGGAGGAGCATCCTGATCTTGCCTTGTCCATCTTGTCCAGGCCGATGGATCTACTAATAACAACTTACACATCTGTCTTCTGGATAGCCCTAAAGTCTTACGAACCTCTTCTAGCCCACCAATATCAATCTTAATAGATTCAACAATGGATTTATACTCAGCCTGTTGATTGGCAAATTTCTTCTGTACTTCTAGCTTAAGTTTGAACTTCTTTAAATCCGAGGCGCTTTTACTAAGTGTCATTACTTAACTCCTAAAAATAATCTTCTTATATCGCGTATACAAAATCTTAGCTTTTTAGTGTTGTGTTTTACAACTTCTTATTTGTATTTCACAATTATTTATATTGCATAATACAACACATGCAGCTACTATTATAAGTCATTGAAATCATTGATGTTTTTAAATTCCGAAGGGTAGGGCCTGCCTATTTGCGAAATATACTGTGACTTTTAGTTATAAGACACAGTGTTAAGTGCTTGATATTTATAGGTATTATTATCTAGAATGGCTGATGCCGACTATCATGCGGCGCGCAAAGATTGGTTTTGAAAAATGCGTTTTTTCACACGCGAGGTTGATGCGAAGCGTTTAAACTTTAAAACAAGCCCCTCGTAGAAAGCAATAATGCTCCCCTATGAACTTGATATCTTTACCGTCAATAATGATGCCTGAACCATCTCTAGATGCATACAGAGGGTATTTTGATAGCTCTGTGTAGGACTTCATTTCATCACTATAACGTTTTGATTTTATAAAGTGCGGAAAGAATTCAAAATCAACCAGACCCATGGCTTTCCAGTCCATAAGTCCGTCTTCGTTTTCATCACAATCAAACTCGGGAAAGCCCGCTGTATTCACAGATGGGGTCATCATAATAGCACCTGCACTGAGGCCCGCTAAAACACCACCCCGCTCAACAAACTTTTTTAGGTCTTTTAAAAGCTTTCTTTTTCTTAGGTTTTCTAAGAAATAAAAAGTGTTTCCACCGGATAAAAAGATCGCATCACTTTTAAAAGCCTCTTCATAAATAATTCTGTCAAAAGCCACGTCCACGGCAAAATGTAAGAATTTTGTAACATTCAGTTTTCTAAAACGTTTTACAAATTCTCTGAACTCAATTTCAGCTCCGTAAGAAGACGCGGGTATATAGGTAATACTGGGATTTATTTTGCCCGTTAGCTCTACCAACGATTGATTTAATTTTTTGTTTTCACGCTCAAAGCCGCCAGAGAAAAATACTAGCTTCATATTCCCTCGCGCAATTCTTTTATCACTTCATAGATATATTTCATCAATGCATGCTTAGGGCGCTGTGAGGCCTCTTTTTTCTCAGGATTGAGATCTTGGTAGTTTGACAACTCTTTAGCTAAATCAAAAATTGAAGAAGGCTTCATCCTAGGCTTCACCTTCATTAATTCTTCAACAATGCATGATACCGAGTCACCTGTTACACGATCATACTTATTAATAACAGACGACCTGGTGCTCATTTCTAATAAAATCTTAGATTCATTTTGCTGGCTCATGTTTGCCACAGTCTTAACAAGCTTTATATATTTCTTTTGGAATTCTTGGGTTTTTTGATTTCGATATGCATTTTCTGCTAAATCATTTTTTGTAGCGTAGCTTGATTTAGACACCTCTATAAACGCAGAAGGCTCCAAGATCTTCTTTCTAACCGATAGCAACTGAGGAAGCTCTCGTAGCACATCTCTCATACAAAAAATCGCATTACAGATAATGCCATCTGCTGTTTTTTCAATACCTTTTTTGGATTTTGCCATCTCAAAATATGAAAACACTTTTCTAAAGGCTCTGACTTGTGATCTGCTCTTTGTATACAGATGATTTACTTCTTTTAAATTAAAGCCCAATTTGTATAACAGGTTTTGATCTTTACAATCAGAGAAGACGTTATCAAAGCGTTTCAGATTTTCGTGATTTTGGAACGCCTTAATCCCTTTCTTCTCACCCGTTAATAAAAAATCTACTGTCTGAATGAAGCTTTGTATAATGTATCTAGATTTTGCTTTTTGTTCGGTTATATTAGTAGAATACCTATCGTCGTCATCGTATCTATATTCATGATGAAACAATCCGAACTGCCTAATGGAGCCATAATCAATGATTCCGCCATCCATTAAAATATTGTCACCGTCCCAATCCATCCAGCAAAATATATATTCATCTTCAAACTTTGCAGCAGTGGTAGCAAACACATCCGTTACTTTATCTAAGAAATACAAAAGTCTTTCTTTACGGCGCTTAGGAACATTTTTCCACTCACCATTTTCTACCTGTCTATTGATATAATATTCTGTAACTTGATCTAAAGCTTTAAAATTGGATTGTTTAAGATGTAAAAATAAATGTGATGGTCTGATTAAATTTGGGTAGGCACGAACGGTTACCGCTAACTCTCCAGGGTATTCTATGATGGCAAGCACCCTCTCTGTTGGTATACGATTTTTATGAAATATTTCACTAAACAGTACTGTCCCTAATCCCTCATCTAACTCAGCATAGCCGCAGCCATACGAAATCGTGGGATCTCCTGATTTAAAAAACTTTTTATAGGTGCTTGTGGCAGGACTGAGCTTTGTGGCACCAGAGCCACAGCTTGAAATATCCCAAGTTACTCCGTTTGACTCTACTGTCCCATTCCAAATACTTCTACCATCCCCCGAGGAGTTCCCCACTTGATCTGGATGTTGTAATTGTAAGTAACGAGTTGCCATATAAAAATTGTCTTTAACATCTTCTTTAGGGAATTTTCTTTTGTTTTCAATATCGTATTCATTAATGATAATAATACTAAATGTATCTAGTATTTGTTTTTCAAGATCAGGATTTAACTCATTAGTGTGGTTTGCTGAAATCAATCCCATTTCTTTTGCTAGATCGAAATGAAAAAATGATACTTTTCCGCGGTTACGTTTTCGGGCTTTATATAAAACATATGAATCAGGGACGCTTGCCTGCAATGGATGCTTTCCATTGATCTTCCCAAACTGCGAATAGGGAGATTTGATTGTATTTTTTTCTCTATGTTTTTCCATATTTATACTCATAATATCGGTAACCATGGAATTTCATTAATTTTTTCTTGAAAAACCAGACAAACGAATAGTTTATATTTTTTTCAATTCGCGTGTAAAATCTATTTACCTTTACATTATACGCCCTGATTCCTTAGTCTTATTACAGTTTTCTTGCCGGGGGGATTTATGAGAAGACTTCTACTTAGCTTACTGATTTTTATACCTTTGATGGCATCAGCAGAGCCTATAATGACTGCATATAGACCGAAGTTAGTGATATTTATCATTCATGGCTTTTTAGGTGGGCCTGGAACTTTTTGTGATATGTCTAGCGTACTTAAGGGACAGCTTGGAGAGAATGTAGAGGTGAAATATCTAACGTATCCAACCAAAGGGCTTAACTCAGTAGACAGAGATAGCTCTGACCATAGAGACAATATAAATGTATTGAATTTTACACGAAAAGTATTTGAAGACATTGCCGATTATTATTCAGAAAATGCATTCCCAGCTGATACTCCTTATGCCATTATTACACATTCGCAGGGGGGACTCGTAGCCACTCGCCTTCTTTTAGATTGCCAACAAAAAGGTGTAGAATATTGCACTAGAAATATTAGAAAAAAAGCTCTCTTTAACTCTCTTCCACAAAATTTAACTCATTTCTTTTCAATAATGACTCCATTTTGGGGTTCAACAACTGCATCCTATCTAAAGGACAGTTCGTTTTATAGAATGTTCTTTCCTGATGAGCAGCTTCGAAATCTATCCATTGGCAGTGACATTGTGACTTACAATCGTGATCTTTTGATGGAGAGTCATGAAAATAACTACGATGTGCTGAAAAGACCAGAAATCATAAATATAGCTGCTAACGCCTCACAGACATGGTTAGGTTCGTTAATATCAATGATTAGCGATTTGCCGCAAAATAAAACTTTAGAATCTGATTTTGTTGTTCCAATGCCATCGGCAAGAATGGATTTCATCTATTATGATTATTCGGGTGATACTCCTCGAATTGGAAAAACAGATTATGCGGACTATTTTTATTCTCTAAATGGTAATCATATTAATGTACCTCTATCAGATAAAGGCTTAGCCTGTGTCAGTTGGGATAATTATCTGCAAACCCCTATGTTTCCAATCATTCGTAAGCATTTAGCTCCTCAACTTGGGTTAAAAGAAGATCCTAAAGCCTCCGAGATTTTTAAGGACGCCTCCATTTTCCCGCCCAACGTAGAGTCCTTTATACTTGAGGTACAATTAGAAATACCAAAAGATATGCCTAAAATCCTGACTTTTGACACTGAGGATATTGAGGTGAGTGTTTCAAATCAAATGACAACAAAACTCTATAAACTTCACAGAAAAAATGATTTAATGAATTCTTACTTAGCCTTTAATACGGATCAATATGTAAATAACTCTTATGTTACATACTTTACGACCGGCATATTCTTAAAAGAATTTAGTTACGTTATAGATCGCTCATTTAAGATCGCAGAAACAGCCGACGAAGAAATTACTATCGCTATAAACTTACCCTGGTTTAAAAAGCAATCTGTAAAGGTCTCTGTGACGCCCTCTTATACTACGTATGCCAAGGTAAAGCTTGAACCTAAGTGGGATGATATTATACCTAAAGTAGATTTAGACAAAAATGAAGTGCAACCACTAAGTGTTATGCAAATTAAAAATCAGTGGCGCGTGTTAAGTTACGAGCCTGCGGCTAAAAAATTTGCTTACTCAGAACATAGCTCTTTACCTACTAGCATGAGTGCTTTAGCTAGAAACATTTGTTACACAGCTGAACTTGCAGAAGAGCAAAAATTTAAGTTTTTATTTTACCCTGAATATGACTCTGTCCAGCCATTCCCTAAAATGAATGTCCAACAAAAATTCAACGTCTTCGGGCGAGTGACTAAAGGTATAGTTACAAAAAATGGGATTCATGAATTAGACAGAGTACTTGTCACTGATTATAACATTATCGGCTTTGTTGGAGGTTATTGGCCGCAAAGAATCGCTGCCAATAAAAAATTGCCTGGTATGTGGATTGATACCAAGTACATTCGCATATTAGGTACCTGCAAGTAAATCTTGACACTAGCCGGCAGGCCCGTAAGCTTTAGGTATGGCCAGTCGCTACAGTTTAAATAAAAATAAATATTTACTTAGCCCAGAAAAAGAAAGGTTAGAGCAAATACTTTCTCAATTTAGTAAAAAAAACTTACGAGACTGTTTACTTCTACAGCTCGCTTTAAAAACAGGAGCTCGGGCACAAGAGTTACTTAATGTAGAGCGATCGGATATCAATACTTTTGATAAAAGCCTTTATATTCGTGGCATAAAAGGCAGTAATGACAGAGAATTGCCTCTATCTGCAGATTTATTCGAACTCTTCATGCGATACTTGAACTTTAACGAAATTACTGCCCCTACACAAAAAGTTTTCAATATCAGCTATAATCGCTATCGACAGATTTGGGAGATGTACAGGCCCACCCATAAAAAGCTACACAGCCTGAGACATACTTTTGCCATCGAGCTCTACAAAAAAACAAAAGACATACGTCTAGTGCAATTTGCGTTGGGGCATAGGAACATTACTAACACCATGATTTATGCTGACTATGTTTACTCTCAACAAGAATTACGTAAATTAATACTATAAATAAGAAGATAAAGGTTCACATCTAGTATTATATTATGATTTAATTTTAATAGAGGAAAAAGGAGTTTTCTTTTGAGCTTATTAATCACACTTATCTTAGGAACTCTGTTTGCACAAGACAACAACGAAGATGTATACACTCTTCCCAAATTGGTCGCTGTGCAAAGTAGACAGTACTATGTAAATCATGACCTGACATTTCAAGCTGGCTATCTGCCTATGGACTCTTTCAACAAAAGTGTAGTACTCGGCGGATCGTACACGTATTATTTATCAGATTTTTTAGCATGGGAAGTCGTCAACGCCAATTATGCTATCAATCAAGATACCGGCTTGAAAGATCAATTAAGAAATGAGTTCAATGCCGATACTGGAAATATCTTAGATTACCCCACGTATTATCTAACAACTAGCTTGATCTATACTCCTCTATACAACAAGAGCTTACTTTTTAATAAAAAATTAGTTTTCTCTGACATTAGCTTTGTCTTCGGTGGCGGACTAATGAACTACGACTTTCAAGGCGCTGGAGGGGTCGTTCAAATAGGAGCGATATTCAGATTTTTTACAAGTCCTTCTCAATCCATAAAATTTGATTTTAGAACTTTGATCCCCCTTGGTTTTTCAGAGGGCCGAGTTAACCTAAGCATAATTATCGGCTACTCTTTTCAGCTTGGGGCTCCGCCTAAAGGGTTTAAAGAGTACAAACCAGCAAAGACAGATTTATAAAAAATGCGTAACATAATTTGGCTACTATTATTCCCACTTACTCTTTTAGCTCAGACGGCAACAAACGAATCTGGCAAAAGTACCAGTGGGCTTAAATTACCTGAGAAAGAGGAGCTCCGCCCTTTTAAATATGAGCCGGTGGATCTTGTGTTTTGGGCGAAGGTAGAAGAGCTTCTTTTAGATAAAAATTATCCCGAGATTGTTTATCTTGGTGCCGAGAATATGGAAGTTTTCGATGTTTCCACTCCCGAATATGCCGAAGGCAAACTTGCCATTGGAATCGCCTTACACAATATGAAATTTACTTATGCCGCGACTATACTTTTTATGGACATTGCTAAAGACCGAATCGGTACACAATTAGGCTACTCGGCCCTTAACCAGTTAGATCAAATCACTCAAACTTATTACTACGACCCTAAAGAACTCACCGAAGATTTTTTAAACTCTTATGAGTTTGGTGATTTGCCCTCTAAGATACAAAGTTTTGTGTCTTATAACCAAGCTGTATATAACTCCGCTTACGGTTTTGATAAGTGGGCTACGCCTGAATACGGCAAAATTCATAAGTTTTCATATTGGCACTTTCAATGGATGTACTTATCGGCTCTTGCCTACATTAATAAAAATGTACCCGAAACGGCTCTGCAAATTTTTAAAGCTATCGCAGATGATCCTATGGCCCCGCAATCCATTAAAGATAAAGCGAACATTAATATTGCTCGCTTAATCTTTGAAGAGGGTCAGTTTGAACAATCCTTAGAGCTTTATAACCAATTGGCTCTAGATATCAGAGAAAAAGGTCGCGTCTTATTAGAAAGAGCATGGGCCACTTACTATTTAAAAGACTATTCGCAAGCTCTTGGGATGCTCCGAGCTCTTGAAGCACCATATTTTGATGCTTCTATTAACTCTGAAAGTTACATCCTAGAGATGGTCATCTATAAACAGCTTTGCCATTATGAAACAGTGATCGAAACAGTGGATCGTTTTAACAATCGTTTTAAATCAGCATTTGATACTATACAAAAAAGAAGACCTTTAGAGGGTAACGAAACCATCGCTCGCATGGCTCTTATGGAATATGACATCCAGGATCAGGCAAATTTTGTAGATCAATTACGACGAGAATATGACGATTTAAAAGCTTATAACTGGAAGCAGTTTCCATTCTTTGAAGACATGTTAAGTAAATATGTTTCCAAAGACAAAGAGATGCAGATTAGATTAAAAGATGATGTTATTCGAAAAAGTCCTCGAATTGCTGAGGATCTTTTAGATGCAAAAGAACAGGTAGATTTCTTAGATTATTCAGCAAAATTAGATGCACTTCGAATTGTAAGAAAAGGTGAAAACCGTAATTATACCTCTGAAAAAATTAACTATTTAAAGTTTGATACTATGTTCTGGTTATTTGGCGGAGAATACTGGTTGGACGAACTACCCGACTTTAAAGTCTTGATTACTAGCCAATGCGACAACAGTAACTACAATACTGCTCCAGAAAAAACCAATACTTCTGGCGATGAAGGGGATTTTTAATGAAAAAAGCTCTCCTTATTACTTTATTATTTTGCTCTACAGCCGTTGCACAAGTGACCAAGCAAAAGACGTTGAAAGAGCTAAAGAGCGATCAAGATAAGATTGAGTTAGCCATTGATGCCACCAGAGAAAAGATGAATGAAATCAAAGACGCTAGATTTCTGCCAGATTTGTATTTTATGCTAGCAGAGCTTCATGTTGATAAAGCAAGGTATATGCTTGTCATTAAGCAACTTGAAAATAAAAATGTCCCTGTTGATGAGTTGGACTTTACAGCTGAAAAGAAACCAAAGTTTCAAGCTATCGAGATATATAAGACTATTATTGAAAAATTTCCTAGTTTACAGGGGCGTGATCGAGCTCTATTCTTTATCGCTCATGAATATAGAGAGCTTGGCCAGTTAGAGGATATGGTTAAAACCTACCAATCCCTTACTTCTCAATTTCCGAACAGTCCCTATTGGGCCGAGAGTATGTTAGTTGTCGGAGATTACTTTTTTGAAAATAAAAAAGACTTTGAATTTGCTATGGCCATGTATAATAAAATCCTGACAAAAGCAGCCAGTCCTTACACTCCTCTAGCCAGGTACAAATTAGGCTGGTGTTATGTGAACTTAGAAAAGTTCAAAGAAGCGCTACTTACGTTTGAAAAAGTTTTAAGCGTAGACTCAAAAATAGACTTGTCACAACTACCCGAGTTTTATAAAAAAACAGATGTAAAGCGTGAAGCTCTTTTGGCAATGGTGCGTCCATATAGTGAGCTAGAGCCAAAAGAAATGGCTAAATTTGGAGCTTTTAGAGTAAATGCCATCCAGTATTTTTATGGTTTATCAAACAATGTCGCTTCATACAGACAAGTTTTAAATAGATTAGCTATACGTATGATTATTAAAAATCGCTTTATTGGTGCTACTCGTATTTACTTTGAATACTTACGAATAGCTACTGATATGGAAGAACGCCTCGAGGCCATTGAAAAACTATACGAAGCCATGAAGAACACTGCAAAAGATTGGCCGGTACATGGTTACACCTTAGAAATCATTAAAACTTTAAAACAACTCGAATCCTCTATCGCAATAGATCCAAAAGAAAAGGCAAAGTATAATAAAAACTTTGAGATTTTTGCCAGAGATGCCGCGACTCGCGCCCAAAAACGAGCTAAACAAACAAATAGTAAAAGTGACTATACAGCAGCAATCCTTGCATACGAAGCCTACCTTTCTTATTTTTCTGATAGCCGCTATGCTAATACCATAAGACTCAACCTTGCTGAATCTTATTTTAATACCAACAGTTTAGTAAAGGCAGCTCTAGAGTACGAAAGATTAGTTGCTGATCTAAACAATGCAAAAAACATTAAGCGATTTATGGACTCAAGCTTGCAAGCTTTTATTACCACCTTAAAATCTCCAGCTCTACTTTCTCGCCTTGAGTTAGTACAATCTAGATATGGCTTAAGAGATGTAGGAATCAAATATTTACAAAACTATCCAAATGATAAAGCCGGCCCTACTCTACGATTTGCCATCGCAAGAACTTACTATGATGAAAGAGATTTTGATAATGCGGTTCTTAGCTTTAAAGACTTCTTAGCAAAGCATCCTAAGAATAGAGATGCAGAAACTGCGGCGAACTTAATATTAGATGCATACAACCAAAGAGAAGATTACGAAGGCTTAATTAGAGAGGGTACGCTTTTAGCTAATAATGCGAACCTTGATAATAAAATTAGATCTGATATCGCTGAAATCGTAAAACAAGCACAGTATAAAAAGCTGCAAGCGGAAGCCGGCGACTACTCTAGCCCTGCATATGCGAAGAACTTATTAAAATTCGCTGAAAAATATAAAGGATCGTCTCTGGGTGACCAGGCTTTGTTTGAAGCCTTCACTGCATTTAAAGCAAAAAAAGATCCTAGAGCTTATGATGCTGGCGAACAATTACTGTTAAAACATGGTGATTCAAAATATGCAAAAGCTGTAGTATCAGAGATGGGAAAAATGGCTTTAATGACGGCTGACTTCCGAAGAGCTGCCAGCTACTTTGAAACCTACTCTCAAAAATATCCTCTAGATAATGAATCAAAAAATCTAATGGCATCAGCCGCGAGTATGCGCGAAAACATGGGCGACTACGATGAAGCAAAAAAAGATTTTGGTTTCTTAGGAAATCGCCAAAAAATTGCTGAGATGGATTTCTTAGCAGCCAATTGGGCGGCCCTTGAAAAATCAGCCTCATCACTTGGAAACAGTATTGCGGGCAATTACTACTCAGGTCTTGCAAAGTACCGACGAGGTGATTTCGCAAGCGCAAAGCCATTTTTTCAACAAGCTAGCAGACAAAATGGTGGCTCTTTTGACGACCAGCAGATGGCAGCTCATTCCTTATTTCTTCTTAGTGCTGATGCACTTAGATCATTTAAACGTGTCCAAATGCAAGCTGGCAAAGAAGCACAATCTATACAAATTAAAAACCAACAGTTAGCTGCTTTATCTAACCAACTAAACTCTGTAATAAAGTTTGGAAATGGAAAATGGACGATTGCATCCCTGTATGCATTAGGACAATCTAACGTAGAATTCTCTAGTTTTATTAAAAATGCGCCTATCCCTAATGGACTGAGCGGAGCGCAGGTACAACAATACAAGTCCGCCCTATCTACACAGGCAAAGCAATATGATGTAGCCGCTAATACTTACTTTAAACAGTGTGTGCAGAATGCAGAAAAATTTGAAGTATTCACTATTTTTGTAAAAGGCTGCCTTAGCGGAGGAGAAACTGAAGTTGATGAAGAAAAAGATTCTGTCAGACCTCCAAAGGCGAGTAGCTCTTCCCCAGTGGCTGCTGAAAAAATACGAACTAAGCTATATGATGACTCTAGGAATTCTAAGTTAATGCAGTCCCTTGCCTTAGCGCATACCAAAAATCGTGATTATGCCATGTCTAATTTAATTTTAACCCGTGCGTATGAGGTCAATCCAAAAGATTCAAATCTTATTTCACAACAAGGCGTTAATTATCTTTATATGAATGATTTTGAAAGTGCAAAGTCAGCATTTGATAAAGCCTTAAAACAAAACTCAAATGATGGGTATGCTTTAAAAGGCCGAGCGGCTCTTTATAAACAGTTTAAGTTCTCTAAAAAATTAAGTGCTATTAGTAGTAAAGCGGCCCGGGCCTCTGTATCACGCGAATGGCTGCATCCTTGGATGCAGTAATTATCTAGTAACTTTATTAGTTAGCATCATTAGATCTTTACTTCGTGTACCTATGACAAAGTCCATCCAGATATTACCATCTAAGTTTATAAACTCTATTGGGGTACCTAACTCATAGGTGCCACCAATGCTTTCTCTTATAACTTGCTTGCCCGAGAAGCTTCTATTTGGAAAACCATAGTAAACAACTACGCTATAAACAGATCCTGCGTGTGTATACTGCACCCCTACAATATCATTGTAACCATCCATATTAATATCTTGAATATTTGCTCCAAATAGCCCACAGGAATCGTCTAATACCTGTCTGTCAAAAGAAGTGCCATTTCTTCCAAAGTAAATCGTCGAGTTAGGTCCTGCGCTACATAGATTGATAAAGTCATCATGACCATCTTTATCTATATCTCCCACTACACCTGTCCAGTAATTTCCTATATACTGATCTTCTGGCTTTTCGACTATTTGCACTTGAGGCTGTTGATTTAAAAAATTAACTACATAATGGCTTTCAAATCTATCGTTAATTATTAGTAGCTCAGTACGGCTGGAGCTTGAGGCACTGGTTGCTTTGATTCTTTGGAATCGTAAGGATTTATTATTTAAATTCGGCTCACCATTGAATCGATACGTATTTGGTAAATCAAAACTCACTCTGTCAGAATTTGCTGATATAGTTCCTTGATTTTCGACAACTATTAATTTCAAAGTAACTGGACTTCCTGAATTTCCATTGGCAGAAATATTCCAGCTAGTACAATTCCATTCTGCATCGCGCGCCGTACAGCCCGCCACAACCATTTCTACAAAGGCTATGTCTAACTTGCCGTC
>JBBKWS010000185.1:0-3954 GCA_037969075.1 Bdellovibrionales bacterium | reverse complement strand
TCTTTAAAACTCGCAAGCTCAGTAGAGCTTAGATGTTTTGCCAATTCAGCCAAGCCATCTAACTGTAAGTTCATTTCAGCTAAATCTCTCTTAGCCTCTTTTTCTGGGTATTTTTTTGTAAAAAATTCTTTTGGGTAGATGCAAAAACCATCAGTAGTTTCTGACTGTTCTTGATAGGCCTTTGAAATCGCATCCACTCGGCTAGCCACCCTTGCAACCTGGGTAGAAGCCAATTCTAGTTTATCCTTATAGTCTTGTACGTTTTTTTCACTTGCAATGAGCATAGGTGCCATAAATAGAAATAGTAAAAATATAGTAAGTTTCATTTAAATCCCCCCGAATTTAATTATCTTCCAGCTACTTCGCGGCGCTCTGGTATATTAGGCCACTTTGTTAGACATTGATGATATGCCTCTGAAATATTTGAATATCTTTGCTTGTCTCTCATATATAGATCTTTTAGCCTGCCATACTTTCCATCTCCTGAAACACTACGATTAGTGTGTAGAGCACCATAGATCTTTTGTAGCCGCTTTTCTTGCTCGACGATCTTATTCCCGAGTGACTCTGCATCTGCCATATACCTAAGGCGGTTCACTATTTTCTCGCAGCTTTTGGTATGAGTTTTTTCAAATTTATCGATTTGGCTTCGCACTTTTACTCCGTGCACTTTCACATCATGCATAAGCTGATCGATATCAGCACTAAAAGCCAAAGCTAGTTGTAGTAATATCCACATAAGTGGCCCCTTTAGACGTTGTCCCCAAGACTATAATATTCACAAAGCGTGCCGTCCAAGAGCCCACTGCAGCCAACTGAGGACGCTCACCCCTATAAAACCATGGCGAGTGTTTAAAAAATCTTCGCCTGTCTCAAACTGAGACTGACCTCATCTGGAATTATTTTAATTTGGTCGGTATTCTTATTTGATTTTTTGGCAAAAAAAACTATACTGCGAACGCTTTTTTAACTAGCTATTTTTGGAGGCAAACGGTGTCTAGCAATTGGGACATTCAGAAGAGCTCTAGTCTTTACGGTGTAAATGAATGGGGCGGTGGTTACTTTAAGATTAACGATAAGGGCAACCTTGCGGTATGCCCAGAGACATCAAAAAAAGACCCTAATGCTCCATCAGTGGATTTAAAAGAACTGACTGAAGAGTTAATGGAGAGAGGAATTCGTCCACCAATCTTAATTCGCTTTCCTGATATCGTAAAAAGTCGTATTCAGCTTTTAAACAGTTGCTTTAAAAATGCGTTTCAAGACAATGGTTACAAGGGCAGGTACTGCGGTGTCTATCCAATTAAAGTAAATCAAAACCACCAACTAGTTCGTCACATCGTGGAATATGGTGAGCAATTTGGATTAGGCTTAGAAGCAGGCAGTAAACCCGAGTTACTAGTGGTTCTAGCTTTATCAAAGTCCGACGATTCAATGATTATCTGCAATGGCTTTAAAGATGAAGAGTTTGTAGAGACAGCACTTTTATCTCTTAGAATTGGTAAAAACACGATTATTGTTGTGGACCGAATGTCAGAATTACCTTTAATTTTAAAGGTAGCAGATCGTTTAAATATCAAACCTAGAATTGGCTTACGAGCAAAGCTTTACTCAAAAGGAGCTGGCAAGTGGGTTGAATCAAGTGGTGCAAGATCTAAGTTTGGATTAACACCCGCTGAGATCTGCGAGTGCGTAGAAATTTTAAAAGCACGCGGGTCACTAGATTCACTTGAGCTTGTACACTTTCATATTGGGTCACAAATTAAATCCATCCAAGCTATTAAGTCTTCATTAAAAGAAGGCGCAAGGTATTACGCCGAAATTAGAAAAATGGGTGCGACTAATTTAAATTATATGGATGTAGGCGGTGGCCTTGCGGTTGATTATGATGGAACTACCTCAAGTGATTCTTCTACCAACTACTCTGAGCAAGAATATGCAAATGACGTTGTTTATGCGATTGCGCAGGTTTGTGAACGTCACGATCTACCGCACCCAAATATTATCACTGAATCTGGTCGAGCGCTTGTTGCTCACCACTCGGTTTTGATTTTTAATGTCCTTGGTACCAACCAAGTCACAAAAGAGTCTCCGCAGGTTGAAATTATTGCAGGCGATAGTCCGCTGATACATAACTTGGCTGAAATTTATAAAAATATTGGACCAGCTAACTTGTCAGAGTCGTATCACGATGTACAAGAAATCACAGGGGATGCCCTTAAGCTATATACTTTGGGCTACATGTCTCTGCAAGAAAGAGCAAAATCAGAAAATTTGATAGCTGCTTCTTTTACGAAAATTTATCATTTAGCTCGTCAAAATCCAGATTTTGAAGATTTAGCAAACACGCTTCGTAATGAATTATCAGATACGTATTTTTGTAACTTTTCGATCTTCCAATCAGCTCCAGATTCTTGGGCGGTTAAGCACACGTTTCCAGTTCTCCCAATTCATAAATTAAATGAAGAACCAACTCGCCGTGCAATCGTCGCCGACCTTACTTGTGACAGTGATGGAAAGATTGATCAGTTTGTTGAAAACTATCAGTACGTACCGTCGCTTGCAGTTCACACTTACAAAGAAGATGAGCCTTATTACATGGGAATCTTTTTACTGGGCGCCTATCAAGAGGCCTTGGGTGACCTACATAACTTGTTTGGTGACACTGACGCTGTTGATGTATTGATTAACGAAGACAACTACACCGTTGAAAGTGTGGTTGAAGGCGATAAGGTTTTTGAAATTTTATCTTACATTCAATATGACAAGCGAGATCTTTTAAATCGTATTCGTATAGCTACAGAAACCAGCATTCGAAAAGGTACGATGACGAACCTTGAAGCCAAACTTTTACTTCGTTACTACGAAGATGGCCTTGATGGTTACACGTACCTAGAAGAGAGAGAGTAAAGGTAGTTGGCAAAGCCATGGAAGTAACTACAGATACTGACGATCAAATACAAATTTTTAACTCGTGGAAGAAGATTCTTCTTCCAGAGTTTCAAAAAAAATACATGAAAGATTTAAATTCTTTTTTAAAATCTGAATATAAAAGTAAAAAAACAATTTACCCAAAACCTGATGAGGTTTTTGCTGCCCTAAATTTTACTCCTATTGAAGAGGTTAAGGTGGTGATTCTTGGGCAAGATCCGTATCACGGCCCGGGGCAAGCGCACGGGCTTTGCTTTTCGGTCAACGAGGGTATTCCAAATCCACCGTCACTTCAAAATATTTTTAAAGAGCGCTTGAGTGATTTAAATCTAGAGACACCAGCACATGGAAACCTTAGTCATTGGGCCAAACAAGGTGTTTTACTTTTAAATGCTACACTTACAGTGGAAGCTCACAACGCTGGATCACATCAAAAAAAAGGTTGGGAAGAGTTCACTGATGTTGTCATTCAAACAATTAATGATCAAGTCGACAGTGTAGTTTTTATTTTATGGGGATCGTACGCGCAAAAGAAAGCATCTTTCATTGATGTAAAAAAACATTTTGTAATCAAAGCTCCGCACCCGTCTCCCCTATCTTCGTACCGCGGTTTTTTTGGCTCAAAGCCATTTTCAAAAACCAATGCGTTTTTAAAATCAAAAGGTATTTCTACTATTCACTGGTAAAAATCCGATTTTTTGTCCGTAATAGAAAAGACTATTCGGACATTAACACAGCCTATCCATCTTAAAATACGGATGAATTCTCCTCTAAAAATTCCAAAAAAATATTTTTATTTTACTAAAGTAAAAAGCTAAAAACTCGATGATATGCTTGCAACACAAACTAATAACAGGAGCTCATTATGTCTGGCATAGAAACAGGTCTTACGAACACTGATAACGACAACGCAATTATCAAAAGAATAAATGAGATGGATACATCGATGATAGTAAGAATGGAAAACTTAATATATCAAATAAAGAATTTGGATAGAGGTCTAAAATCTGCACTGAGAACCGT
>JBBKWS010000184.1:0-6237 GCA_037969075.1 Bdellovibrionales bacterium | reverse complement strand
TCCATAGCAGAAGACGCTTCCATTTTTTGTACTTTCTTTTTAGATACACGCGTCTCTTTCGTCACCTCAGGACTAGGAATCACAATGAACGGTGATAACTTTGACACTTTCATAGAGATTCTATCGGCCCTACTTTAGTCTAACTTAAACGTACCAAAAAGTGTCACAAGACTGTGTGGTTTCGATACACCCGTTAAGTAACTGATTTATATAAGAAAATACTAACTTTGAGTGGCTGCTCTATGCACTTCTCAAAAAGTGAATTTAGGGTATTACCTAGTATTCTCCGATGATCCATAAAGACCAATTAAATCAAACACTTAGACATCATTATTTTTGGCACTGCGCCTGCAATACTGTATAGGTATGAGACAAGAAAGAAACAATAAAATCATAGCGGGCCTTTTACTGATAGCAGGTGCACTTCTATTATTTAAAACATGTACTAGTTCAGATCCAGTGGATTTGAACCAACCTAGCAACAATGTAAAACCACAACACCTTGGCAGTAAGGCTCTTCGCCAATTAGAAAATATCCAAACCACGGGTAATCTGAATTTTACAGGTAAGAAAATAGCAAAAACAACTATGGATGCTGACCTAATCGCATTAGCGAAAGTCCAAAAGAAGTACGAAGCTAGCTTAAAGAAAAAAGAAGACGAAAAGAAGAAGGCCACTAAAAAGAAAAAAGTAGCCAAAAAGAAAACTAAGAAAAAGAAAGAAGTAGTAAAAGAGCAGAAAAAGAAAAAGCCAGTGGCTCAAAATGAAACTGATAAACAGAATTCAAACGACGACGATTTTAGTGCGGGCGGAGGAAGACCAGCTAATTTAAATCAAAACGACAATACTACTAATGATATTGAAATAGCAAATGGCTATGAATATTGGAGAAATCTAGTGTTCTCTAATCCTTCTACAGAATCTATCGAAATGCTATTAGCAGCCTACCTACAGCAACAAATACCCGCGGATTGGTTTTATAGAATCACCGACGATATGATTAGTTCTACAAATGGTATACTACAAGAATCTGCTATAAACTTATTAGCAATGACACCAAGCCAAGAGAGCTTTAATCGTTTATCAAAAGTTATATCTGGCAGAAACAGTCAGCCAAATCTGAAGCTACTAGCTCGTAGCTCAATGAATGATGTTTATAAAAATATTGCCTACATCGGTATATTAAGTAATGGGGTACGAAGTTCAGATACAGATGTATCATATAATGCTGCAAGGTTAATCCAGATCTCAGCAGAAAATAACTTAGCTTCAAATGGTAGAGGAATAGCAAACTCTAATACTGCCACATTCACACAAATTTTAACAATATTGAACCAAGTCTTACAGGCCACAGTAGATGACCGATTAAGACATTTTGCACAAGAAGCTTATAATTATATTTCTCAACATATAAATACGAGAAGTCAGTTTACTGCTGATATTCAATCAGAATATTTTTATTAAAACCTAACACCCAGCTTTGCAGCCAATGTTAGGTAGTCCGTTTTATTGGCTTCTATCGCAATAAAATACTTATCATCGTACAAGTAGCTTGCACCTAAAATAAATAGCTCTTCACTAATCTTTTGCTGTATTTCAAGCCCCGTGTCCGTAATTGCAGCGACGTCACCTCTAAATCTGGCAGTCACTTTGGTAGATCCAAACCCACCATATATATCAAAACTAGATATGTGCCAAGCTACATGCAGCTGACCACCGTAGCTCTCACTGACAAATACATCTTCAATATTAGAACTGTTAAAGTGCAGCAAAGATGAAAATGAAAATCGTCCCGAATCAGTCTCTAGCATTCGCCATCTAACTAAGGCTCCATACTCAGACAATCCCGTTTGCTTATCGAAGGGAATAAAGTGGGCGAACATATCTATAAAATGGAACAGACCCTTCCCGATAGATATTTTTGCGTAATCAAAACTACTGTCATTGTTGGCACCATTACCAAGATCATTCAATTTGTCTGCTGGAATTGATTCCATTGATAGTGCGATTTCAAGTCCTGAAAATCCACCCAGTGGTCTTGGCACAGTGTTGTACTTACTACTTGATCCTACGCCTAATATTTTTAGAACTTCATCCCTATCACTCTCATTTAGGTTACTAGGGATATTAATGGCATACACAAAAGATAGAAGAAATAAAAAGATCATAGACGTAAAATTTTCTCCAAAATTTTGGTGGTAGATTTACCATTTACAAAGGACAAGCTTTTTACTTCTCCGCCTTTTGATAAAACCAACTGTGATCCAACGATTTTATCAATTGGCCAATCACCACCCTTAACAAGGACTTCTGGTTGAATCTTAGTGATTAACTCTAATGGGGTATCTTGATCAAATAGCGTCACCACATCTACGGCTTTTAGGTTAGATAAAATCATGGATCGATCAGCTTCGTTTTGCACGGGCCGGCTGTCACCCTTGATCTTTTTAACACTGGCATCAGTATTTAATCCTACAACTAATATATCCCCTTGCGCCTTAGCTTCATTGAGATAAGTCACATGACCTGCATGCAGAAGATCAAAGCAACCATTGGTAAATACAACTTTTTTGTTTTTTCTTATTTTGGATAGATGATCAGTAAGTTCATTCCAATCAAAAATTACTGCCACGTCTCGACCTTTTTATACAGCTTTATCCCACAAAGACTTCCTACAAGGTCTTTGCCAGTTAGCACTGATAACAAAGGTAATACAACAATTCCTGTTATTGTATTTACGATAGCACGCATTGCTACACGTAAAGGGTATGACATTTTTACTGTTTGTGGATTTGTTCCAAGCTGGCAGTCAGTAGCCCACTCCCCTAATGTTTTTGAAAAGAAGGTTCTAGCAATCAGTAAGTAAAACATCCAGACGCTAAATAATACTACGCCTACACTTACTTTTGTAAGTATATCGGATTGTGGATGTGTAAGAATATATATTACGTCCACTCCTGTTACCAACAAAAGAGCTGCCATAAAAACATTAGTTAGTCCGATAATAGTAAACGCATCGATAATATACGCACCAATTGCGGGAGCTCTTGCTTCTAGCTCTATCACTCTCTTTTTTTCTGAAAGCTTTTTCTCGAGAATTTCTGGAACATTTATTTTTGGCACCAAAGGCTGCACATCAAGCATATCAAATTTACGTTGAAACACTTCAGGATTTATCTTTAGCTCAGGATCTTTCCTATGAAGAACCTGCTCTGTGTGCAATTGTGACGAAGTTAAATCTTTGCGAGGAAGAGTTTCTTTCATTTGAACTTTTTGTTTATTTTCTTCTTCTACAAAATCAAGACCATCAAGAGCTGGAAAGCTAGAGATCAAATCTCTAACACTCTTAGCCTGCTCGGGTTGTTTAATTTTATAAAGATCCGTGGACTCTAAAACCGGCTTAGAAGTCCTAACAATATGATCTTGGGCTTTTTTAGTCTCTTCTTTCAAAGAAACTTGTTTTTTATGAAAGCCTAAACCCTCAGTGATTGGCTTAAATTCGAATTCTTCCATAATATCCAATTAACACCTCCGAAAAACTAGATCTCAAGCTCATACTTTATGCTGCTAACCAGAGCTACGCAAGCCGTTTCCACACGCAAAACCTGCTCTCCCATTGTCATTGCTTGCATATCGTGATCTTTAAATAAGGCAACCTCTGCTTCTGAAAAACCACCCTCACTCCCGATAAAGCAATGAACCTCAGTGATCTGCTTTTTTTTAAGGCCCTGCACAGCTTCTTTCCAAGCAAATGAAGCAGCCCCTTCATACGCAAATAGACCCATTGCATTAGGGTTAAGGTTAATCCTTTTCAAAGATTCTTTAAGAGAAACAATAGGTTGAAGCTGAAGGATATCCGATCGCCCTGTTTGCTGAGTAGCCCCCACGATGATCTTTTTCCACCTATCGGCCTTTTGCAAAGATTTATGCTTCAGATCTTTAATAAAACTGTATTCAGAAGTGAATAATCCAATATTAGTTACCCCTAATTCTACAGCTTTTTCTAAAACAGCTTCGAAGGTTGGAATCTTAGGAATAGAGATATGAAGATAAATATGTGGTAGTTTTCGGCTTGGTATATGCCTTTCTTCAATAACCTCTAAAATAGCAAATCTTTTAGCGACTTCTAGTGTTTTAACAATTAGTGCTGCATCCTTCTTAGCACCCAACAACTCGAACACATTGCCTTTTTCCGTACGACAAACCTTAAATATGTGGTGAAATAAATCGCCCTCAATCTGGCAACGGTTGTCACTACTTACAATTAAAGCCTCGGCCCAATAGCGTCTCATGATTTTTTAACCACCAGAGAGATCCACTCATCTTTTTGCGTTCTTGCGATTGTCTTTAAGGTAGGGAGCTCTTGCAAAAAATTTTTAGTAAAGTAATCTTCTCTTTCTGCTAAAATACCAGAGAGAATAAAATGCCCACCTGGTTTTAGCAACCGAAAGAGATCGCTTTTAATTTCAACAAGCACTCCATCAATAATATTGGCAATAACCACATCGTATTCACCTTGTAAGGTATCTACTTGAATGTCATGGGTCTTAATCTCTACTTTATTTTTTTCTATATTTTCTTTAGCTGTCTGTCTGGCCATATCATCGATTTCAGTTACCTCAACATTGGGTACTTGTAGATGCTTAGCTAAAATCGCTAAAATCCCCGTGCCGGTGCCAACATCTAAAACTGACTGTGGTGAGGTTGTAGTTACATTTATTAAGTGAGCTGCAGCAAGCTGCGTAGTTGCATGAGTACCAGTACCAAACGCTAAGCCTGGGTCGATCCAAATAGGTACTTCAGCTGCGCTCGGAGCTTTTAACCAAGACGGTACTACCCAATATTTACCTACTAAAGAAAATGCGGTGAAATGTTTCTTCCAATCCTCCATCCAATCTTTTCCCTCTTCTTCAGAGAGTTCGATTGTGATTTGGGGATACATGATTTTGATTTTTTCAATGATTTGTAAATCAGGCTTATCTTCAAAAAATACTTCTAAAGTTAATATGTCTTTTTGAATAAATACTGGCTCATACTTTAGAGACTCTTGGATAAAATCTAATTTTTCTGAAACGCCACCAGCCCCTGCTTCAAAGCAAATTGAGGTCAAAATATCTTCGTCACTGGCAGACACATTTTTAAGGATAATTCGGTAGTAGTTTTGCATACAGGCTACTTACCTAATCTTCTGGTAATACGCAAACTTTAAGCAGGATATTAAAATAAAAACAGGGACCTATAGTCCCCGTCATTTACGGTCTTTAAAAAGAACTTATTGTATTGTTTTAGAGGTATCTTGCAGTTCACCAAAAACTTTTATTGGCTCTTGTGCTTGCTTGATGTCTGCCTTTACCGGAGCTGTCTTGATAGCTTCTTTTTTTGCAGTAGCAGGCACTGGGATTGGTTTTGGCGTTTCGGCCTTTGCTGCTGTTGGAGCTGGGGCTGCATCAAGACTAGCTTCTGGCTTTATAGTAGGCGCTTCATTTAATTCAGAAGATGGCATACGCGCACTTCCCAAATTAATCCGATCACCAATCATTACTGTATCAAATTCTAGTACTGGGCCAACCAAACGTTTTTTGATTCTAGCAATACTAAATGTTGCCTGCACATGAACAAGCTCTAGTTCGGCTACATCAACTACTAGGTCTTCTTCGATTTTACTTAGGTTTGTATCTTTGAATGGATCTTTTCTAGTAACCGTAATTACCATCTTGTCCTTAAGACCATCTTTTTTACCGGCATTGACATAATAGTCATGAAACACCGCTTGGTTCTCATTCATTTGTAAAGTTTTTCGAACATCAAAAACTACTGCTTCTTTAGCATGTAGAAATGAAAATAATAAAATAGCAATCATGCGACACCTCATCCGTGACGATAAAACCTTCCTAGTGTCGTTCTTTGAGCCATCCTAGCTCTATTTACTTATCGGTGTCTCGAAAGTAGACTTAAAATCTATATTGCACCTGCATAAATTCTGGACTTTTCCTTTGACCAAAGTCTAGGCATGTATTAGTTTTTGCCGATGTTATCAATACTTATATCCCTAGCGTTTTGTGCAGACATTCCCCACCGCATTCAAGCAATGATTTCTAGTGATCAGGCAAAAACCTCTGGCGGCGCATACATTGTTAGGGCATTCGCCATGGATCAAAAAGATTTTGTTTTACAATCAAGCTTAGCCAATCAAGTCGATGCGCTTTTGTGGTATCCCTCGGGCAAAGTCTACGCCAG
>JBBKWS010000183.1:0-12980 GCA_037969075.1 Bdellovibrionales bacterium | reverse complement strand
TTAGTTTTTGAAAAAATTAAAGTCGTCCCATTCTCTGATGCAAAAATAACGATTGAGTTAAATAGCAATCAGACCCTTGGTAATCTTGGCAATGCATTCATGGCCTCGGGCCAGTGGAGCGATCAAGTGGGGCAAGATGGAAAGTTTCTACAAGCTAAAAAGTGCCTGCAGTCCATAGAAGAGGTCTTTGCATTTGAACAACCCGCGGTAATAAAAGACTAATTGAATTCATTCTACGTATATGATCGCCTTGCGCTCCGGCAAGGTGTTACCAGCTGTACTCATTACCTAATTTCACTTTGACCCTATAAAAAACTCTATCTCACTCCAGCCTATTGCATTTTATCGAGCAGATGTTAGTTCGACCTACTGGGAATTAATTTAGGAGGAAACTTGAGAAGTTTATATACGCGTGCATTAGGCACGGCATTTACGTTACTTATTAGCACACAGCTATATGCACAAAACCCCTTACCTGCAAGTGTAGACAACGCTGGCTATGGATTTGCTGGCTCATTTTACAAGCCAGAAGTCGACAGTCAGGGGCGCACTCTCTCTGGGCAAGGCTTTAACATAGAATATTTTAAATCCTCTGATGGAACCAATAATGTAGGAATATATTGGTACACTTATAATCCTGCCGGCACAGAAAAAGTTTGGTTTGTTGCTCTTGGAACAATGACAGGATATGAGGCCAACCTAACGATATATGAAGCCAACGCTTACATGCGTTTTAATGAGCCGCAAGTAAATGCTGGCAATCGAGCTGTTGGAACAATGGATGCCTTGCTAGTTGATTGTCATACGATCGACTTATCTTGGACATTCAACCCTGACGCCAACCTGTTAAATGGCATTAACTCGCTTGATAGCGGGCAAATGACAGTACGACGTCTAACTCCTATTATTTCACTACTAGGCGTAGACTTATGCTCCACACCTCTTGAAACATTTGTGGGCGTAAGTGATGAAGAGTATCAAGAACTACTCGTAGACTACACACGTCTTGGCCGTCTTTATGATACTTTAGTAATTAATTATAACGGCTTAGTCTCTGATTACAATGCCTGCGAAGATGATTTAGACGATGCCTATGACTATATTGATGATTTAGAAGATTACGTTGATGATCTAGAAGATGAAATTAATTATCTAGAAGACGAAATCGATGACGCTTATGATGATGGTTACGATGACGGATACGAAGATGGTTATTTTTATGGATACTATGATGGGTATGATGATGGCTACGACGATGGTTATGATGACGGGTCATACTGGTGTGATGGTGCATACGGTGCCGCAAAAAAAGTGCTTCCTAAAAAAGAAAAGAAGCAGGTTCGAATGTCACAAGCAACCGCGAAAGTAAAAGCTGCAGCACCCGCAAAAGCTGCGATAGCCTTACAAAAGAAGAAGGCTTCGCGTGTACAAGCTAAAGGGAAGCAGGCCACAGTTAAAGTGAAGGCTCTCTTAGAAAAAATGAAAGTGCAATTGGCTCAGATCAAAGCCAAAAGAGTTGTTAAACCTAAAAAACAACCGATCAAAAATCAAAAATAATTTCGATCAACAACAAAGGGACCAAATGGTCCCTTTGTTAATTTAAGAAGATTTAAGTTTTATTTTTCTCTCATCTATTACCAAATCCTTCCCACCTTAAACCTCCTAGTTAACGCTCAGCCTCCTCTACATCATTTAGTGGAACAATCTATCTTTATAGATATCATTATTGGTCTCGGGGGGAAGTTCGCATGGATAGACGCACTTTACTTAAAACATTATGTTTTTTATTTATTGGATTTTTTAGTACCTCAACGCTGGCCGCGCCACCACAAATCATAAGACCTGTTAAGACAGATGGTTGCACCGCTTCCATCGATGGAAGCTGGAGACACTGCTGCGTTGAACATGACATTTCCTATTGGGTGGGTGGCACGTTCGAGGACAGAAAGTTCGCTGACAGAAGACTTTATAATTGTATGAATATTTCCGGCGGTAATGATAGTTCAGAGTTGTACTATAAAGCTGTTAGAACATTTGGAGTTCATTTGTGGGCAAAGGCTTGGGAGCGAAGAGACCCAAAATCCCTTAGCCCCGAAGAACTACAGGACATTCAAAATGAACTGGCATTATATAGAGGTATAGGAACCCCTTTGGACTTTGAATTTATCATCCAAGAGAGCATCATGTTTCAGCCTCTTACCGAAGAGCAGCGCCAGCTTGCTAGCGCGCATCTAACTGAGTACGCAAAGACTGAGGAATATAAAGACTTCTTGAGGCAGTACGAATATGTGACTGGCGCCAAGCCCGTCACACTTGGGTATCACCGATAATATAAAAAATGTGTTTAAAAGACCTTTTGCGCACTGGGACCCAGAAGCGGAGCCGGACACTCCCTTATTGACGCCACGCACTAAACCCTTCTCCCAACACTTCGGGCTGCCATTTTAAACCACCCTATGTTACTTATCCCCTACTAATTTATTAGTGTTTTAGTAATTCACAGTCTTCGGCACTCCACTGGTGTGTATCCAATGTCGAAGACGAGGCCTAACCAGAATGGAGGAAATATGCCAAATATTACTATGAAAGAAATGTTAGATGCGGGTGTTCACTTTGGACATCAGATACATCGTTGGAATCCAAAGATGAAGAATTTCGTTTTTGGTGAGCGCGGTGGGATTCATATCATTGATCTTCAAAAATCAGTAGCCGGCGCACAGCGCGCAGTTGAAGCAGTAAGAGATGTTGCTGCTCAAGGCGGAAAAATGATTTTTGTTGGTACAAAACAACAAGCCGTTGAGCCGGTTCAAGAAGCTGCAAAAAAGTGTGGTCAATATTTCGTAACTAAGCGTTGGCTTGGTGGAATGTTAACTAACTTTCAAACTATCAAAGCATCTATTGATCGTCTTAAAAAATTAGAGCGCATGAAAGCCGAAGGCGAATGGACTCTTTTTTCTAAAAAAGAACAATCTAAAATGGATAAAGAATTCACACGACTTGTGGATTACTTAGAGGGTATCAAAGATCTTCGCGGTCAGCCGAGCGTGATGTTTGTTGTAGATTTAATTAAAGAAAAAATTGCCGTAGCTGAAGCCAAGACTTTGGGAATTCCTGTAGTTGGAATTGCTGATACAAATTCAGATCCGTCTATGATCGATTTTCCAATTCCAGGAAATGACGATGCGATTCGTTCGATCCAACTTTTCTCTAACTTGATGGCTGAAGCTTATCTTGAAGGCGCTAAAGTTCACGAGCAAAAATTACGTTCTCAAACTGACAAAGGTTCTGATACACCAAAAGACTCTAGCCCTAAAAAGCCAGAAGCTAAAAAAGTTGAAGTTATTAAGACAAAAGTGGCAACAGCTACTCGTCGCCTAGTGGCTGCCGGAACTGCTGAAGATGTTGAAATCAGCATTGAAGTAGAACAAGGTATTACTGACGAGCCTACTGCTGATACAGAAGAACAAGAGAGTTAATCTCTCTTGTTTTTTTAAAGCCCATTTACACTTTTAACATTTAGTTTTTTAGGAGTTCCTATGTCTATCGACGCAAACGTTGTAAAAGAATTAAGAGATAAAACTGGTGCTGGTTTTATGGATTGCAAAAAAGCACTTGCCGAAACAAATGGTAACTTTGAAAAGGCCATCGAATGGCTTCGTACCAAAGGCATCGCAAAGGCTGAGAAAAAAGCTGGACGCGCAGCTGCCGAAGGAATGGTTTCTTCATACATTCATGGCGCCGGAAAAATTGGCGTACTTGTTGAAATTAACTCTGAAACAGATTTCGTTGCTCGTAATGAAAAATTTCAAGAGTTCTGTAAAGACATCGCCATGCACATTGCTGCAACCTCTCCGCTTTGTGTAAAAGCAGAAGAAGTTGATCCAAGCTTAGTTGAAAAAGAGCGCAGCTTATTGAAAGCAAAAGCCATTGAAGAGGGTAAAAAACCAGAGTTTTTAGAAAAGATCATTGAAGGCCAAATTAAAAAGTGGCTATCTGAAAAAGTTCTTATTGAGCAACAGTTTGTTAAAAATCCAGATGTTACTATTGGTGATTACCTAAAAACTACCATTGCTTCTATCGGCGAAAACATTGTAATTCGTAGGTTTTCTAGATTTGAACTGGGTGAAGGTCTAGAGAAGCGTAGTTCTGATTTTGCTGCAGAAGTAGCGGCTGCATCTAACGTACAGTAAGGAGTTGCATCTTGGCGAAACGCATCTATGAACGCATAGTGCTAAAATTGAGCGGCGAGGCTTTAGCTGGAGACAAAGGCTATGGCATCGACGCTGAGACTATCCAAGGTATCGCCCGGCAGGTTGCTCAAGCCTTAGAAACTGGCGTGCAAATTGGTATTGTGATTGGTGGGGGTAACATCTTTAGAGGTGTTGCCGCATCTGCACAAGGCATGGATCGCGCTAGCTCTGATTACATGGGAATGCTGGCTACTTGTATAAATGCTTTAGCCCTTCAGGATGCTCTTGAAAAACTAGATGTAAAAACACGAGTGCAGAGCGCTATTGATATGTCAGAAATTGCTGAGCCATATATTCGTAGGCGTGCAATCCGCCATCTTGAGAAAAACCGTGTAGTGATTTTTGGAGCCGGAACAGGAAATCCATTTTTTACTACCGATACGGCGGCAGCATTAAGGGCTATTGAAATTGGAGCTGACGTAATTATGAAGGCAACCAAAGTCGATGGCGTTTATGATAAAGATCCAATGCAACACAAAGACGCAATTAAATTTGAAACTTTATCTCACCTTGAGGCCATCCAAAAACAATTAAAGGTTATGGATAGTACCGCCATAACTCTATGTATGGAAAACAACCTTCCTATTTTAACGTTCAACTTAAATGGCGAAGGAAATATCCTAAAAGCTGTTAAAGGTGAAAAGATCGGTACAATCATTAAAGGAGACTGATATGTCAGTGGCTGTTCAAAAAACTGTTGAAGCTGAAATGCAAAAATCTCTAGAAGCATTATCAAACGAATTGTCTAAAATCAGAACAGGTCGCGCGAATGTACAAATGCTAGATGCTATTCGTGTTGATTATTATGGAAATCAATCACCGATTAGTCAGGTGGCAGCTATAAGTTGCCCCGACGCCAGGTCTTTTTTAATCTCCCCGTGGGAGTCGTCTGTATTAAAAGAAATTGAAGCTGCTATTGTTAAAAGTAATCTAGGCATGGCGCCGATGAATGATGGGAAAGTAATTCGCATGCGTCTTCCTGAGTTAACCGAAGAAAGACGTAAAGAACTAGTAAAGCACGCAAAGAAAATTATCGAAGAAGCCAGAGTTTCCATTCGCATGAAACGCCGAGATGCAAATGAAGAGCTAAAAAAATCTTTAAAAGAAAAAACATTGTCTGAGGATGAGTTTAAAAAATTATCTGAATCTATCCAAAAGGTTACCGATGATTTTATATCCAAAGTGGATAAGGTCGGTGAGGACAAAGAAAAAGAGATTATGACTGTATAATGGCTCTACCTAATCATCTAGCAATTATTATGGATGGTAACGGGCGCTGGGCGCAAAGCTTAGGCAAGCGTCGCCTGTTTGGGCACATTAAAGGCGTTGGAAGAGTTCGTGAAGTCGTAACCACTTCTGCAAAATTAAAAATTCCCTACTTAACATTGTATGCCTTTAGCATGGAAAATTGGATGCGTCCCAAAGAAGAGGTTAGCTTGCTTATGCGGCTTCTTGTTAAGTTTTTAAAAAAAGAAACCCGTGAACTAAATAAACAAAATATCCGCCTGCAGTCTATCGGCGATATCTCTTACTTGCCTGCTGATGCACAAGATATTCTAGCTAAAGCGGTTGATGCAACAAAGGGCAATAGTGGCATGGTTCTGACACTGGCACTAAGCTACGGATCCAGACAAGAAATCACGCAAGCAATTAGACAGATAGTCATAGATTTTAAAAATGGTTCGAAGCCTCTTGATACTATCGATGAAACTCTAGTTAGCAACTATTTACAAACAGCTGATATGCCAGACCCTGACTTAATTATTCGTACGAGTGGTGAATATCGCCTATCGAATTTCTTACTATGGCAGGCCGCCTATGCTGAGATAATAATTATAGAAAAATCTTGGCCCGACTTTGTCGCCAGTGATTTAACACAGGCCCTCGCTGAGTACGCAAGAAGAGAAAGACGATTTGGTAAAACACCATCCCAGACTCCAACCGAATCCACACAAGGCGAAAAACATGAGCTCAACTAAAGTTCGAATGCTATCTGCCGTTGCCGTTGCCGCTCTAGTTTTTACTTTATACATGTTATGGCAAAGAAATGGTCTTGGCGTTGTCGCTTTACTAGCAACACTAGGCGCTCAATATGAGTTTATAAAGCTGTGCTTTCCTTCTGCAAAACGCACACTTAAAGCTTCTTTTTTTATATTTACATTTCTTATATTTTTATCTTTTGCGAACAAACAATTTGAGGTCTCTGCTGCTCTTATCGCTTTTGGTTTAATGTTTTTATCTACCCTAGTCATGCTTATGGCTAGAAAAGATGAGGATAACCTTGCCAAACAATCTCTGATTGCAACTTGCATGATGGGATTTATATATGTTGGTATTTTACCGGGCATTACGGCCCAGCTTATTCTTTGGCATCCACTAGGTTTAGAAATTTTCTTTATATGTATCGCTACGGTAATAGCTACAGATGTTATGGCATATTTTATAGGAAGAAAATTTGGTAAAATAAAACTTTTACCTACGATATCACCCAATAAGACAAGACTTGGTTCGATAGCAGGTTGCATCTCTGCACTAGTAACAACCTTTAGTGTTAGCTGGTTATTAGGCCTACAAGACCATATCTTAGGCCTAACGCTGGCTGGCCTTATTGCTTCGGTATTTTCACAATTTGGGGATCTGTTTGAATCTGTATTAAAACGAAATGCTGGCAAGAAAGACTCTGGACGTATCATGCCTGGTCATGGCGGTTATTTAGATCGTTTAGACAGCATTCTCTTTTCATTTCCTGTTTTCTATTGTTATGTAACTTGGTTTATATAAAGCGAACTTTCGTCTAAATCCCCGTATTTCATAGCCAATATTGCTATTGATTGTTAAAATCAATCCATGGAAATGATACAAAATTTTTTACATCAATCGGTTGGCTTTTTAATTCCACTTATTATCTTGTTGGGCGCACTTATTTTTGTCCATGAGCTCGGGCATTTTTTAGTAGCAAAATATTACGGGGTGAAGGTTGAGGTTTTCAGCCTAGGGTTTGGAAAAAAACTGATTCAGTTTAAACATGGCGACACCATATATTGCCTTAGTCTGATACCATTTGGTGGTTATGTAAAAATGTACGGAGAAAATCCCACTGAAGAGATCAGCGAAGAAGACCGTAAGGTTTCTTTTTTGCATAAACCTGTTGGACAAAGAATAGCCGTGGTTTTAGCCGGCCCTCTTATGAATCTCCTTTTTGCATTTGTACTATTTTTTGCAATCGCAAAAATTGGCGACCTTAAGGCCTTACCTATTATTGGGCAAGTGCAACCGTACAGCGAGGCTTTCACGTCTGGCTTGCGCCCCGGAGATAAAGTTTTATCCGTTAATGGTAACCTGATTGCTAATTGGGACGATTACAAAGACGAACTAAGTAAGTCACCTAGCGATTCTGTAACACTAAAAATTGAAAGCTACGCAGATAAAAATGAAATTTCAATTCCTTTAAAACTACAGACCATTAAAAATCCCAATATACTATCGCTGAAAGAAACTATAAGAACTATTGAAAGCATCGATGTCATCACATACGGAACATCTATCGGCGTCGGTAATATTGATAGCCAGGCTTATAAGAGTGGATTGAGAACGGGCGATAGAATTATAAAATTTCAAGGCAAAGACGTTAGCCGCTGGTATGAATTAGAAAAGATGGTGTCCGAGAATACTGTAGCCTCTTTAAAACTTATAATAGAGAGAACCTCGGCAGATAATGAGACGCCCGAAGAGCTTGAGTTTATTTTACCAAGCGTGGAGTCTATAACTAACTTAGAGGCTGTAGGAATTGAAAATCCAGAGCTATATGTTGGCATTATCAGTCCCGATTCAGCCGCTGATAAATCGGGGCTCCAGATTGGTGATAAATTTTTAGCTATCAACGGAACGCCATTAGTACATTGGACTGATTTGACTAAAAATATTTCTGCTTACTCTAAATCTAGTGGACCACTCAATGTTAAAATTTTACGTGCTGGCAAGGATTTAGAAATAGCAATTGCTCCCGCCATGCTTACACAAGAGAACCCTATGACGGGCAAAAAAGAGGAATCATTAAAGATTGGTGTGGGGCCAATATTAACTATGATGCCGCCGCCTACACAGGCTTTCCCTGTAAAATCTATTTCTGAGGGACTAATCGTAGGTCTTGAAGAAACCAACCACTGGGTTGTATCTACTGTTGTCGGATTCTTAAGGCTTTTTCAAAACCGAGTTTCCACTAAATCAATCGGTGGCCCTATTATGATTGGGCAAATCGCGAGCGAATCTTTTAAAGTTGGTTTAGTTCCTTTTTTAAAGATTATGGCAATTATTTCTATAAATCTTTTTATCATAAACTTACTGCCAATTCCTGTTCTTGATGGCGGGCACTTAGTTTTGTTTACCATTGAGGCAATCAAAGGCGCGCCGGTAAGTTTACATAAGGTTGCCATCGCTCAGCAAATTGGCTTTTTCTTACTTCTATTCCTAATGATATTCGCCATGTTTAACGATATCTCTAGAGTTATAGGATCTTAATGTTAATACTTGCCATCACTACATCGACCTCATACGGAAGTATTTGTTTTCATGATGGTAAGAAAACCTTATATAAAAATTCTTGGCATGCCGATAAATCGCATGCCGAAATATTAGGTCCGCGTATTCAAGAGGGATTGCTTGCAGTTAAACTTACCGCCAAAGACATTTCTCTTGTGGCTTGTGACATTGGTCCAGGTAGCTTTACGGGTGTTCGCATTGGCGTCAGCACAGCAAAAGCATTTGCTTACGCTAATAATATTCCCGTTGTCGCAGTTGATTCCCTGCACTTAATGGCTGAGCCAATAAAGACAGATTTTCCCGTGCTAAGTATTAGAGATGCTCAACGGCAAGAGGTCTACTGTGCAACGTTTAAAGTAGAACATGGTCTTGCTACCGAAACCTTGCCGCCACAACTTATGTCATTGGAACAACTAGAGAAAATGATAACCACGCCTCATATTGTTGTTGGCGATGGTTATGGTTTATTAAAAGATGATTTCTCAGATTCTATGAACAAAAGTTTATTGCGTGAGCAATATGACGATTATCCAACAGCTGAAACACTGGCTGAATTGGGTCTAGTATATCTAAAACTTAATAAGACTTTAGAATGGAAGTTGTTAGAGCCCCTTTATATTCGCTTATCTGCTGCCGAAGAGAAGCTAGTAAAAGGGGAAATTAAACGCCATGTCTGAAAATATTGAGGCGATAGCAAATATGACAAATAATAACTCTACAAACACCCCTACTATTATTGCTGTCGGCGGCGGCAAAGGTGGCATTGGAAAAAGTTTTTTCACTTCCAATCTAGCTATTTATTTATCCAGGTTTAAAAAAGTTACTGTGGTGGATTTAGACTTGGGCTCTTCAAACCAACACACATGCTTAGGTTTGCAATCAGTGCGCACAACGATAAGCGATTTCTTAAGTGACAAAATCACACATTTTAAAGAATTAGAAGAGCCCACCAGATATATTAACCTAAAGCTAATCAGTGGTTGTTTTGATTCATTAAATATTACGCAACTAAGCGACTCCGATGTACAAAAATTAATTAAAGGTGTTAAAACTCTAAACTCAGACATCATAATTTTAGATCTTGGGGCGGGTACGGCAGCGGCGACCGTAGACTTTTTTACCTCTGCTGATAACTCAATCTTAGTAGCGTCTGCTGAACCAACTAGCATTGAAAATGCTTATAGATTTTTAAAAGTACTTTTCTACCGTAAACTGCAGCATGCAATTACCACTCATGGGGCACAAGATGAGCTAAACTCACTGCTAGCCCACCGTGACCAGTTTCAAGAGAAGTCTCCAAATCAAATTGTTAAAGATATTTATCAACGAAATGCCGTGCTAGGCCGCTATATTATGAATGATTTACAGTCATTGGATTTATCTGTCGTATTAAATCAGATTCGCATGAGTCATGATGAACAGGTAGGGCATGGGATTGCTAGTGTTTGTAATAAATTTTTCGGTGTATGGTGTACTTATCTTGGAGCCATCTCCTATGATGATGCCGTGTGGCAGTCTCTTAGAAAATCTCAACCCGTTATGATCGCAAATCCACAATCTTCAGTCAGCCAACAAATTGCTAAAATTGCTAAAAATCTTGTTGGTTCTACCGCTAAAACCGCCGTATTATAATCAGGTGTCAGACTTTAAAGAACAAACTTATTATGAGCTCTTAGAGATCTCTACAAATGCAAGTGCAGATGAGGTACAGCAAGCTTACTTGCGAGCCAAAGGCATTTATGCCCCTGATAGCCCCGCCATATACACTATTTTTAGTAGAGACGAAGCTGTTCAACTAAATCACTTATTAGATGAAGCTTATCAAACTTTAAGTCACCACGCTAAACGTAGAGAATATGACTTAAAACTACAATCAGGAAACTTTACTGTTATTCATGATAAAGCTCCAAGTGTAGCTGCCGCGAAAGTTACAGCACAAGTGAAGGCTCCACCGCTAACATCTGAAGATAAAAAAGAGTTAGCAAAGCAAGGCGTTGGAATAACTAGGTTTGGGCAATACAACATTGATCCAATGGTTGAGCACGAATTACTGCAACAAGAAATGTTCGATGGAACTTATTTAAAAAAAGTAAGAGTGTATAAAAACATAAACCTAGAAACTCTTTGCGAGCATTTAAAAATTGGCCGTCACCACTTCAATGCAATTGAAAATAATGACTTTAACAAACTTCCAGCCAGCGTGTTTGTGCGTGGTTATGTAAAGCAGATGGCTGAAACCCTTGGACTGGATTCACAAAAAGTTACTGACTCTTACATGAGAATTCTTAAAGACGTTCGTGACTAACATTAAGAAAATTTTAGAAATTGATACAACTAATATTGATCAGCGCTTAGATGTTGCACTCTCAAAAACTGAAAGCATCAGCTCTAGAACCAGAGCCCAAGAGCTTATCGCAAAGGGGCTTGTTGCAATCAATGGTCTTACTGCTACTAAAAGCTCTTATAAAATTACCGCAAAAGATAATATAGAATTCATTATACCAGAAACAACACCATCATCACTAGTCGCTAAAGATATTCCCCTTGATATAGTTTTTGAAGACGATCATCTTATCGTTATCAATAAACCTAGCGGTCTTGTTGTACACCCTGCCGCGGGTCACCAAGATGATACTTTAGTGAACGCACTATTATTTCACTGTAAAAAACTAGCTGTCGGCTTCAACGAAGACAGGCCTGGTATTGTCCACCGTATTGACAAAGATACAAGCGGCCTTCTAGTGGTGGCAAAAGATGATATTACTCACCATGCATTATCTAAACAGTTTGCAGCTAAGACTGTTCACCGAAAATACTGGGCGATATGTTTTGGATCTCCAAAGCAAACACAAGGACGAATTGAAACCTTCATTGGAAGAGCTCCTAACCAACGTAAAAAATTTTCATCCCGCGTTGCTCAGGGTAAAATTGCCGTCACTAATTACAAAGTGCTCTCTACTTACAAAAAAGAATTGTCACTTCTCTCATTGCAATTAGAAACTGGGCGTACCCACCAAATACGAGTACATCTTAATGATATGGGACACCCTGTCTTAGCTGATTGGTTTTATTGTAGCCCAACCAAAGTTAAATCATTGCAATCCACCGCATTGAGAGCAAAGGTTTCTGAGCTTAGTAGGTTTGCACTGCACGCTGCAGAACTAGGTTTTATACACCCAATCACTAAAGAATCACTATTATTTAAATCTCCTGTTCCAGAAAGTTTAAAGGATATACTTACTTTTTGTGATTTTATCAGTTACGTTTAATTATGTTTACTGAAACCTCCCATGGGCACGTATACCAAAAAGATTCCCTAACTGTTTTCTTTGGAAAAAAATCAGCCCCTCTTGATCATATAAAAAAAGAGCATCCGTCCTTGCAGTTTTGCACATTAAATCAATACCACAGCGATGTATGCCTAGCCGCTAAACCAGGTGGTGAGCAAAAGGCTGATGCCCATTTTACGTTTGATAGAAACTTAGCATTAACTATTAAAACAGCTGATTGCGTACCATTGTTCTTTTTTTGTCCCACTACCGATACGGTTTTAGGAATTCATGCTGGCTGGCGCGGACTGCAATCTGAAATTATTAAAAAAAGTTTAAAAATAGCTTACCCTTATTCAGACATATCTAAAATTCAAGCATGGGTTGGTCCCTTTATTCACACGCTAAACTATGAGTTTAGTAAAAATGATCTGGACCTATTAAAGCCCGTATCACCTACCACCTACCATATTGAGAGCAAAGGAAAGCTGTTCTTAGATCTAAAATCAATTACAAAGCACCAACTTGAAGGTTACGGCATAGACCCTAAAAATTGCCATTATTTAGATGTAGATACCTTTAGCTCTCTTGATCATTACTCTTACCGTGAGGGAAAAGAGCAGGACCAACGTCTATATCATTTTATCGTAAACACAAGGGGATAAGTAGCCGATACATAGTATGTGAAATCACTATATATCGTTTCTGCCATTTTATTTTCATTTTCCTTAACTCTGGGATTCAGTAGCAGCCTTAGGGACAAGGTTAAAAACGTGTTAGCGCCGCAAAACTCAAAAGTTCTATCAGTTATACGCACGGTGCAGATTAAAGAAGGTTTAGTCGTAGATATATATAAGATCAAAGAAAACGGCAGTATCATCGTTAAATTTATTAACTCTAAAAGTCGCGAGCACTTTCAAAC